>JAGQZA010000012.1 GCA_020435805.1 Flavobacteriaceae bacterium
GTAGTAGGCATCAATGGTTTTGAAGGTCATAACGAGCTATTTATAAACAACAAAGACAATACTTTTTCGGAACAATCGGCAGCGTACGGGCTCGATTTTCAATGTTTTGGCACCTCTGCCGCATTTTTAGATTACGACTTAGACGGCGATCTAGATCTTTACCTTTTGAATCATGGGGTACATACGGAAGAATCCTTCGGAAGAGCCCAAATACGGAACATTCGAAATGAAAAAACGGGAGACAAACTCCTTCGAAACGATGGAAACATTTTTGTTGATGTAAGTGAAGAAGCAGGTATTTTTGGCGGTATTAACGGGTACGGATTGGGCATTTCGGTAGCAGATTTTAACCAAGATGGTTATCCCGATATTTACGTAGGAAACGATTTTCACGAAGATGATTATTTCTATCTCAACCATGGCGATGGCACTTTTACAGAAAGCCTCCGGAAATACTTTGGGCATACCAGTCGCTTCTCTATGGGCAATGATGTGGCCGATATTAATCATGATGGCTGGCCCGATTTAATAACGCTGGATATGCTCCCCGAAGATGACGGAGTGATTAAATCTTCGGAAGGAGATGACATGTTTCAAACCCTTAAAATGCGTACCCAGCAATACGGTTATCATTACCAATACACTCGCAACATGTTATTTGTGAGTGAGCCCAATGCGCCTTATTTGGAAACCGCTTTATTAAGTGGTGTAGCCGCTACCGATTGGAGTTGGAGTGCCTTATTTGGGGATTATGACCAAGACGGAAAACAAGATCTTTTTATTTCGAACGGGATTCCAAAACGACCTAATAATCTGGATTTTATAAAGTATATCTCCAATGAAGAAATTCAAAATAAAATAAATACCTCCCGTTTAATCGACAAAAATGCACTCGAGTTGATGCCCTCAGGAAAGGTGGCAAATTATTTCTTTAAAGGAGGTGAAAAATTACACTTTACAGATGTTTCTTCGCAATGGAGTTTAGGAGTTCCTACCATCTCCGGAGCCAGTGCCGTGGGAGATTTGGACCAAGATGGCGATTTGGATATTGTAACCAATAATTTAAATGAGTCTGCCAGTATCTATATAAATAGTACTAATACCGCAACTTCTTATTTAAAAATCAATTTTCAATATAACGGTAAAAACCCTCAAGGTATTGGCACTAAAGCTATTGCTTATAACAAAGGGGTGATGCAATACAAAGAGCTATTTACCTCCCGTGGCTTTCAGGCTTCTTCGGAACCTATGATTCACTTTGGCTTCGGAAATGAAAAAACCTTAGATTCCCTAAAAATTATCTGGCCCGATAAAACCTGTCAGATCTTAAAAAATGTAACATTAAATCAATCGTTACATCTAAAACCTGAAAATACCATTGCCTATTCTTACGAAAAAAGTCATTCAAAAAAACTTTTTCAAAAAGTAGTAGGAAACTTAGGAATTAATTTTACGCATAAAGAAGATAACCACACCGATTTCAACTACCAAAAGCTCATTCCGTATGAAGTGAGTGACAGAGGTCCTGCCCTAGCGCTTGGCGACATTGATGGTGATGGAAAAAATGATATTTTTTTAGGTGGCGCCCGAAACCAAAAAGCAGAAATATATCTTCAAAAGGAAAATGGGTTTGAAAAAAATCTTTTTGCAACAATTGAAAAAGATTCTGTTTATGAGGACATTACAGCTATAATTCGAAACTCAAACATAATGGTAGGTTCTGGAGGTAATGAAATTTCACCCTCCCGAACAATAGTAGCTAACAGAGAATATCCTGCTTCAAATTCAAAAAAAATAATCCTTGAAAATTCATTGGAAAATACTGGTGTCATTAAAACTTTTGAAGATTACACCTTCGTGGGAAACCATACTTCCCCTTTCGACTTTGGAAAAATCCCTCCCTCTTATCTCCTAAACTCCAATGGGACCGAACAAATTTTTGAAGATTTAGGAATGATTACCGATGCACTTTTTGACGATTTTGACAACGACGGACAAACCGATTTGATTGTTATTGGCGAATGGATGTCTCCTCGTTTCTTTCAAATTAAAAATAACCAATGGGAAGAAAGTTTTCCTTTACAAGAAAAGATGAATGGTCTTTGGCAGGCAATCATTCCATTCGATATTGATGGCGACGGAGATACAGATTATTTACTGGGCAATTGGGGTTTGAATAGTAAATTTAAGGCTTCCGGAGAGTTTCCAATGAAAATGTATTATGCCGATTTTGATGCTAACGGGAGTACCGAAACCGTTCTGGCTATTGAAAAAAAAGGGAAATATTATCCGTTATTGGGCTTAGACGACCTAGCGGGACAAATGGTTTTTTTGCGTAAAAAATTCAATAATTACAAAGACTTTGCAGGCAAAACAGTCGAAGAAATTTTTGGCGATACGCTAAAAGAAGCAACAATTTTTGAAGTGCAAACATTAGCATCTGGTTTCCTACGTAATAATACGACAGGCTTTTCTTTTGAATCTTTTTCAAATGCGCTTCAAATTTCCCCAATTAAAGCCTTTGTAGCTTACGATTTTAATGGAGATGGTAAAGATGACGTATTAACGGGCGGAAATTATTTTGGGGTTATTCCGTTTCATGGTAGATTTGACAGTTTTCCGGGGGCGTTAATTTCTTCCGAAGAAAAAATAGTATCGGGAAATGATTTGGGACTTGACTTTAGTCATAAATCGGTACGGCACCTCGAAGTACTTACAATAAACCAAAAACCCTATTTATTAGTAGTGTATAACAATGAAAAAGCAGAAGTTTATGAATTCAACCAGTAAATTATTTACTTTCCTCATAGTAGCCACATTTTTTGTAAGTTGCAAAAAAAGTGAACCCATAGAGATTACCGGAAAAGACTACCAAAACGGTGTGGATAAAGTTACGGAGATTATGGTACACGATATTTTTTCACCCCCGGTAGCCAGTAGAATTTACGCGTATCCCAATATTGCAGCGTATGAAATTATGGCTCAAAATAACCCTAATTACCAATCTTTGGCAGGCCAAATTAAGCATCTATCTGCTATTCCAAAGTCGAATAATGAAAATATAAATTACCCTTTAGCTGCTTTAATTGCGCATATGGATGTTAGCAAAAGTGTTGTCTTTTCTGAAGAAATGATAGAACATTATCGCGATAGCTTATATGCTATTTGGCAAAACAAAAATGAAGGGGTTTTTAATGCTTCCAAGGAGTATGGCTTAGAGGTTTCAAATTTTATCAAGTCCTGGATGGATGGTGATAATTATAAGCAAACCCGTACCATGCCCAAATTTACGGTAATTACCGAAGACCCTTCCCGCTGGCAGCCTACACCGCCTGCATATATGGATGGTATTGAACCCCATTGGAACAAAATAAGAACCTTTGTATTAGACTCTTCCTCGCAATTTAAACCTGTTCCTCCACCTGCTTTTTCTATGGAAAAGGACAGCGATTTTTATAAAGAACTTTCTGAAGTGTATAATACTTCTGAAAGAATTACAGCCATTGGTGATGCTTCAGAAGAGGTACAAATTGCCAAATTTTGGGATTGCAATCCATATGTATCGGTTACACGCGGGCATCTCATGTTTGCCACAAAAAAAATAACTCCCGGGGCGCATTGGATGGGAATTGCAGAGATTGCCTGTAAAACTACTAATGCCAGCTTTGAAGATACCGTATATACCTATACCAAAACTTCCATCGCACTTTTCGATGGGTTTATAAGCTGTTGGGATGAAAAATACCGTAGTAACTTGATACGCCCCGAAACCTTAATTAACCAGCATATTGACGAAAACTGGAAGCCTATTTTACAAACACCTCCATTTCCTGAATATAGTAGTGGTCACTCGGTAGTTTCAGGAGCTTCGGCAACAGTGTTAACCGATATTTTTGGTGATAATTTCAAATTCTTGGACGATACCGAGTTGCCCTACGGACTTCCCGTTAGATCTTTTTCATCCTTTAAAGCGGCAGCTCAAGAGGCCGCTTTAAGTAGAATGTATGGTGGAATTCACTACCGCGCCGCTATTGAGAATGGAATTGGCCAAGGATTCAACGTTGGTAAATTAGTAAATGAAAGACTTAAAATGAAAGTTGAATAATCTATGAAAGCACTTAAATGGGGATTACTAATTGCCGTTCTAGGAACCCTTATTTGGTATTTCTTCTTAAAAGAATACGACTATCAAATTAGTTTCGAAGCTAAAACTACCGTTGGCACAGTAAACCAATCGATTAAATCGTGGAATTCGTCTCTTGAAAATCCGCAACCCATTCAGCAAATTTCGGAAAACGAATTATTGCAAACCATTTTAAGAAAGGACACTGCCTATCATTTTTTATGGAAAATAGAATCGGAAGACAGTTTGGTGAAAGTGACTTCATTTGTTAAATCTACGTCGCAAGGCCTTAAAAATAGGCTGCTCATCCCCTTTACCGAAACAACTTTTGAAAGAAACTCCACCCAAACAGTAAAGACATTTTTATCCAATTTAACTGCGCATTTACAAGAAATAAATATTACAATTGAAGGAGAAGATAGCTCTCCAGAAACCTATGCTGCCTGTGTCTATCTAAAAACACTTCAGATAAGAAAGGCAAAAGGAATGATGGAAAACTTCTCACTACTCTCCGGTTATATTGCAGATAACCAACTGCAGCCCAACGGGAAACCTTTTATTGAAGTAACTAGCTGGGATAGAACTAACGATAGTTTGGCTTATCGCTTTTGTTTTCCGTTTACCATGAAAGATTCGTTACCCGTTCATCCGCTCATTTCTATTGAAAAATTTACTTCAAAAAAGAGTGTCAAAGCCGTTTATAATGGAAATTATATTACTTCAGACAGGGCTTGGTATGTACTGGAGGATTACGCAAAAAAGAAGAATATTCCCTTAGATATGTACCCTGTGGAGGTTTTTTATAACAACCCCAATATGGGCGGTGATGAACGGAAATGGGTGACCGAAATCTATATTCCAATTAAAGAAGATTAATTGTAACTTCGTGTTATGCAATTTTCTGAACTTTATCTACAAGCTGTTTCGTTACTCCATGACTTATCTACATCAAAGGGAATCTTGGCAAGTACTATTGAAACCGATAATTACAAGCGTATTTGGGCGCGGGACAGTATGGTTTGCGGCATTGCGGGACTTTGGATAAAAGACGAAATTGTTACGGAAGCATTAAAAAATTCGCTTTTAGTATTGGCAAAAAGCCAAAATGAGTTTGGGATGATTCCTTCAAATGTACTACCGGATGGAACTGATGCTTCCTTCGGAAGTCTGGTAGGACGCATCGATGCCAATACGTGGTTTATTGTAGGTGCTTGCCTGTATTATAAACACACCCTAGATGAAGAAAGTTGGAAAATATTAAAACCCACTATTGAAAAAAGCCGAACTTTTTTAAATGCTGCAGAATTTAATAACAAAGGTTGGATTTATACTCCTTTAAGCGGTAATTGGGCAGACGAATATCCAATACATGGGTACACTTTGTACGATAATATGCTTCGCCTTTGGGGAGAAAAAGAATGGCTTGCCATTGAAGGTAAAAGTACTTCCCAATTGGATTTTATTCTGAAAAAAACGAAAGTGAATTTTTGGCCTTCCAAAAATGCTGAAACAGAGCTCATTTATCAAAACCCTGCTTTTCAAAAAGCAATGGAAAAGGGTTCCAAACACTTTTCGGCCTTTATTTTACCGGGAAAACATGACTCGCGTTTTGACGCAGCCGGAAATGCATTGGCATTGCTTCAATTTCAATTAAATGAACCTCAGAAAAAGCATCTTTCAGAATTTATTGAAACCCTTCCGCAAAAATTAATTCCGGCATTTTGGCCTATTATTACTAAGGAAAGTGAGGACTGGAATTTGCTTGAAGGGAATTATTCCTTCAGTTTTAAAAATCATCCGGGGGATTTTCACAATGGCGGCATTTGGCCAGTTTGGATGGGGCTTTTCTGTTTGGGGCTTTCAAAAAACGGTCTAGATTCCGAAGCAAAAAAAATTACTTCTTCATTTTTACAAACCGTAGAAAATAATACCGATTGGGCCTTTCAGGAATACATTCATGCAAACTCATTAAACGTGGGAGGAAAAACACAAATGGGATATACCGCTTCCGGAATTGTATTTATGAAATTAGCAATGGAAGTATCGTGAAAGTTCTAATTCTATTGTTCCGATAACGTTTTCGTTAGCAAATTCTTAATTTAGCCTTTCAAAAAATCTTTTTTTCTTAAAAATTGCAGATATTACAGTGTTATTTCCAAAATTTTGGGTATAACTTTTTGACTAACGACCAAAAAATCTTCAATTATGATTCAAAAGCCTTCCCTCTCCTTTTGGCAAATTTTAAATATGAATGTTGGGTTTTTAGGCATTCAATATAGTTTTGGGCTTCAGCAAACAGCTATTAACCCTATATTTTTATACTTAGGGGCTCCCGAAGATATGCTCCCAATTTTAAATATTGCAGGACCGGTTACAGGATTAATCGTTCAACCCATTATTGGTGCCATGTCTGATAAAACTTGGTCTAACCGTTGGGGAAGACGCAAACCCTATTTTTTAATTGGAGCACTATTAGGAAGCATCTGTTTGTTTGCGTTTCCACATAGTCCATTACTATGGTTCGCGGTAGGATTGTTATGGATTTTAGACGTAGGAAATAATATGGCTATGGAACCTTACCGAGCCTTTGTGGGTGATAAATTACCCGAAAAGCAATTAAGTTTGGGTTACCAAATGCAAAGTTTGTTTGTAGGTGCCGGAATATTATTAGCAAATGGTTCTATTGTATTATTTCAATATTTATTTGGTGGAGAATCTGTGGAGCAAGCCGGAACCATTCCGCAATGGATTTATTATTCGTTTTATATAGGGGCGTTTTTGTCTTTAGTAACCATTTTATATTCAGTTTTAAAAACTCCGGAAATTCCACCTTCGGAAGACGAACTTGCCGAAATAAAAAGAATCAATACGCTTTCTTTTTTTCAGCGTATAGGCAAACCTTTTTCAGAAATAGTAGAAGCCGTAAAAGAAATGCCCAAATTTATGTGGAAGATTGGTGCGGTGTATCTATTTCAATGGTACGCTCTTTTTATTTATTGGCAATTTACCACTCCCCTTTTTATGAAAACAATGAATTATACCACCTCTGAAGCTGCTTCCCAAGCAGCAAAAATGAGTTTAACGTACAACACGGTAACCATGATTGTGGCATTAATGCTTGTACCGTTAACGCTTAAGTTTGGTGGTAAGAAAATTTACGCAATTAGCTTGTTGGGCACTGCTATCGCATTGTTTGTGATACCCTACATATCAGACCCTAATTTGGTATTAGTACCTATGGTATTGTTTGGAATTGGTTGGGCAGCGATGATGGGAATCCCTTACACCATGGTTTCCAAAGTAGTCCCGCAAGAACGTAGAGGTGTCTATATGGGGATTTTAAATATGATGATTGTTATCCCCATGTTTATACAGACTTTAAGTTTTGGTCCTATTTACAAATATCTGTTAGGAAATAATGCGGTAAATGCTATGCTGTTTGCCGGTGTTTTCTTTGCTATTTCTGCCTTTTTAGCAATGCGATTAACAATTTCTAAAACGGTTTCAACAGAATAAACCTTTCCATCTATGAAAAACACAGGTATAAAAATATCCTTATTCATTATCTATTTTGTTTTTGCAGCCCTATTAAATAGTGTTGGAATATTAGTAGAGAGGTCACAAACAATTTATAAAGTAGCTAAGCCAGATGCAGCTTTTTTAGAACTATTTAAGGATCTTTCCATTGCCATCATGGCTTTTCTAGTAGGTTCTTTTTTACCAAGATTGGGTTTTAAGCGGGGTATGCTAATTAGCTTGGGAGTAGTTTTCTTTGCTTGTTTAGGCATGTATTTTGGCAACTCTTTCTGGTCTGTTAAACTACTTTTCTTGGCTACCGGATTAAGCTTTGCTGTAGTAAAAGTTTCCGTTTTTGCGTTAATAGGCTATATTACCGATACCAAAAAAGATCACAGTTCCTTAATGAATCTAATTGAAACAGTCTTCATGATAGGAATTATCTTCATGTATGTTGTTTTTCCATTATTTTTTAATGATGACGTAGATAAAAATGCTTGGTTACGTGGATACTTGCTCATGGCAGGCTTAATTGCTATTGCATTTATAATTATTCTCTTTTCAAAATTTAATATTGAATCAAAACCTTCAGAAGGTTTTACAAAAGATTTTTCACAAATGCTTCGCTTATTTGCGAAGCCACTTATTTGGGTTTTTGTAGCATTTGCTTTTTTATATGTTATGACGGAACAAGGCATAATGACCTGGCTTCCTACCTTTAACAAAGATACCTTAAAACTAGATGCTCAATTAAGTTCACAAATGGCAGTTTTGCTTATGGTTTCAATCACCTTAGGGAGATTCATTACCGGAATTATTGCAAAAAAAATTAAGTGGTTTTACATTTCAATAGTCTGTGTTGTTTTAGCAATAGTTTTAGTTTTATTAGTACTTCCTTTGGCAAAAAATGTTGAAGTCATTCAAATAAATTCTATAACAGATTTACCGGCAGTATCCTATTTATTTCCCTTAATTGGTTTATTCCTAGCTCCTTTATACCCCTTGGTGAATTCAACTGTATTAAGTAGTGTTGAAAAAGAAAAACATAGTTCACTAGCTGGAATTTTAACCTTCTTTTCAGCAATTGGAGGCACTCTAGGTTCTTTATTGATTGGCAATCTATTCGATTCTCTTGGGGGAGAAAAGGTGTTTTATTTATCGTTGATTCCTTTCACTATCATGTTTATTATATTTTTTGTAATCAACAGGCTAACGAAAGCTTCTTAAATACAGTGAGATTTAAAGTCAATATAAAAACCACTTTAGGAGCATTATTAGCCCAAGAAGATACCGATGGCGATAAAAAAATAACCATCGAAGATCAAGGGCCTAAATCTTTTGTACTGAAAGACGAAGAAGGAAAACCCTACGAAATTAAAGGCACCTACTACTTATCCAACTTGCTGCAAGAGTTAGTATTGGCTATCGACAGCAATCAAGAAACTACCGAAATATCCATTACGAATATTGAAGAACTCCCCACGCAACGTATATCGAGAATGATTCGGGAATATTACTGGAACGGTCTTACCCGAACCATGGATGAGCACGGAATTCAAGCCCTGTTAAGTGATTCTAAAAACGAAACCTTAGGCGCAGAATCCTTATTAAGAGTGTATGTGCATTACAAAGATGATGTTGCCTTAGATTATTACATGAAATTGAAGAGTGCTATGCCATTGGAGGTAATTCAGTTACCAAAAAAAGTGACTCCCAAATATGTAAAAAAGATTAATAACAAGCCGGGGATTCTCGCTTTAAAACTTTCAGAAAAAGATGAAGAAGCATTTGGAGAACCGTTTGTGGTTCCGGGTGGAAGATTTAACGAAATGTACGGCTGGGACAGCTATTTTGAAAGTATCGGACTTTTATTAGACGGTCGAACCGATTTAGCCACAGGAATGGCGAACAATTTTCAGTACGAAGTTGAATACTACGGAAAAATCCTCAACGCCAATCGCTCTTATTATTTAACACGCACCCAACCTCCCTTTTATTCGTCTTTAATAGCTGAGATTTTTGAAAAAACCCACGATAAAAACTGGTTAAAAAGTCACTTACAAACCGCCATAAAAGAATATGAAACGGTTTGGATGGTTACAGGGAAACGTTTGACTGAAAATGGGCTGAACAGGTATTTGGCAGAAGGAATTGGCAAACCACCCGAGGCCGAAGAAGGTCATTTCCACCATGAAATAGGCCCTTACGCCAAAGCCGAAGGTATGAGCGTTCAGGAATACGAAAAACAATATGCCAAAGACAAAATAAAGAATCCAAAACTTGATGCATATTTTGTACACGATAGAAGTGTACGGGAATCTGGACACGATACTTCGTACCGATTGGAAGGGATTTGTGCCGATTTGAATGTAGTAGAATTAAATGCCTTTTTGTATAAATACGAAACCGATTTTGCCGAAATCATTGCGCAAGAATTTGAAGATTCTTTCAAAATAGGCGGAAAAGAATACACCTCAGCCTACTGGCTTCAAAAAGCAACTGAAAGAAAAGACCAAGTAAACAAACTGCTTTGGAACGAAGAAAAGGGAATGTATTTCGATTATAATTTCAGAAAAAAAGAACAAACCAACTTTATTTCAGCGACTGTTTTTACTCCGCTTTGGGCAAAAATGTGTTCGCAAGAGCAAGCCCAAAAAGTGATTCAACATGCGCTTCCACTTTTGAAAGAAAAAGGAGGAATAGCTTCCTGTACCAAAGAAAGTCGAGGAGAAATTTCAAAAGAACGTCCCCAAAAACAATGGGATTATCCCAACGGGTGGGCACCCCACCAAATGATGCTATGGAGAGGGCTTCAACACTATGGTTTTCATTCAGAATTACAAGAATTAGTATATCGATGGCTGTTTATGATTACTAAAAATGCGGTAGATTATAACGGTACCATCCCCGAAAAATACGATGTGGTAAGTGCTACTCACAAAGTTTTTGCCGAATACGGCAACGTAGGTACCGAGTTTGAATACATTACCAAAGAAGGTTTTGGCTGGATGAATGCTTCCTATCAATTAGGATTATCATTGTTAGACTCAACATACATTTCAAAATTAAACGAATTAACCACCCCCGAAACTATTTTTAACCCATAATGGCAAAGGAAATAGACATTATTTGTGTAGGGGAAGCTCTCATCGATTTTATAGGCGAACAAAAGGAAGCACCTATCAATGAAACAAAAGACTATCATCGCTATTTGGGAGGTTCTCCTACCAATGTTGCCATGAATATGAGTCGATTAGGAGCGAAAGTACAAATGGTAGCTACCGTTGGAAAAGATGGTTTTGGGGATTATATCCTGAAACGTTTAAAAGAAGCAGAAGTAAGTACCGATTATCTTTTGGAAACTTCAGAAAAACCTACTTCGGTTATTTTTGTGAATCGTACCACTGGCACACCAGAGTTTATTGCATACCGAGGTGCAGACACCTTAATTTCCGAAGCGCAACTTCCATTAGAGTTATTAAAAAAGACTAAGATTTATCACACCACATGTTTTGCGCTCAGTAAAAATCCGGCCAGGGAAACCATCTTATCAAAAGCAAAGGAAGCCTACAAAGCTGGATGCCAATTGAGTATTGATATTAATTATTCTGAAAAAATTTGGCCCAATACCCAAGCTGCCAAAAAAGCTATTGAAACCTATTGTAACTATCAACCACTGATAAAAATAAGTCAAGATGATGTAGATCGGCTTTTTGGAAAAGGAATGACCCACGACGAAGTATTTTCACATTTACACGAATTAGGAGCTAAATTGGTATGCTTTACGCTTGGAAAAGATGGCGCCAAATTGAGTGAAAAAGGAAAACTGAAAATATCACTTCCCGCCTTGAAGGTAGAAAAAATTATGGACGCTACGGGTGCGGGGGATGCCTTTTGGAGCGGATTTTTATTTACTTACGTGAAAGGTAAAACCCCAGAGCAGTGTATGGAAGTAGCCTTGAAAATGGCTGCTATTAAACTACAAAACGTGGGAAGAATACCAGATTATACCAATCTAATTTCTAAAATATTACATTTATAACACTAAAAACTAACGACCATGACCATTATTACCTTTATCGCCTTCACCCTTTTGGTAGCTGTCATATCCTACATTGCCACCCGAAAAACAGATGAAACCAGTGCCGATGGGTATTTTCTGGGAGGAAGAAGTCTAACGGCTACTGTAATTGCGGGTTCTCTATTGCTTACCAACCTTTCTACCGAACAAATTGTGGGCTTAAATGGGCAGTCCTATTCAGAAGGTATTTTGGTAATGGCTTGGGAAACTTTGGCTGCCATTGCGATGGTAGTAACAGCCCTGTTTTTATTACCAAGATATTTAAAAGGAGGATTAACTACAGTCCCACAATTTTTAGAAAAGCGATACGATAAAGGAACCAAAGCTATCACTTCAGCATTATTCTTATCGGGGTACATGGTGGTTCTTTTACCCATCGTCTTGTATTCCGGCGGCTTAGCGATAAGTACCATGTTCAATGTTTCAGAAGCCTTTGGCGTTTCAGATACTGCCGCTCTTTGGCTTTGTATTTGGGGTATCGGGATTATAGGCTCCATCTATGCTATTTTTGGAGGGTTAAAAGCGGTAGCTGTTTCAGACACCGTAAACGCTGTTGGTTTATTAATTGGAGGATTAATGATTCCTATTTTTGGACTTTGGGCTGTAGGCGATGGCGATATTTTTGGAGGAATGACAAAGCTGATGGACACACTCCCCGAAAAATTTATTGCAGCCGGAAGCAGTTCATCCTCTATCCCATTTGCCACCATTTTTACCGGAATGATGTTAGTTCAAGTCTTTTATTGGGGAACCAATCAGGCTATTATTCAAAGAGCGTTGGCAGCTAAAAATTTAAAAGAAGGACAAAAAGGATTGATGCTTGCTGCTTTCATCAAGATTTTAGGTCCTTTAATGGTGGTGTTACCCGGTATTATTGCCTTCTATTTATTTCAAGACCAAATTACAAAACCCGATGAGGCCTATCCAACGTTGGTTCGTGAAGTATTGCCGGCTTCTTTAGTAGGATTCTTTGCAGCAGTACTCTTTGGTGCCATCTTAAGTTCTTTTAATAGTGCGTTAAACAGTTCAGTTACCTTATTTGGCGTAGATATTTATAAAGAATACATTAACAAAGAGGCCGATGAAAAAACCATTGTAAAAAAAGGAAAGCTCTTTGGGATTGTTTTGGCATTAGGCTCCATGTTTATTGCCCCTTTTATTGCCAATGCTCCCGCAGGGTTATTTGGCTATCTCCAGGAAGTCAATGGCTGTTATAGTATTCCTATCTTAACCATAATAGTAGTAGGATACTTAACCAAAAGAGTTCCTGCCATTGCCGCAAAAGTGGGAATTCTGTCTGGTGTTATTTTGTACAGCATCAGTCAATTTATCTTAAAGCCCTATTTTGGTGTAGAAAACTACCCACATTTTCTGCACGTAATGGCCATTTTATTTGTGTTTAACATTCTTATTATGTTGCTCATCGGAAAAATAGCACCGCGAGAAACAGATTATGTCCAAGAATATACCAAACAGGTGGATATTACTCCTTGGAAATATGTAAAAGTTGTTGGTTTAGTGGTTGTTGCCATTGTAGTTTATACCTACATTTATTTTCAATAAAATTCAGTTTTAAATGAAAAAAATAACCTTCGCATTTTTTCTAATTACACAAATAACCTTTTCGCAAATCCTTAATGTAGAATCGCTACGTAAAGTGACCGATACCTCAGGTTGGTCTGGAGCCATAAACCTTAATTTAGAATTAAAACGAAACACCAACGATTTTATAAACTTAGGAAGCAATATTCATGTACAATACAAAATGAACAAGCATCTCATCTTGTTCAAAAACGATGTTTCTTTTGAAAAAATTGAAGGCGAAAATTTTGATAATAGTTTAGTTTCTCACTTACGGTACAATTATCGTTTTCACGATAAAATTGCATGGGAAGCCTTTACACAAGGCCAATACAACAAGATAAACCTTATCAATTTTAGAGGATTATTAGGCACAGGGCCTCGATTTAAACTTAGCAATTCTGAAAACTATAAATTCTATTTAGGGACGCTTGTTATGTATGAATATGAAGAAGTTGACGATGGTATTACACCTATACAGCGCGACATAAGAGGAAGTAGTTACCTGTCTTTTAGTCTATATCCTACAGACAAAGTTTCTTTTGTGAGTACAACATATTATCAGCCTAATCTAAGCGCTTTTAGCGATTATAGAATATCCAGCCAAAGTTCCTTTTTGATTACCGTATTCAAAAATTTTGCGCTTCAAATTAATTATGTTTTCACCTACGATGCATTCCCCGCTGTAGGAATTCCGAAGTCACAATACAACTTCAATACAGGGTTTACGTATAGTTTCGATTAATTTTTTTTTGAAACTATCGTAAGCTTTTTATGTATTAATAGACTACTTCGCTATATTTACCTACTACAGAAACCACACACGGTTTCTTTCGTAAATAATTTAAACTATATATGTCATATTACGATCCTAAAGATTTAAGAAAGTTCGGAAACATCACAGAATGGAGCGAAGAATTAGGCACTAAGTTCTTCGATTACTACGGAAAAGTATTTGAAGAAGGAGCACTAACTGCTCGTGAAAAATCCCTCATTGCCCTTGCCGTAGCACACACCGAAATGTGCCCTTATTGCATAGACGCTTACACTAAAGATGGCCTGCAACGAGGCATTACCAAAGAAGAAATGATGGAAGCCGTTCACGTAGGAGCTGCCATAAAAAGTGGTGCCAGCTTGGTTCATGGAGTCATGATGATGAATAAAGTGAATAAGTTAGACGGATAAAAGAGCAATATGACCAAATTAAAAACACAATCTCTTCACAAAAGGGAAAGTGAACTTGCCAACGCTACTACACAACTTGAATTTCTTGCCAACGGAATTTTTGCCAATGGCGAATTGCCTTCTTTTGCTGAAAAAATAAAAAGCAGCGGGCAGTTTCCGTTAAAACCAAAAAAGCTGGAAATACTTCAAATTAATGTGGGCTATATGTGCAACCAAGTTTGTGAACATTGCCATGTCGATGCGGGACCCGATAGAGAGGAAATCATGACCAAAGAGACCATGCAACAATGTCTCGATGTTATTAAAAATACCGGAGCGCATACACTCGACTTAACAGGGGGTGCTCCCGAAATGAACCCCAACTTTCGCTGGTTTGTAGAAGAAGCAAGTAAAGCTGGCATTAAAGATTTTATTGTGCGTAGCAACTTAACCATTATGGTTGCCAATAAAAAGTACCACGATCTGCCGGAGTTTTTTAAAAAACATAACATCCACGTAGTAAGCAGTATGCCACACTGGACCAAAGGCAAAACCGATAAACAACGTGGAGATGGTGTTTTTGAAGCTTCCATAAAAGCCTTAAAAATGTTGAATGATATTGGCTACGGAAAAACAGAAAGCCCGCTAAAACTAGATTTGGTGTACAACCCGAGCGGAGCTTTTTTACCGGGTGATCAAGCTAGTCTCGAAAAAGATTTTAAAAATGCCCTCTTTGAAGATTTTGGGATCGAGTTTCATCACCTTTTTGCTATTACCAATCTTCCTATCTCGCGCTTTTTAGATTATCTTATTGCTAGCGACAATTATGAAGATTATATGTATTCTTTAGTAGAAGCCTTTAACCCTGCTGCCGTTACAAACGTAATGTGCACCAATACCCTTTCGGTAAGTTGGGACGGATGGCTGTACGATTGCGATTTTAATCAGATGCTGGAATTAAAAGTAGCCGGTAAGGTAAAACACATTTCTGAATATAACGAGGTTGCTTTAAACAATAGAAACATTATTATTTCACAACACTGCTATGGTTGTACAGCTGGAGCAGGAAGTAGTTGTCAAGGAGCTGTTGCTTCATGAAAGGTATCTTTTTTTTCATATCATTTTTGGCAGTTATAGGGTTGCAAGCGCAGGATTCTATAGATGCGGTTCTTAAAACCCACAATAAAAACAATATCCCTTATATATCAGTTACCGAGGCTAGAATGCTTCAGCTCCAAGGGAAAGCAATTTTAGTAGATGCCCGTAATCGAGAAGAATTTGAAGTAAGTGCAATTGCTTCGGCAAAACATATAAATTCTCACCCTTTTTCTTTTGAAGAATTTGAAAAATCCTTTCCGAATAAAAACGAACTAATCATTGTATATTGTTCGCTGGGAGTACGTTCCGAAGATTTTGCAGAAAAATTAAAAAAAATAGGATACACCCAAGTAAAAAACTTATATGGCGGTATCTTTGAATGGAAAAATAGTGGCTTTCCGGTACTAAACTCCAAGGGGGAGGAAACCGAAAAAATACATACTTTTTCAAAAGCGTGGGAAAAATACCTTGAAAAAGGAATTAAAGTGAATTAATATGGGACTTTTAACTACCAATAAAAATACCAATCATGCAGAAGATGTTTTTCATTTTCCTACCTCAAAAAGTCTTTTACTAATTTTTACACGCAACCCGGAGTTGGGAAAATGCAAAACCCGATTAGCCGCCTCTATTGGAAACGAAAATGCGTTGGAGATTTTTAAATTTCTTGTCTCGCATACCGCAAAAATCGCACTCCCCGTAGTGGCAGACAAATATGTGTATTATGCAGATGCAATATGGGAAAATGATCTTTGGGATGCCAATATTTTTCATAAACGGCTACAAATAGGAAATGACTTAGGAGAGCGTATGAAGGGGGCTTTTTTACAAGGTTTTAACGACGGGTATGAAAAAATAATTGTTATTGGCAGTGATCTCATCGACATCACTACCGAAGCTATTGAAACAGCGTTTACCACTATGCAAACTCACGATTTTGTGATAGGACCTGCCCAAGATGGCGGTTATTACTTATTGGGAATGAAAAAAATGAAAGCCCAGCTTTTCGAAAATAAAGCTTGGGGAACCGACACCGTTTTAGAGGCTACCTTACAGGATCTGAAAGATGAAAAATATATAAAATTACCTGTTAAAAACGATGTCGATTTGTATGAAGATATTAAAGATAATGAGGTGTTTCAGCCTTTTTTAAAAAACATAAAGCATGCATAAAAATATACAACAAGCCGTCGATTTCCTTCAGAAAAGAGGATTCTCAACACCCGAAATAGGAATTATTTTAGGAACCGGATTAGGACAACTGGTCGATAAAATTAGTATAGACGCGGAAGTAAGTTACAACCACATTCCCAATTTCCCCACAGCCACTGTTGAGTTCCACAAGGGAAAGTTAATTTACGGAACTTTGGGGGGTAAAAAAGTAGTGGTCATGCAAGGGCGTTTCCACCTCTATGAAGGCTACACACCGCAAGATGTTACTTTTCCCGTAAGGGTAATGCATCAGTTGGGGATAAAATACTTGCTGGTAAGCAACGCAGCAGGAGCTATTAACCTCAATTTTAAAAAAGGAGAAATCATGCTAATTGACGACCACATTAATTTACAAGGGTCCTCTCCACTTGCCTTTTTAGGAGTGGAACATCTAGGAGAACGTTTTGTTGACTTGAGTGCTCCCTATGATACCCTTTTAAATAAAAAAATGGAACGTATTGCTTCCGAAAAGGGGCTCACTCTTCACAAAGGGGTTTATGTAAGTGTATTAGGCCCGCAATTGGAGACAAGAGCAGAGTACCGTTATTTGAAAATTATAGGAGCCGATGCAGTAGGAATGAGTACCGTCCCCGAAGTTATTGTAGCCAATCACTTAAAATTACCGGTGGTTGCCGTTTCCGTTTTAACGGATGAATGTGATCCCGAAAATCTAAAACCCGTTAACATTACAGACATTATCGAACAAGCTGAAAAAGCAGAACCTAATATGATTACCCTTTTTACCGAACTAATTACACAATTGTAAGTTTTCTTTCTAAAGTTAGACTGTATTCATTAAACACTTTTCATTTTTATGAGCTATTTAGATACTACTCACGACGTTTACAAACAAGCTGCCTTAACGCCCGATGTGGGTCTTTGTTGCACCACAAATCCTATTTGGGAACTTCCCGGATTGAAAATTCCTAAAATTATGCAGGAAATGAATTACGGTTGTGGCTCCACTGTGCATCCCAGAGACTTAAGTAACAGTCCCAAAATTCTGTACGTTGGCGTTGGTGGCGGAATGGAATTATTACAATTTGCCTATTTCTCTAGACAAAAGGGAGGCGTCGTGGGAGTGGATGTCGTGGACGAGATGTTGGAAGCTTCCCGAAAAAATTTTATAGAAGCCGAAGCTCAAAATACTTGGTTTAAAAGTGAATTTGTGGAATTAAAAAAAGGGAACGCCATGAATCTTCCCTTGCAAGACAATAGTATTGATGTAGCTGCTCAAAATTGCTTGTTCAATATTTTTAAAGAAGAAGATTTAAAAGCCGCTATCGCAGAAATGTACCGCGTATTAAAGCCCCACGGAAGATTGGTTATGAGCGATCCCACCTGTGAACAGCCTATGAACGATACCCTTCGGAATGATGAACGATTAAGAGCCCTGTGCCTTAGTGGCAGCCTACCCATAAAAGACTATGTGAAAGCCCTTACCGATGCAGGTTTTGGTACTATTGAGATAAGAGCCCGTAAACCTTACCGAATCTTAGACCCTAAACACTACCCAACCGAAGAGTTAATTTATATCGAATCTATTGAAGTAGCTGCCATTAAAGACCCCATGCCGGCAGACGGCCCTTGTGTTTTTACAGGAAAAGCAGCTATTTACTACGGAACAGACAGCTATTTTGATGACAAAAAAGGCCACCTTTTACTGAAAAATCAACCGTTAGCCGTTTGCGACAAAACCGCTAATGCTTTGGCCACTTTAGGGCGAGATGATATTTTTATTAGTGAATCTACCTTCCATTATGATGGAGGTGGTTGTTGTTAGTATGGGAAAATACTTTGAATTATTTAAAAGCTCCTATCGCGAATATTTCAATTATTTAATTGATGAAATTACCCATTTTCACTGGGAAAATTACTTCTACGGATTAATCATTGTTTCTTTAGCGGTTTGGGGACTTGAAATTTTATTCCCCTGGCGTAAAAACCAAAAGATTTTCAGAAAGGATTTTTGGTTGGATACCTTTTATATGTTTTTCAACTTTTTCCTATTAAATCTTATTGTTTTAATTTTTCTATCTAATGCTACAGCCCAATTGTTTAATGATTTCCTTTCGTTATTTGGAGTTTCCATTTCCAATTTTCAATTGGTAAACCTCAACCAGCTACCCTTTGGGCTTGGGTTACTTGTCTTTTTTTTGGTAACCGATTTTGTACAATGGAACACTCATAAGCTTTTACATCGCATCCCTTTTTTATGGAATTTCCATAAAGTGCACCATTCTGTAAAAGAAATGGGATTTGCGGCACACCTTCGTTACCACTGGATGGAACCCGTAGTCTATAAATCCATTTTATACATCCCGTTAGCTATTATAGGAGGTTTTGAAGTAAGTGCTGTGGCTATTGTACATTTCACGGCACTTACCATTGGACACCTAAACCATGCCAACCTGGGATGGGACTACGGAATTTTAAAATATATTTTCAATAACCCAAAAATGCATATTTGGCATCATGCCAAAGAACTTCCGCCAGATAGAAGGTTTGGTGTAAATTATGGTATTAGTCTTAGTGTTTGGGATTATTTGTTTGGCACAAACCATATTCCTTTTGATGGGAGAGATATTCCTTTGGGTTTTCATGGAGATGAACAGTTCCCGAAAGATTTTATACATCAAGAATTGTATCCCGTAAAAACCAAATAGTAGTTCAATGCGTAAATACAATAAATAGATCCCATGAAACATATTAGCAAAATCATTCTTTTCGTCTTTTTTCTACAACTTCTTCAAAGTTGTTCATTACTTTCTGCCGCCGGTCTTAATAGCCAAGGGCAACCGGTAAAAAAAGTTTCAGAAGATCTTTCCAAAGAAATTGATCCACTAATTGACCATTCTTCATGGGATGTGCTGGTTAAAAAGCACGTGAGTAAAGATGGATGGGTAGATTACAAAGGCTTTCTGAACGACCGAAAGCAATTACAGGAGTATTTGAAAATGCTTTCAGAAAACCCTCCTTCCGAAGACTGGAGCGTACAGGAATTATTAGCTTATTATATCAACATGTACAATGCAGCCACCGTAGCGCTTATTTTAGAAAACTACCCATTAAAAAGTATTAAGGATATTAGTGGCGCATGGACTAAGGCTATTGTGCCCATTGGGGATAAAACACTTTCGTTGGGTGGTATTGAAAATGGAATCCTGCGAAAGATGGACGAGCCTAGAATTCATTTTGCCATTAACTGTGCCTCCATCTCTTGCCCTAATTTATTGAATGAAGCTTACACAGCAGATAAAATTGATGCACAATTAAATAAAGTAACCCGTACTTTTATTAATAGTTCAAAAAATGAAATTAGTACAAACCACTTAAAACTCTCAAAAATATTCGATTGGTACCAAAAAGACTTTATCATTCAGGGTAATTACAACGTTATTGGTTTTGTGAATGCGTATCTTTTTAAGAAAATAAAAATTAGCCCCGATGCTACCATAGAGTATTTTGAGTACGACTGGAATTTAAACGAACAACCCTAGGTTTTTTATCGTTAACGGTATGATTAGCATTATCATCCCTGTATTAAATGAAGCATCTACCATAGGTGTTATTTTACAAGATATTTCTGAAAAAGCTTCCGGCAACCTTATTTCTGAAATTATTATTGTGGACGGTGGCAGCGAAGATACTACGCTCGAAAAAGCCTCAAAGTTTGCCAAAGTACTGCCGCTTATACTTTTAACTTCTCAAAAAGGACGTGCCAAGCAGATGAATATGGGGGCCAAAAATGCGAAAGGAGAAATTCTGTATTTTTTACATGCAGACACCCTTTTACCTTACCATTTCGATTCGCAAATAATTTCGCACATAAAAAAAGGGAGTATTGCGGGTTGTTTTAGAATGAAGTTTGACAGCCATCATCCCATTTTGAAAATTTCGCAATGGTTTACAAAGTTCAATTTAAAAAGTTGCCGCGGAGGAGACCAATCCTTGTTTATATCAAAAAAAGCATTCGAAAATTTGGGGGGATATAATGAGGATTTTACAGTGTATGAAGATTGTGAGTTTATCAATAGAATTTATGATCAATACCGTTTTACCATAATTAAGGATTATGTAATTACTTCTGCAAGAAAATATCACCAAAAAGGGACTTTAAAACTTCAGTATCATTTTGCTATGATTCATATAAAAAAATGGCTGGGAGCCTCTCCAAAAAATCTCACTTCCTATTACAAGAAATATATTTTAACCTAGCATTTTTGATAAAATCCTACAAAATTTAATTGTTTGCATTTAAAATAAAATGTATTTCATCGAATAAAAAATACACTTCAACAAATATATTGAAACATTCTGTTTTTTGTGTACGAATAATTTGGCTAAACCCCTAAGGATAAGCTATATTTGATTTGTAGGAATATTCTTATGAGTGATGATTTACTCTTTTTCACACTAAAATATTCCTAAAAAAAAGAAGTAGTTATTTTTAAATTTTAGACGTTATGAAGCCCCAAATTAATAACCTAAAAAAGTTCCTTTTTATCCCTGTTATTCTACTGGGTTATTCTGCATTTTCGCAAACTGAACCCAAAACCGAAGGCAAGACCTGTATTTCAAAAATTGAATTAAAAGAAAGCAATAATTGTACTGCTGTATCTATTTTGCCATTAAAGGAAGAACAACAAACCAAAGCCCCTATTTTATCGAAAGCTATTTTAAGTCTTAACAATAAAATAGAAAATGTCATTTTTGAAAATAAAATGGTGAGTGGTAGAAACACCGCTTCTATCTCTTATACTGATAGAGAATAAAAATTACCATTTTACCGCATAAGTGTCTTTCACAACCTGTTCTGCAGGTTTATTTTGTGGGGTAAATTGGTTATCGGTATTTCCACCTGCTTTTTCATTAGCAATAAACCATTTCCAAATAAAACCTCCGGCAAACCAAGGTTCTTGCCAAAGTTCTTGATACAAACCTTCCAGTAAATTACTTTGTGCCTCCATATTTATAGAAGGTAATTGGTAATTACTGTCCCATGGTTCTTTCCCAGCAAAATCCATACTTCGGTACCCATATTCGGTAAACAAAATAGGTTTGTTAAAACTTGAAGAAACCCTTTTTAGTTCTTCTTTCCAAGGTTTCCAGCCCAATTTGGATTCTTCAATTGATGGGGTTTTACTTTCAGAAATCGGAAAATAAGCATCTACACCTATAAAATCCAATTCTCCCCAAAAAACCACTCGTTTATATTCATCCCAATTGGCCGCATACGTTAACTTGCCATGATAAATAGCTCGTATTTCCTGTATCAATTGCTTCCAAAATTGGGGGCGGTTCATGACAAATTCCTCTAATTCGGTTCCTATGCAAAAGGCATCTACTTTCTGTTGTTCTGCAAGGTCCACATACGTTAAAATGAAATTTCTATACGATAGTTCTAATGCCTTCCACTCTTCTTCCGAGTTCATTTTTAAATCTCCTGTAAACTCTCCCCTCCAAATCCAAATTTGAGGTTTTACCATCACTTTTATTCCTTGTTGATGCAACAACCTAATATATTGCTTGGCTCCTTTTGAAGTTTCCCCAAACCATTGTCTTTCAGTATCGTGAATAATTTCGGGATGGTCCAAACTGCG
Source organism: Flavobacteriaceae bacterium (assembly GCA_020435805.1). Taxonomy (GTDB): domain Bacteria; phylum Bacteroidota; class Bacteroidia; order Flavobacteriales; family Flavobacteriaceae; genus Halomarinibacterium. The sequence continues at coordinate 22,379 of JAGQZA010000012.1, forward strand.
AATAAACCCAAAAGGCATTACCGCCGTATAATTGGCATTTACCCTTTGAAGCGGTGCAATATTTTCTAGTTTGAGAGAATCTGGAGATGCCACAAAACTAACCCCATTTATTTTTTGAGGAAGGGTTTGTGTACACCCAAAAAAGATGGCACTTAAAAAAAGCAGTAACACTATAAATGGTTTCATTGTTGGAAAAATACAATTTATTATCAATATAAATTGGTAGTGTTTTGTAATGTCCCTAACTTTAATTTCGACATAAGTCACAACCTATCAAAATTATGGAACACATCGTTATTATTGGCAATGGGATTTCGGGTGTTACTGCTGCTCGGCATATTAGAAAACTATCCGACAAAAAAATTACCATTATTTCTGCCGAAACCGATCACTTTTTCTCCCGTACTGCACTCATGTATATTTATATGGGGCACATGAAGTATGAGCACACCAAACCGTATGAAGATGCATTTTGGAAAAAAAATAAGTTAACACTTAAAAGAGGATTTGTGTCAAGGGTGGTTACTGAAACTAAAAAAGTGATTTTTAGCGATGGCGATGAGTTAACTTACGACAAGCTTATTTTAGCCATTGGTTCAAAACCCAATAAATTTGGTTGGCCGGGTCAGGATTTAAAGGGAGTTAGTGGCTTATATTCTTTTCAGGATTTGGAATATGTAACGCAATTTGCGCCTAACAACAAAATATGTAAAAGAGGGGTGATTGTGGGTGGTGGATTAATAGGAATTGAACTTGCCGAAATGCTTTCCTCGCGAAACATTCCAGTGACTTTTTTGGTGCGCGAAAGTAGCTTTTGGAATGGGATTTTGCCCAAAGGGGAAAGTGAAATGCTCAACAGACATATTAAAAATCATCATATCGATTTACGGCTTTCTTCCAACTTAAAAGAAATTATTTCGGATGAAAACGGAAAAGTGAAATCTGTCATTATTGAAGAAACCGGAGAAGAAATTCCTTGCAATTTTGTAGGGCTTACGGCTGGAGTTACCCCTAATATCGATTTTCTGAAAGAAAGTGGTATTGAGTTGGGGAGAGGCGTTAAAGTAAATCGATTTCTGGAAACCAATATCAAAGATGTATATGCTATAGGCGATTGTGCCGAACAACAACACCCCATGGATAACCGACGTGCCATTGAAGCCGTTTGGTACACAGGTCGCATGATGGGAGAAACGGTTGCACAGACTATTTGTGGCAATAAAACCGAATACAAACCGGGACATTGGTTTAACAGTGCCAAGTTTTTTGATATTGAATACCAAACCTACGGTTGGGTATTTAGCGAACGAAATAAAAAAGAGGATGAAATCCATTTTCATTGGAATCACCCTGATGACACTAAATGTATTACCATCGCCACCGATAAAAATTCGGGTAAGTTTTTGGGGATTAACACCTTCGGAATACGTATGCGGCACGAAGTCTTTGACCGTTGGCTTACCGAAGAGTGTTCTTCAGATTATGTAGTAAAGCATCTTTCGGAAGCTAATTTTGACCCCGAGTTTTATGCCTCATTTGAAGGTGAGATTCTTTCAGCATATCAAAATCAATTTCAACCACAAATTATATGAGTGCCATTCAAAGAGATATGTCATTAACAGGACAACCCCCTAAAAGTTTGAATACCCTTCAAAAGGCAGCTACTTTTTGGGGAGTGTTTGGACTCGCAATTTTATTGTTAGCCGCATTTAACCTCAACTTTCCTCATAAGGGATTGTGGTTGGCTATTTCGTTAATTAGCATAACGGGAGGAATTCTCCTTTTCGCAAAGGGCACCTATGCACAAAAGTCAAAAGGCATAAAAAACGATGGTGTTTGGTTTACATCTATTTCTAGCAGAGGCTTTTGGAGCTGGGTCGCAGGTATT
>JAGQZA010000130.1 GCA_020435805.1 Flavobacteriaceae bacterium
TGCTGAAAAATTGGGGCTTGCTGTGGATATGGTTTACAATAACCCTGAAGGCTATAATTTTATTACACTTCTTTTTGCTGGAACCTTATTTTTCTTTCAATTGTATTGCGATTTTTCGGGTTATACAGATATTGCCATCGGCACCGCAAAACTCTTTGGCTTTAACCTAAGTAAAAACTTTAACCTGCCCTACTTAGCAACCAGTATTTCCGACATTTGGCAACGTTGGCATATAACTTTAACCCGATGGTTTACAGATTATTGTTATAGTCCCTTTGTCACATTTTTCAAAAGAAAAAAAATAGTAAAAATAATGGGCATTATACTTACCATGACGCTTGTTGGTTTTTGGCACGGAGCAAATTGGAATTTTTTATTATTTGGGTTTTTAAACGGAATTATCATCGCTTTGGAGCGTATTTCGTTTACTTCAAAGAAAATTACACTAAGGAGGTATTTATTTTCAAAACCCTATATTTTTGCGTTTATTTATACTACAACTCTTTACACTTTATTATGCCTGGTTTTTAGATCTCAAAGTATAGAGCAGATTAAAATAATTTTTAACAGAATTTTCAATTTTACTTGGGATGGAGCATTTACAACCTTAATAGGCTGGAAATTGGGATATTTGGCATTTATGATTTTTGCCGAACTTCTTTTCAGAAAAAAAGATTTTCCCTTGCAACAATTTGAAAATTGGGCGCCTAAGCCAGTCCGCTGGGCGATATATTACGCATTTATTTATATTATAATTCAATATGCCGAACCCAAAGAGGCATTTATTTATTTTCAGTTTTAATGCAACGTAAGTTTATAAAATATTGCCTTTTGTTTTTTATTCCAGTGATAGCAATATATGGTGTTGTCGAATGGCTAACGCAAAAGATTCCTTCATCATTCGCGGTGAATAAAGAAATCATTGCTCAGGATGGAAAAAATGTAGAAACTCTTGTATTAGGCTCTTCTCAAATGATGAATGCAGTTAACCCGGAATGGATGCATACCCGAACACTCAATCTGGCATCCGGAGATCAACATCACGATACCGATTTCAAATTATACCAGCAATTGCATTCACAATTTCCAAATCTTAACACCGTAGTACTAGAAGTATCTTACAGCCATTTTGAGATGCCTCATAACGGTAAGGATTTTTGGAAAAACAGTCTCTATTATCACTATTACCAAGTAAATTGTTTCGAGAGGGCGGCCTATTTTAAAGACCAGCTATTATATCTTTCCAACACTGCGTTTTTTTGGAAAATGATAAATGAATACTATATCAAAAAAAGCAACATTCCAAAAATCAATAAATATGGCTTTAACGAAACGGATGGCTACCAACAATTTGCAAAATTGGGTTTTATTAAAGAAAAAATTGATGCCATGCCCCGATTCAAAATTAATACCACCCCAAATTTGAAAATTTTCAAGGAGAATATTATCTTATTTTTTGAACTATTGGACACCTTGCAAGACCAACAAAAACAGGTGGTAATTTGCTCCCCTCCTATGTATAATACCTATTTAAAAAGAAGAAATCCTGAAATTTTAAAAAGAAGAGACAGTATTATTCAAATAATAAAACTAAAATACCCAAAAGTAACGTTTTTAAATGCTGAAGAAGATACGCTGCATTACTCGCTGGATAATTTTTGGAATCAAAGTCACTTAAATCCTAAGGGAGCTAACATCTTTACACAACAATTGGATAGTGTAATTCAAAAATTTGATTAGCTTTTCTTAAGCTTACTGAAATATTTTTTTGCTTCTGAAACTACTTTGGGCGCTAAAATAATTGTTGCTGTCATCGTAGGAATTGCCATTAAAGCAAAAAAAGTATCGATTAAATTGAGCATGGTTTGAAGCGTTGTTGTTGCCCCTAATAATATACTTCCTATGTAGAAATAGTTATAGATATTCTTTTTTTCGGCACCAAACAGAAACGACATACACTTCGTCCCATAATACGAATAGGAAAACAGGGACGATACACTAAAAATAAGGATGCAAACCAACAAAGCATATTTCCCAATATAGGGTATGGTACTTTCAAAAGCAGTAGCAGTTAACGAAACACCATTGCTATCGCTGGTTTGCCAAACTCCGGTAACCAAAATTGCGAGAGCCGTTAACGTACAAATAACCAAAGTGTCAATAGCAGGACCCAACATAGCTACCAATCCTTCCCGAATGGGTTCATTGGTTTTTGCCGCCCCATGCGCCATTGGAGCGGTTCCAATACCTGCTTCGTTGGAAAAAGCACCGCGACGAATTCCCAAAAGAATCAATCCTCCTAAAACACCCCCTAAAAAAGCATCTCCTTTAAATAAAGAGGCTGAAAAAGCTTCAGTAAATATAAGTTTCAGATAATAGGGAACCACCTCATAATGCAATCCCAAAATCACCAGTACCAATCCGAAATACAAAATCACCATGGTCGGCACCAACTTTTCCGCAGTTTTGCTAATGCGTGAAAGTCCGCCCAAAATAACAACCCCCGTAATGATGGCTAAGATAATTCCAACAACTAAATTAGACTGAAATCCTGCCGATAATCCTGCCGGTTTCAGTAAAATATCGTCTATGGCTTGGGTTAACTGATTAACATTAAAAACCGGCAACGCCCCTACCAATCCCGAGACACTGAATAAAACAGCCAAAGGCTTCCAATTTTTCCCCAATCCTTCCATGATAAAATACATGGGGCCTCCCTGTATCTTTCCTTCGCTGTCCTTTCCTCTATATAAAATGGCTAAAGTGGCCGTAAAAAACTTGGTGGACATCCCAATTACGGCACTTACCCACATCCAAAAAATAGCACCCGGTCCACCAATGGAAATTGCCACAGCCACACCGGCAATATTTCCCATCCCCACGGTAGCAGACAACGCTGTGGTTAAAGCTTGGAAATGACTTATCTCACCCTCATCCTTTTCATTGTCATATTTTCCACGCAATATGGCTATGGCATGAAACAAATATCGAAAAGGTAAAAACTGAATACGGATAAGTAAATACAAACCACCCCCTATTAAAATAAGTAACAACGGAAGTCCCCAAGCAATGGAGGCTGCTTGACTGGTAATGGATTCAAGTGTTTGAAGGAAATCCAAAATTTTAAATTTTGTTTCTGCAATTTATAATTTTAAAATTCAATTCAAATGTTTTTTATTTGTAGGAAATGAAAAACTTACTAACCACTTTATTCTTCCTCGTCACCATTGCCGTAATTTCACAGGAATCTGTGGCTTTGAAACCATCAGAAAAAGTAATTACACCCGAATTTATGCTGGGAATTTCAGCAGAAGCTAACGATTTCTTCCCCGATAGAAGCCTTCAAAAGCAATTGATTATTGGCTTCGGAAAAGAACACCACAACAACCCACAGGAATGGGCACATTGGCTCCATGCTCCCAAAACAGAAATTACCTTAGGGATCACAGATTTTGGAAACACAAAAGAGATAGGTTATGCTTTTTCGGTGATGCCTATTATTGAATTCAATATTTTTAAGAGCAAAAGACTTAAGGTACTTACAGGAATGGGAGTTTCCTATTTTCCTATTACCTACGACCCTGTTGAAAACCCATTCAATCAAGCAATAACTACCGATGTTTCATGGTCGTTCAGAGCCGGTTTTAATTATGAATTAATCCAAACCCCCGGCATCGATTGGCGCTTGGGTATAGGATATTATCATCATTCCAACGGGCACACCAAATTACCCAATCAAGGGTTAAATTCATTTTTAATGAGTGTTTCTGCAGACATTAAATGTCCTGAAAAAGAAACCTTAAATGTTACCGTAGCCGAAAAAACTTTTGAAAAATCGATCTATACTTTTACCTCTTTACGTTTTGGTTATGGAGCTAATGTCCTTGCACTGGCGTTTAATGATAAGAAGCCCATCTACACTATAGCCGGAGAATACGGAAAGGTAATCAACAAAACCTACAAGCTTGGAGTGGGCTTTTACTATCGCTATTATGACCATTATTACGATTATATAAAAAACAATGAATCTTTAGTGCAAGAAGGGCGAGAGTTTGAAGACTTTAAAAAGCATCCCTGGTATAACGCAACTACTTTGGGTGTTTCTGTAAATGCAGAGTTTTTGTTAAACCATGTGGGTATCGATTTTCAAATTGGGGCCAATATTTACAAACCTGCCTATAAAATAGATTGGCGTATTAATGAAGGCTGGGATTACACCCCCAGGGAAATTCCGGAAAGTTGGGTGCTTGGTGAGTTTAACACTAAATACCGATTAAAACAAATTATTTCCTCTCGTATGGGCTTAAAATATTACTTGTTTGGCACTAATGAAGTTCCTAAAAACAATCTTTTTATCGCCGCCCATATTAATTCCAATTTGGGTCAGGCAGATTTTACCGAAATAAGCCTTGGCTATGTTTATAGTTTTAATTTGAAACCTAAAAACTAAAACAATTCTAAATACTGAAGTACATTTTGCTGAATCCGCTGCTGAATATTGGAAGTATTACTTTTAATAAAGGCTTCTCCAGTAATATTTTCGTATAATTCAATATAGCGCTCAGACACAGTTTCAATGTATTCGTCACTCATAAATGGTACCGATTGCCCTTCCAATCCTTGAAATCCATGAGCAATGAGCCACTGTCTCACAAACTCTTTGGAAAGTTGTTTTTGTGATTCTCCTTTTTGCTGTCTTTCAGCATAGCCTTCAGCATAAAAATAGCGGGAAGAATCGGGTGTGTGAATTTCATCAATTAACACAATTTTGCCGTCTTTGGTTTTTCCGAATTCATATTTGGTATCTACTAAAATAAGTCCGCGTTTTTTTGCTATTTCAGTTCCTCTCTGAAATAATTTACGGGTATAGTCTTCCAACTGAAGGTAATCTGCTTCTGAAACAATGCCTCGTTTTAAAATATCTTCCCGAGATATGTCTTCATCATGAGTCCCTTTTTCTGCTTTAGTAGCAGGGGTAATAATGGGTTCGGGGAAGGCATCATTTTCAATCATTCCTTCAGGCATTACCACGCCACAAAGTATGCGCTTTCCTGCTTTGTATTCTCGTGCCGCATGACCGCTTAAGTACCCTCGTATTACCATTTCCACTTTAAAAGGTTCGCAAGCAATGCCCACAGCCACATTAGGGTCTGGAGTTGCCAGCAACCAATTGGGTACCAAATCCTGTGTATCTTTCATCATTTTGGTAGCAATTTGATTCAGAATTTGTCCCTTAAATGGAATTCCTTTGGGCATGACTACGTCAAAGGCACTTAACCTATCGGTAGCAATCATGACCAAAACATCATTCTTCAGTGTATAGACTTCCCTTACTTTCCCTTTATAAACACTTTTTTGCCCGGGAAAATGAAAATTAGTATCGATAATGGTGTTACTCATTAGTTTCGGTTTTCAATGGAATCGTATGCAGCAATTACTTTTTTAACAAGTCTATGGCGAATGACGTCTTTATCGTCAAGATAGACCATCCCAACACCTTCAACGTCCTTTAAAATGAGTAACGCTTCCTTGAGTCCCGAAGTGACTCTTCGGGGCAAGTCTATTTGACCGGGGTCTCCCGTAATCATAAACTTGGCATTTTGGCCCATACGTGTTAAGAACATTTTCATTTGCGCGTGGGTGGTATTTTGTCCTTCGTCTAAAATAACAAAAGCATTATCTAAAGTTCTACCCCGCATAAATGCCAAAGGGGCTATTTGAATAGTACCGTTTTCAATAAAAGTGGTTAGTTTTTCAGCAGGAATCATATCCCGCAACGCATCATAAAGCGGTTGCATATAGGGGTCTAACTTTTCTTTTAAATCGCCCGGTAAAAAACCAAGATTCTCTCCTGCTTCTACCGCAGGACGAGTTAAAATAATACGTTTTACTTGTTTTTCTTTTAATGCCTTTACCGCCAAAGCTACTCCCGTATAGGTTTTTCCTGTACCGGCAGGACCTACCGCAAAAACCATGTCATTTTTAATCATTAAATCTACCAATTTTCGCTGATTGGCAGTTTTGGCTTTAATGAGATTTCCATTTACTCCATGAACCAAAACTTGGTCACTATTAAAAGGAGCTTCATATTCTTCTTTAGTATCGCTTGTTAATACACGCTCAATGGAGTTTTCATCGATGGTGTTATATTTTGCAAAATGTTCCAGTATGAGAGTCAATCGCTCATCAAATTCTTCCAGGATTTCTTCATCTCCATAGGCCGTTATTTTGTTACCTCTGGCGACAATCTTGAGTTTTGGGAAGTATTTTTTTATGAGTTCTATGTTAGCGTTTTGATCTCCAAAGAAATCCCGTGGGCTAATTTCGGTAAGTTCAACTATAAGTTCGTTCAAAAGCGATAAAATTTAGTGTGGGTTTTGTAGTTATTGTAAATATAGTTTTTCTAATCGCAAAAGTACCTTATTTTTGCAGGAGTTGTTTTAACAAAATATCAACAATTTTTTAGGATGCGCATTGTAACCTTAACGACCGATTTTGGAGAGAAAGATCATTATGTGGGTGCCGTTAAGGGAGCTATTTACAGTGAATTGGAAACCGTGCGTATTGTTGATATTTCCCATACCGTCTCCCCGTTTCACCTTACCGAGGCTGCTTACATTGTGCAAAATGCCTATAAAAGTTTTCCCAAGGGAACCATCCATAT
>JAGQZA010000131.1 GCA_020435805.1 Flavobacteriaceae bacterium
TAAGTGAGTGGGGGCACGATTTTAGACCCGAATACCGTAACCTTCGCAAAATTATTGAGCGTTTGGGAAGGAATATTCCCATTATTGGGCTTACCGCCACGGCAACTCCAAAAGTGCAGGAAGATATACTTAAAAATTTGGCTATTCAGGATGCTAATACTTTTAAGGCATCTTTTAACAGGCCTAATTTGTATTATGAAATAAAACCTAAAACCAAAAATATTGACAGTGACATTATTCGTTTTGTGAAGCAAAATGAAGGAAAAAGTGGGATTATTTACTGTTTAAGCCGAAAGCGTGTAGAAGAATTGGCTCAAACGCTTCAGGTAAATGGAATTAAAGCGATTCCATATCATGCTGGGTTAGATGCAAAAACAAGGGTAAAAAACCAAGATATGTTTCTTATGGAAGATGCCGATGTGGTGGTCGCTACCATTGCCTTTGGGATGGGAATAGATAAACCCGATGTGCGTTATGTAATTCATAATGATATTCCCAAAAGTATTGAAAGTTATTATCAAGAAACCGGTCGTGCAGGTCGCGATGGAGGTGAAGGGCATTGTTTGGCTTTTTACAGTTATAAGGATATTGAAAAGCTGGAAAAGTTTATGAGTGGTAAACCCGTTGCCGAACAGGAAATTGGGCAGGCCCTATTGCAAGAAGTGGTAGCTTTTGCCGAAACTTCTATTTCAAGACGAAAATTTATTCTTCATTATTTTGGGGAAGAATTTGATAATGAAACGGGTGAAGGTGGCGATATGGATGATAATATGCGTTACCCCAAAAAGAAAATTGAGGCAGAAAAAGAAGTGGTTACGCTTTTGAAGGTAATAAAAGACACCAATCAGCAATACAAGTCGAAGGAAATTGTACATGTGTTGGTAGGTAAAGTAAATGCATTGATTAAGTCGCATCGTACCGATATGCAAACTTTTTTTGGGATTGGGAAAAACCACGAAGCCCATTACTGGATGGCATTGTTACGGCAAGTATTGGTTTCAGGATTATTAAAAAAGGATATTGAAAGCTATGGAGTTATTAAGCTCACTCAAGAGGGTCTCAATTTCTTGAAATCTCCTTCTTCATTTATGATGACCGAAGACCACAGCTACAAAGAAGCGAATGACGATGTTGTGGTCGATGTTCAAAAAGCGGGCGGCAATGTAGCCGATGAGCAGCTTTTTAAACTCTTAAAATCGGAACGGAAAAAAGTAGCCGATCGATTAAAACTTCCCCCTTTTGTTATTTTTCAAGACCCTTCTTTGGAGGACATGGCACTTAAGTATCCTATTACATTGGACGAACTGTCGAATGTTCATGGAGTAGGAGAAGGAAAGGCCAAAAAGTATGGTGCTTCCTTTGTAAAACTGATTGCCGATTATGTAGAAGAGAATGATATTATCCGTCCGGATGATTTTATTGTAAAATCCACGGGAAGTAATAGTGCTCTTAAATTGTATATTATTCAAAGTGTGGACCGCAAATTGGCCTTACCCGATATTGCCGATGCGAAAGGACTCGAAATGCCCGAGTTTATAAAAGAAATGGAAGCCATTGTGTATAGTGGTACCAAGTTGAACATTAACTATTGGATTGACGAAATTTTTGACGAAGACCAACAAGAAGAATTGCACGACTACTTTTTAGAGGCCGAAACCGATAAAATTGAACACGCCATGGATGAATTTGATGGAGATTACGACATTGAAGAACTTCGCTTATATCGCATTAAATTTATAAGTGAAGTGGCAAATTAAGATTTGCCAATGTCGTCTATAGAAACGGCTTCTTCTTTTTTTCTTTTCTCCCAGCTTTTTTTCAGGTAAATATATAAACCATAGCATCCCAAAATTCCAAAGGGTAATGCTATTAACCCTAATACCATCTCACTGGTGGTATCAATCCATCCGGGAGAAATAATTTCGCCAATAATTCCTAAAATAATCCCACCTATAAAGGAAGCTGCATAATAGGAAACAACTCCCAAAACAGCAAAGCCCCATTTGTTTTTATCAAATTTTTCAGCGAGTTGGTAAAAGTACCTTCCTATCCAATAAATTAAAATGATTCCTAGCATAGTAGCACTCGTTTTTTCAAATATACTTTTTCAGAAATAAAATAATCAATCTTTTTTCTTCAAAAACTCATCGGTAAAGTGTTGTTGTTTCTTTTCCTGTGAAAACTTTTCAGCATTAAAGGCTTTTGATGCACCTTTGGGAATGGATAAGCTTTCCCAGCTATTTCCTTTTATCATTCTACCAATATAGACAATTTGCCCAACGTGGTAAGAATAGTGGGCTAACTGCCTGTTGATAGCTTCCATAACCGTATGGCCTTGATTGCGGATGTAGATAATGGTTTCAAAATTGGTGTCATTCAAAGATGCTAAAGCATCAAAAAGGCATTGCCAACCGGCTTCCCATTTTTTGTAAAGCACTTCTTTTGTTTTAATTACATCTTCAAATTCCAAATCCCTTTGCCGCCATTCTTTTTCACCATCTGCTGTCAGAAAATCGGTCCAACGAGAAAGCATGTTTCCCCATAAGTGATTTACAGTAATTGCAATACTGTTACTCTCCAAGTTGTATTGCCAAAAAAGCTCTTTATCTTCCAGTTGCGCCATGGTTTTATCGCCCAGCATTTTGTAGTATTGAAATTGCTTAGTGACGCTGTCTATATAATTCTCTGAATTCATTTTTCTAATGTAATTAAAGTAATTTAAAAACTCAAGAATTGTTTGGTGGTAACTCCCTCAAAAAAACATAGCGTTCATTTTCATAATCCATTTGGCAATAAAAATGTTCCCATCCATTCGTTACCATTAAATATTCGGCTTGTGTTACAAGGTTGTATCTCGCAATTTGGTCAAAGGTGTCTTGTGTAATCTTAATATTAGGGGCCTTACATTCTACAATTAAAAAAATGCTTCCGTTAGGATTAAAAACTACCACATCGTAACGTTTTTTGGTACCATGGAGCAGCAGTTGTTTTTCAACATTCAGTAAGGCGGGAGCGTATTTTTTATCCTTCGTTAAAAACTGAAGCACGTGCTGCCGAACCCATTCTTCGGGGGTTAGAATCACAAATTTTTTTCGGATGGAATCAAAAATCAACCGTTTGTTTTCGCTATTTTTGAACCGAAAGGAATATTCGGGAAAATTCAATTTCTGCATAAAACAAAGAAACAAAATTCAAAGTAATTTACTCATAAATAGTATTGCAACGTCTCCCCGAGCGCAGTCGAGGGGTTGTTATTAGTTCTCGACTGCGCTCGAACAGACAGGAGTTAAAGATGGCTTTAGAGCAAGTAAAACAAATTATAAGCAATATTAAACAAGGAAGCATTGCCCCTATCTATTTTTTAATGGGGGAAGAGCCATACTATATTGACGGTATAAGCGGCTATATTGAAAACAACCTACTTTCTGAAGAAGAAAAAGGCTTTAACCAAATGGTTCTTTACGGAAGAGATGTAACTATTGAAGATATTGTAAGTAACGCCAAACGATATCCTATGATGGCCGAACGGCAGGTGGTAATTGTAAAGGAAGCGCAGGAACTCTCCCGTACCATAGAGAATTTACTTTCGTATGCCGAAAATCCACAACCCACTACCGTATTAGTGATTTGCTACAAATACAAAAAATTAGATGCTCGAAAAAAACTTTCCAAAGTAATTAAAGAAAAGGGAGTCTTGTTTGAAAGTGCTAAATTGTATGAAAATCAGGTGCCCGATTGGATCAGGAGAGTACTTGCGGGAAAAGGCTACACCATTACCCCAAAGGCATCTCAAATGCTTACCGAATTTTTAGGGAACGATTTAAGTAAAGTCAATAATGAGTTGGAGAAACTTCAGTTAATCTGTAAACCGGGAGAAGAAATTACCCCTCAGGTTGTGGAGGAAAATATTGGGATTAGTAAAGATTACAACAATTTTGAGTTACAAAGTGCAATAGCAACAAAAGATGTAAAAAAGGCTTTTGGAATAGTGCAATACTTTGGCCAAAACCCAAAAAATCATCCTTTGGTTATGACTATAGCGTTGTTGTATAGTTTTTTTTCAAAAGTACTGAAGTACCATTCGTTATCCAACACAGCTGAAGCACCTCGAGTGTTAGGCGTAAGTCCCTATTTTTTAAAGGAATACCAAGAAGCCGCACGTAATTATCCCATGAAAAAGGCAAGTGGTATAGTAAGTGCCATTCGAGAAATTGATATGAAAAGCAAAGGGGTAGGTGCTGCCAATTTGCCACAAAGCGATTTGTTGAAAGAACTTTTGGTAAAAATCTTCAATAATTAAAGAATCCTTAACCTAGTACCTTTAACCCAGCACCTAATTTACTTTTTATCCACCGAAAATTTTCCGGCACCCATTAAAGCAATGGCTGTAAAAGCGGCTAAATAAAATAGCGCCAATTCTTTCTTTCCAATAGGGTCTGCCCCATGAATTAAAAAAGCGGCAACCCCCATGGTTATAATGGTAGGAATAGCCGCAATACGGGTTTTTAAACCAATTAATACCAAGACAGGGCAAATAGCTTCTCCAATAACTACCAAAATAGAAGAGATAAGCTCTCCTACGCCTATGGGGTCGCCAACAATAGCAGTATTTCCACCAATAAGGCTCATGAGTTTTGGAAATCCGTGGGTTAACATTAAGGCAGAAGCTCCTACGCGTAAGACAAGAAGGCCAAGGTCAATATTTTTTTTCATGGTTAGGTTTGTGTTGGTTTGTGAATTTGAAAATACTATTTTTTTCTTAAATTGAAATATTATTTTTGTATTTCAATTCTATGGAATGAGCAAATTAAAAGCTTGGATTGCCGCTGCCCGATTACGAACCTTACCGCTTTCTGTTTCGGGGATTATTGTAGGTTCAGCATTGGCGAATGCCTATTTTTTCAATTCATTTATTTTTTGGTTGGCTATTATTGTTACTATTGGCTTTCAAGTGTTATCCAATTTTGCCAACGATTATGGGGATGGGGTAAAAGGCACCGATGCCAAACGGATAGGGGAAAAGCGCATGGTAGCTTCCGGAGTTATTTCGCCCAAACACATGAAACGGGGAATGATTATTACAGGGGTTATTACCTTTTTTATAGCAACCATTCTTATTTTTTCTGCCTTTGGTAATGAGCATTTTATACTCTCTTTTGTGTTTTTCAATCTGGCACTCCTTGCTATTATCGCTGCTGTAAAATATACGGTAGGGAAGAGTGCTTATGGGTATTCCGGACTGGGAGACCTGTTTGTATTTTTGTTTTTTGGGTTACTGAGTGTCTTGGGGAGCTATTTTTTATTCACTAAAACGCTTCGTTGGGGTATGTTGTTGCCTGCCACTGCTATAGGCTGTTTTAGTACGGCGGTTTTAAACCTGAACAATCTTCGGGATATTGTAAGCGATGCAGCAGTTGGGAAACGAACATTAGTTGTAAAAATGGGATTTGAAAAGGCTAAGAAATACCATGCTTTTTTACTTTTGTTCGGAATGTTTTGTGCAGTTGTATATAGCGTGTTGCAATATTGGGATGCGCTTCAGTTTGTATATACTTTGGCATTTATTCCTTTGATACTGAATATTAATAAAGTTTTCAAAAACAAAGAACCTCATTTGTTAGATTCCGAACTCAAGAAAGTCGCTTTAAGTACTTTTTTGTTTGCTATGCTGTTTGCTATCTTTAACTAGAAAAAATTAGCACCATGAAAATTACGTTTTACGGCCATAACTCGTTACAAATTGAAATAGAAAACACGGTTATTCTGGTAGATCCTTTTATTTCGGGAAACCCGCTTTCTAAAGATACAGTAGCGATCCATTCCTTAAAAGCCAATTATATTTTATTAACCCATGCGCACCAAGACCATACCCTGGATGCTGAAGCCATTGCTAAAAACACAGGGGCTACTATTGTAAGCAATTGGGAAATTGCAAGTTACTATGGAGCCAAAGGAATTGCTGTGCATCCCATGAATTTTGGAGGAAGTTGGCAGTTCGATTTCGGAAAAGTAAAATATGTCAATGCTATTCATACTTCCTCCTTTGCCGATGGTAGTAATGGAGGCCAGCCTGGTGGCTTTGTGATTGAAAGTGAACATAAAAATATCTATATCGCCGGGGATACGGCCCTCACTATGGATATGAAGCTTATTCCGATGCAGACAAAATTGGATTTGGCCATTCTGCCCATTGGGGATAATTTTACGATGGGCGTCGATGATGCCATTATTGCCAGCGATTTTGTACAATGCGAAAAGGTATTGGGGGTGCATTACGATACCTTTGGCTATATTGAAATTGATCACGAAGAGGCTAAACGAAAATTTTACGATGCCGGAAAAGATTTAATGCTCCTTGAGATAGGCGAATCTATAGAGTTATAACTTTAATATCACCCCGAGCGCAGTCGAGGGGTCTCACTAGATGCTAAAGGCCAACTACCAAAAATACATCCTTCATTTTAAACAACCCAGTGGTACCTCTCGTGGAATTTTAACTACAAAGGAAACCTGGTTTTTAATGTTAAAATACCATGAAAACTGGGGAATTGGGGAATGTGGGATGTTACGAGGATTAAGTATTGACGATCGACCCGATTACGAAGCAAAACTACAATGGGTGTGTGAAAATATTAATCTTGGTAAAGAAATTTT
>JAGQZA010000132.1 GCA_020435805.1 Flavobacteriaceae bacterium
GTTGGCTTCGTTACAAAGAACTCCGGAAAATGAAGAACTTATTAACGGATACCTTCAGCGTTTGGAAGAACTGAACAATGCCTATACTTTATTGAATAAGGAATTGAACGAAGTGGGGCCCAGTGAGGCAACCATCGCTGCTTTGATCGATAATTTGCAACTACGTTTGGAATTGCTGTTCAAACTGAAAAACAAATTAAAAGAACTAAAAAACTTAGAAAATGAAACAATTAGTAATATACAAGCGTAACATTCTTTACGGAATGGTATTTCTTATAGCCGGGCAGGTTAGTGCCCAAAATAAATACAAAGAGAGCTTTAAGGCTTCAAACGATATGGTAGTGGAAGTAAATACCTCCTATACCAATGTTATTTTTGAAACTTGGAACAAAGATATGGTGGAAGTGGAAGCTTTTGTAGATGGCAAAGACCTTTCAGAAAAAGAAAAGAAAGAAATTTTCGACCATTGGAAGTTTGATGTTTTAGGGAATAGTAAAAAAGTGGTAATTACCTCTAATCCTAATCATTATGGTGAGGGAATAGGTTTATTTGCCGGTGGGGAGGCTTTAAAATCATTAAAGGCATTAAAGAGTTTGGATAAAATACCCGAACTTAAATCCATGCCCGACTTCGATTTTAAATTTAATTTTGATATCCCGGAAGTACCCGAATTCAAGAAAATACCCGCTTGGCCTTTTACGAAGGAGCATCCAAGTATAAAAAACAAGGATGGGTATAAAAATTACAACTCCAGTCATGAGTATAATATTCAATTTGATCAGGACGAGTACAACAAAGACAAAGCTGCTTATGTTGCCAAGCTCAATAAAAAGTACAACACTCATGTTTCTGTAAAACAAGTAGATAATTGGCTTGATGAAGTAGATCAATGGGGTGAGGAATTTGGGAAAGTGATGGAAGCATGGGGTGAAAACTTTGGAAATAAATTTGAAATGCAATTTGGACCCGAGTTTGAAAAAAAGATGGAAAAGTGGGGGGAAGAGTTTGGTGAAAAATTTGGAAAAGATGTGGAAGCCTGGGGCGAACAATTTGGCAAGGATATGGAAAAATGGGGGGAAGAGTTTGGCGAGAAATTTGGAAAGGATATGGAGAAATGGGGCGAAGAATTTGGAAAGAACATGGAAGAATGGGCAAAACAGTTTGAAGAAAATGGGGAAGATGGGTATTCGTACAAAATTATAGTAGATGAAAACGGAAATAAAAACTACAATATAGAAGGAAATAAAGCTGTATTCTCTGGGAAAGCCAATAAAACGATTATTGTACGTATGCCCAAAGGCACCAAAACCGAAGTAAATGTAAAATATGGGGAATTAAAAATGGCAAATGCTTATAATGTAAAAGCAACGCTTAATTATTCGCCGTTAACAGCCAATAGCATTGATGGGGGGCAAACCCTCATCAATGCTTCCTATGCTCCCGTACATGTAAATAATTGGAATAATGGTGCGCTTAAAGTGAATTATGTAGAAGATTGTAGAATCAATACCGTTTCTGAAATTAATTTACAGTCTAACTCCAGTGATGTGAGTATTAATGAGTTGGTTAAAAATGGAGTCCTTTCCGGCTCTTTCGGCAATTTATACGTCTTGAAAATTGCCCCCGATTTTACCAATATGAATATTACCTTGGAAAATGCCGATGCCGCCATAAACCTTCCCAATTCGGCTTTCGATTTTTATTACAGCGGAAAGAAATCGCAAATAAAACACCCGAAAGCTTTGCAACTTTCCGAAACCAAAAACTTCGATAAAAAAATACTTAAAGGTAAAACCAACGCTTCCGGAAAAACCATTACTATCACTGCTAGTTATAGCAATATTACGATGCAATAAAAAAACCATTTTAAAGAGTGATGAATCCTTCAAAATGGTTTATTCAACTAAAAACGGTGGGTTACTTTAAGCGTCTTCGTTTAATTTTTTGCTTACAAAAAATCCGGTTAAAAGTCCTGCACCAGCCATAAATAAAATGGTTCCCGGCATAGCGATATCCTCATCCATTCCTAATACATCTGTAAATAATGCGCCAAGGAAAATGCCTAGTCCAATACCCATTAATAATAGGGCAAGATTTATAACCACTACTTTCCAAACCGGCGTGACACGCCCGTCCTTATTATAAAAAATAGAAGCGTCGGCACCTTTTTCAATAAGTGCTAAACGCTCTTTGTTTCGTGCCGAAATAAATAAATAGAAAATTCCGAAGATAACTCCGAAAACAATAGGTATAATAACAATTTCTGATCCCATGATGTTGTTTTTTTAAAGGTTAATTACTGTTCGTTTTGCCCATAGGACGTATCCTTTTTAATTTCGGTTACACATTTCTTCAAAATAAATCTTTTTTATAAAAACTGTAACCCTACATTTACTTGTTACGTCTTATTGAAAATGACAATAGTAACCGACCATCAACTTATTGAACAGACACTGCAGGGAAATACGCAGGCTTTTTCCATATTGGTGGAACGGTATCAAAATTATGTATTTACCATTGCCATACATATGCTGCGAAATAGGGAAGAAGCCGAAGAAGTAGCGCAAGATAGTTTTATTAAAGCTTTTGAAGCCTTGGCTACCTTCCGTGGGGAATCCAAATTTTCTAGCTGGCTATATAGTATTGTGTATCGAAAATCCTTAGATAGAATAAGGAAAAATAAAAGCACCAGGACGCTTGAACTTGTAGAAGAAATTACCGAAGCTGATACCGAAGATATTGAAAATGCATTACACTATTTACAGTTGGAAGAACGAAATGAACTATTGAAAAAAAGCATGGACCAGCTGCCAGAAGAGGAAGCCTCTATTGTTACTTTTTTTTATTTTGAAGATTTATCGATTAAAGAAATTTCAGAAATAACCCAATTAACGGAAGACAATGTAAAGATTAAGTTGTTTCGAAGTCGAAAAAAATTATTTAATTTACTGAAGTATTACATACTTCCGCAATACACAGAAAACAATGGAAGAGCTATTTAACAAACAGGATGCCGTTTTAAAAAAACTTTTGAAGGAAATTCCTTTGGAAAAGCCCTCTTTAGATTTTTCAAAAAAAGTAATGCTTACTATTGAAAAGCAAAAAGTAGGTAAAACCTACCGCCCGCTTATCTCAAAAAGGGTGCTCCTGGGCATTGGTGCGATATTTATACTTAGTTTGGTTTGGTTATATTTTAATCCGTCATCAAGCATGTATAGCGAAGAAGCACTCTCTTTGTCTGAAAAGCTGAATTTCAAAATGCCTTTTAACCCAATAACGCTATCTAAAACAGCTATTTATGCTATTGGTTTTATGGCGTTATTCTTTTTACAAATTCCTTTTTTGAAACGAATTATTGAGAAAAATTATCTTTAAAAAAAATCCCGAAGCATCGCTTCGGGATTTTTTTTATTCATCCACTAACACCCATTCTCCTTTATCCAGTAACGGAATGGCTTGTTTGTATTTCATTTCTTTGTTTTCACCACTCATCACGTGTTTAATGATCACCTTATCGTTGCGCCCAATTTTAGGTTTATCACGTGTGATGGTTTCAGTAATCTGTGGGCGCTGTTGTGTATTACCCAAAGCGCGAGACTGTGCAGCTCGCTCATCCATATTAGGGATTTCCTCTTTTTGTTCGTTCAGCTTTTCTTTGGGACGAACTTGTCGTGCTTCCTGAATTTGTTGCTGATTTTCCTGAGGTAATTCCCCTTTAAACAAGAAAGAAATAACATCCTTGTTTACTTTTTCAATCATCGATTTAAAGAGTTCCAATGCTTCAAACTTATAAATCAGTAACGGGTCCTTTTGCTCGTGAACAGCCAACTGCACGCTTTGTTTTAACTCGTCCATTTTGCGTAAATGCACTTTCCATGCATCGTCGATAATGGCAAGAGTGATGTTCTTTTCAAAATCTGTGATGAGCTGCTTTCCTTCGGTATTATACGCTTTTTCAAGATCGGTAGCTACGTTTAGGGTTTTTACGCCATCGGTGAAGGGAACTAAAATTCGTTTGAATTTATCCCCCTGATTTTCAAATACATTTTTAATTACAGGGAAGGCCATTTCGGCATTACGAGCCATCTTTTCTTTGTAATGACTATAGGCTGCTTTATACACTTTTCCGGCAATTTCCTTGTCACTAAGTCTGTCGAATTCATCTTTTGAAATAGGCGAACTCATAGAGAAGAAGCGAATCAATTCAAATTCAAAATTCTTAAAATCTTGAGCTCCTTTGTTGGTTTCGGCTATTACTTCGGAAGTATCATAAATCATATTGGCAATATCTACCCGAAGGCGTTCTCCAAACAAGGCATGGTAACGACGTTTATACACCACTTCCCGCTGGGCGTTCATTACATCATCGTATTCCAATAATCTTTTTCTAATTCCAAAGTTGTTTTCCTCCACTTTTTTCTGTGCCCGCTCAATAGATTTGGAAATCATGGAATGCTGAATTACTTCTCCTTCTTTCAAGCCCAAGCGATCCATCATTTTGGCAATTCGCTCGCTACCGAAAAGGCGCATTAAATTGTCTTCTAACGACACGTAAAACTGCGAACTTCCCGGGTCACCTTGTCGCCCACTACGCCCACGAAGCTGCCGGTCCACACGACGGGAATCGTGACGCTCGGTACCTACTATGGCCAATCCTCCCGCTTTTTTTACTTCGTCACTCAATTTAATATCGGTACCACGACCCGCCATATTGGTGGCAATGGTAACGATTCCTTTTTTACCTGCTTCGGCAACAATATCGGCTTCTTTTTTGTGCAATTTGGCGTTCAATACATTATGCGGAATGTTTCGAATGCTTAACATTCGGCTTAACAATTCCGAAATTTCTACGGATGTTGTCCCAATCAATACGGGTCTTCCGGCATTGGAAAGGGCGACAACTTCTTCAATTACAGCATTGTACTTTTCGCGCTTGGTCTTGTAAATTTTATCGTCTTGATCGTTACGAGCAATAGGTCTGTTGGTAGGAATTTCCACCACATCCAGTTTGTAGATTTCCCAAAGTTCTCCCGCTTCGGTCACTGCTGTACCTGTCATCCCCGCTAATTTGCGGTACATACGGAAGTAATTTTGAAGTGTAATGGTAGCAAAGGTTTGTGTCACCGCTTCAATTTTTACGTTTTCTTTGGCTTCAATCGCTTGGTGCAATCCGTCGCTATAACGACGCCCATCCATAATACGTCCGGTTTGCTCATCCACAATCAATACTTTGTTATCAATCACTACATATTGGTCGTCCTTTTCAAAAAGTGTATAAGCCTTTAATAGCTGATTCAGAGTATGGATACGCTCACTTTTAATGCTAAAATCGCGAAACAAATCTTCTTTCAAATTGGCTTCTTCTTCGGGGGAAAGGTTTTGCGATTCAATTTTGGCAATTTCGGTTCCCATTTCGGGCATTACGAAAAAGTTGGGATCGTCTTTTCCGGAGAGAAAATCGACTCCTTTATCGGTCAATTCAATCTGATTGTTTTTTTCTTCAATCACAAAATACAACTCAGCATCTACCTTGGGCATTTCACGATTGTTATCCTGCATGTAGAAGTTTTCGGTTTTCTGAAGGATTTGTTTCACCCCTTCTTCCGAAAGAAATTTAATCAACGCTTTATTTTTGGGAAGCCCACGATAGACTCGTAACAATTGAAATCCGCCTTCTTTGGTATCTCCTTCGGCAATCAATTTTTTGGCTTCGGCCAACACTCCTGTTAAATATTTTCGTTGTACTTCAACAATGCTTTGAATTTTTGGCTTTAGTTCATTAAATTCATGACGATCCCCCTGGGGAACCGGCCCTGAAATAATCAAAGGAGTACGGGCATCGTCAATCAATACACTATCCACCTCGTCCACAATGGCAAAATGGTGTGGGCGTTGCACTAAATCGTTAGGGGCGTGTGCCATATTATCCCGTAAATAATCGAAACCAAATTCGTTGTTGGTTCCATAGGTAATATGGGCATTATAGGCTTTTCTACGCGCTTCGGAGTTGGGTTGGTGTAAATCGATACAATCCACACTTAAGCTGTGAAATTCAAAAATAGGCGCCATCCATGCGCTATCTCGTTTCGCAAGATAATCGTTTACAGTAACCAAATGTACTCCGTTTCCAGCAAGAGCATTAAGGTAAACAGGTAAGGTTGCCACCAAAGTTTTTCCTTCTCCGGTTTGCATTTCGGCTACTTTTCCTTGGTGTAACGCGATACCGCCAATGAGCTGTACATCGTAATGGACCATATCCCAAGTAACTTCTTTCCCCGCAGCATCCCAAGAATTACTCCAAACGGCTTTGTCACCTTCCAGTGTTACGTAGTCTTTGGTGGCCGAAATTTCACGGTCAAAAGGGGTGGCGGTTACGGCAAGGGAGGCATTATCTTTAAAGCGTTTTGCCGTTTCTTTTACCACTGCAAAGGCTTCGGGTAAGATATCGTTAAGGGTTTTCTTTTCAATTTCGTAGCGATCGTCTTTTAAGGCATCGATACGGTTGTAGATATCTTCTTTTACATCAATGTCTTCCTCTTTTTCGGCATCGCTTAAAAGGGTATCAATCTGGTCTTGAATTTCTTTTTGATCGTCTTTGATTTTCTTTCGGAAGGCATCCGATTTTGCCCTAAGGGCATCCAACGAAAGGCTTG
>JAGQZA010000133.1 GCA_020435805.1 Flavobacteriaceae bacterium
ATGTACTAATGCTTCTCGATACATTTCGCCTCAGGCGAAACACTCGAAGTGACATTACTAAAAACCACCCACCCATTCTACTTTATTGTTGTATTCAGCAATCTGAAAGAATTTCAGTGATAGCCGGTGGCGCAAGAGGAAGTATTTAATCCATTAAAAAAAACTCTAGTCCTAGCAAGGCTAGGCAGTCCTTTTGTGCAGAATATGCGATGAAAAGCTCCGAGATTCAGGAACGTAGTGACGCGGAGTTTTCGAGCGGTTTTTGTGGGACACA
The DNA here is from genome assembly GCA_020435805.1 of Flavobacteriaceae bacterium. Classification (GTDB taxonomy): domain Bacteria; phylum Bacteroidota; class Bacteroidia; order Flavobacteriales; family Flavobacteriaceae; genus Halomarinibacterium. Next base: position 275 of record JAGQZA010000133.1, read on the forward strand.
AAAAATTCCTCAGAAAAGGGGTCTTTTTCTTTGGTTCGTTTCTTTTGGACAAGCAAAAGAAATGAACAATAAAATAGTTACATGTTTCTCCTGTACTGCCCCCCTACTTCAAACAAAGCATCGGTAATTTGACCCAGCGAACATACTTTAGTGGCGTCCATTAAGGCTTCAAAAATATTTCCGTTTTGTATGGCCACTTTTTGTACCTTCTGCAACGCCTCTTTGGCTTTGTTGGGGTAGCTTTTGTGGAGTTGCTCCAGCGTATGAATCTGTGCTTGCTTTTCGTCTTCGGTGGCGCGAATCACTTCCGCAGGTAAAATGGTAGGCGACCCTTTGCTGCTTAAAAAAGTATTAACCCCAATAATGGGATAGTCGCCATTGTGTTTTAAGGTTTCGTAGTACAAACTCTCTTCCTGAATCTTGCTACGCTGGTACATGGTTTCCATGGCTCCTAATACACCACCGCGTTCGGTAATACTATCGAACTCCTTCAATACAGCCTCTTCTACCAAATCGGTGAGTTCTTCAATAATAAACGATCCTTGTATTGGGTTTTCGTTTTTGGCTAAGCCCAATTCTTTGTTGATAATGAGCTGTATCGCCATGGCACGGCGTACACTTTCTTCGGTGGGCGTGGTAATGGCCTCATCGTAAGCATTGGTGTGTAACGAATTACAGTTATCGTAAATAGCATACAACGCCTGTAGCGTAGTACGGATGTCGTTAAAGTCTATTTCCTGTGCGTGCAAGCTGCGTCCCGAAGTCTGAATGTGGTATTTCAGCATTTGTGCACGGGGGTTGGCACCGTATTTATCACGCATGGCCTTGGCCCAAATCTTACGAGCTACCCGCCCAATGACTGAGTATTCGGGGTCAATGCCATTACTGAAAAAGAACGATAGGTTAGGACCAAACTCGTTAATATCCATCCCACGAGATAGATAATATTCCACATAGGTAAAGCCGTTGGCCAAAGTAAACGCCAATTGCGAAATAGGGTTGGCACCCGCTTCGGCAATGTGGTAGCCCGAAATAGACACCGAGTAAAAGTTACGCACCTTATGTTGAATGAAATACTCTTGCACATCGCCCATAAGCCGCAGGGCAAACTCGGTAGAAAAGATACAGGTGTTCTGTGCCTGATCTTCTTTTAAAATATCGGCCTGCACCGTACCCCTTACCTGCTGAAGGGTTTCAGCTTTAATTTTTGAATAGACCTCGACGGGTAACACTTGGTCTCCGGTAACCCCTAGCAATAGTAAACCTAAGCCATTATTCCCTTCGGGAAGGTCTCCGTTATATTGAGGTTGTTCGGTTCCTTTTTCTTTATAAATAGCCGCAATCTTGGTGGCTACTTCCTTCTCCAGCCCATTTTCTTTAATATATTTCTCGCAATTCTGATCGATGGCAGCATTCATAAAAAAGCCCAATAACATAGGGGCAGGGCCATTAATGGTCATACTCACCGAAGTCATAGGGTCGCTCAAATCAAATCCCGAATAGAGCTTTTTGGCATCGTCCAAACAACAAATGGACACCCCGGCATTGCCTATTTTTCCGTAGATATCGGGACGGTGACCCGGGTCGTTTCCGTAGAGGGTCACACTATCGAAGGCGGTGGAAAGGCGTTTAGCGGGCATCCCCAGACTTACATAATGAAAACGGCGGTTGGTACGTTCGGGACCGCCTTCCCCTGCAAACATACGGGTTGGGTCTTCACCGGTACGCTTAAACGGATACAATCCTGAAGCGTAGGGAAATGCTCCGGGAACATTTTCCTGCAGACACCAGCGTAAAATATCGCCCCACGCTTGGTATTTGGGTAAGGCAACTTTTGGGATTTGCGTATGCGAAAGGCTTTCGGTATGGGTTTCAATGTTAATTTCTTTACCTCGTACTTTAAACGAATAGACAGGGTCTTTGTAGCGTTGCACGGTAGCATCCCAGTTTATCAATGTTTCCCAATGGTGGGGGTCAAGGTCCATTTTTACCCGGTCGAATTCTTTTAGGAGTAAGGTTACTAGTTCTTTATCGTTGTCATTCTTAGTGGAACGAAGAATCTCATCTGCATCAAGTCCTACTTTTTGAATGAAAGACTTCTCGACTGCGCTCGAAGGGACACGTGCTACGGTACATATGGTTTTAAAGATACCATAGAGTTTTTGAGCCACTTCCACCTGTTGGGAAGCTACTTTATCGTAGTTTCTATTGTTTTCAGCAATTTCTGAAAGATAACGAGTACGTGCCGGTGGAATCACAAAAATCTTCTCGCTCATTTCATCACTTATCTCGTAACTGCTTTTTAAATCGGCACTCGTCTTCGCTACAATCTTATCCATGACCGCCTTATAAAGCTGGTTCATTCCCGGGTCGTTAAACTGGGAAGCAATCGTACCATATACTGGTAATTGGTCTTGAGGAGTGTCCCACAGATTGTGGTTACGCATATATTGCTTTTTCACATCACGAAGCGCATCGAGAGACCCTCTTTTATCAAACTTGTTGATGGCTACCAAATCGGCAAAGTCCAGCATATCAATTTTCTCCAACTGTGTAGCGGCGCCAAATTCGGGTGTCATTACATAGAGAGATACATCGCTGTGGTCGAGGATTTCGGTATCGCTTTGCCCAATACCCGAGGTTTCCAACACAATAAGGTCGTATTCGGCCGCTTTCAAGACTTCAATGGCTTCGTGCACGTATTTAGACAGGGCCAGATTGCTTTGGCGTGTGGCCAGACTACGCATATACACACGGGGGTTGTTGATGGCATTCATACGGATACGATCGCCCAACAACGCGCCACCGGTCTTCCGCTTAGAAGGATCTACCGAAATGAGGGCTATGGTCTTTTTAGGGAAATCGATGAGAAAGCGACGCACCAATTCGTCCACGAGAGAGGATTTTCCTGCACCGCCGGTTCCGGTAATTCCCAGCACGGGAATGGTAGCCTTTTCATTCTTTTTATGAATTTCCTTTAGTGCTTCTTCGGCTACTTCCGGAAAGTTTTCTGCCGAAGAAATGATACGGGCAATGGCTTTCGGGTTTTTCTTCGGAAGGTCTTTCAGTTCTCCATTCAACGCATCCCCAATGGCAAAATCGGATTGCTGTACCAAGTCGTTAATCATTCCTTGCAGACCCATTTCGCGGCCGTCATCGGGAGAATAGATTCGTGTAATCCCGTAGTCCATCAAGTCCTTTATTTCCGAAGGTAAAATGACACCGCCTCCGCCGCCAAAAATCTTGATATGTCCGGCACCCTTTTCCTGAAGCAAGTCGTACATATACTTAAAATACTCGTTATGCCCCCCTTGATACGAGGTCATGGCAATGGCATTGGCATCTTCCTGAATAGCAGTATTTACCACCTCTTCCACACTTCTGTCATGCCCCAAATGGATGACCTCTACTCCGGTGGCTTGTATGATACGGCGCATGATATTAATGGCGGCATCGTGACCGTCGAACAAGGAGGCGGCGGTAACGATTCGGACTTTGTGTTTGGGTTGATACGGTAGTACTTGTTGCATTCTCAAAAACTATGATGGAAGTGCAAATTTACGAAATTCAATGCTATGAATAATTTTAATTACAGGATACCTAATTTATAGACTAAGAGAACCAATAATTATTTTAGGGTTATGTTTTTGGGGTTTTGAAAAAAAGATACATTTTTATTACCTATATTTAAATTACTATTTTAAAATACCAATACTATGAAATTCTTAATTCCTTTCTCTTTTCTGCTACTTACTGTGGTTAGCTGTTCATTAAAAAATGATACTGAATCCGTTCAGGAAAATGATATTGATACCTTTGACCTAACTGTATCTATGGTTGAAAACCCCGAAAATGGGGATGCTGTGGGTACCGTAATAGGGATTTCAAATGGCGGAGCATTAACTTTCAGTATTGAAAGTCAAAATCCCGAGGGCTCTATGGAGATAGACCCCTCTACTGGGAATTTAACGGTATTGGATAAAAGGGAATTTGAATATCAAATCAATCCTATGCTTACCGCTACAGTATCGGTTACAGATGGGACTATTACTGAAACTGCAGCAGTAACAGTCAATCTAGAAGAAAGAACGAATGTGTTTATTGGTGATGTGATATTAAATACCCAGGAGGAGGTGGATACTTTTGGGGCAGAACGCTATACGGAAGTGAGTGGATATGTTTTTATAGGGTATCAACAAGGTATAGATATTACCAATCTGGAACCGCTTTTAGGGCTTAACTATATAGGGAATTATTTGGTGGTAAGTTTTAACGAGCAATTGAATAATTTGGATGGACTGGAGTCCTTAATCCATGTAAAGACCTTTTTGCAAATTAACAACAATCCGGTTCTGACTAATATTAATGGGTTAAAGAATCTTGAAAAAGTAGGGGACTCCCAATTTTTAAGTAGTGGAAGTGTTACTATACTTCAAAATCCCTTACTTCAAAATCTGGATGGACTTTCTGACTTAAGAGAAGTTTCTGCCTATATCCACATACGGGAAAATCAATCTTTGTTGAATATTGATGGCTTATCAGAAATAGAAAATATTGAATCCCTGGTAATCTTTGATAATGATCAAATCACAAACATTGACGGACTTCGAAGTACGTCTTTCATTGTCAAAGAAATAATCATTAAATTTAATGATGGTCTAGTTAACTTTTGTGGGCTGGAACCTACTTTAAGCACCAACAATTTTCAAGGGACGTATGATGTAGCGTTTAATGCATATAATCCCACTCAACAACAAATCGAAAATGGTGAATGTTCTCAATAACTTTATGCAATGAAAAAAACAAAAGCACTCCTACTCATTCTATCTATTTTTCTAATTTCCTGCGACGAATTGCAAAACGTAGTTAATACGCTTCCCACGGGAGATGGTGGCATTAGCGATACCATGATTGCCAGCGGACTTCGAGAGGCCTTGGATTTTGGTATTGACAAACAAGTAACTAAGCTCACCCAAAAAGACGGGTTTTATAAAAACCAACTGGTAAAAATCTTACTTCCGCAAGAGCTGCAAAAAGTTGATAAAGCCCTACGTGATATTGGGCTTTCCAGTCTAGCCGACCAAGGATTATTGATGCTGAATCGTGCTGCGGAAGATGCCGTAAAAGAAGCCACCCCTATTTTTGTGGATGCGGTAAAAGGCATTACTTTTAATGATGCTAAAAATATTTTATTGGGCCCCGATAATGCTGCTACCAATTATCTGCAAGGAAAAACACAATCTCCTTTGTACGGAAAATTTAATCCGGTAATTCAAAACTCGTTTTCCAAAGTAGGTGCCGACCAGATTTGGACCAACATCATTACCAAGTATAATTCTATTCCATTGGTCAATAAAGTAAACCCCGATTTAACCGATTATGTTACCAACGAAGCGTTGAAGGGTGTCTATAAAATGATTTCGGTGGAGGAAAAAAATATTAGAACAAAAGTATCTTCCCGAACTACCGATTTATTGAAGAAAGTATTTGCGTTACAGGATTAGCGTGCTTCCAAAATAGCCTGCATTTCCTGTTGCAAACTTTTAGCTGCCTTCGCTGCGGCTTCGGCAAAGTCTTCTTTATGGGATGCGTAAATAATTCCGCGGGAAGAATTAACAAGTAAGCCTATGTCTTTGGTCATTCCGTAGTGACACACCTCCTGAAGACTCCCGCCCTGAGCCCCCACACCAGGTACCAATAAAAAACTATCGGGAATAATGTTACGGATTTCAGCTAAGTATTCAGCCTTAGTAGCACCCACAACATACATTAAATTGTTGCTGTTTTTCCAGCTTTTTGAAGTTTCAATTACTTTTTTGTACAACTCATCCCCTTCTACCCTTTTTGTTTGAAAATCGAAAGCTCCTTCATTGGAAGTAAGTGCCAGCAAGATAGTGTGTTTGTTTTCAAAGGATAAAAACGGCTCTACCGAATCTTTCCCCATATAGGGAGCTACCGTCACCGAATCGAAGCCCATATCCTCAAAAAAAGCTTTGGCATACATTTTAGAAGTGTTGCCAATATCACCACGTTTGGCATCGGCAATGGTAAAGATTTTGGGGTGGTTTTCGTTTAAATAGTCAATTGTTTTTTGAAGTGCCTGCCAGCCTTTCAATCCGTAGGCTTCGTAAAAAGCCGTATTGGGTTTATAGGCCACTGCCAACTGATGGGTAGCATCAATAATGGCCTTGTTGAAAGCAAAAATAGGGTCATCCTCTTGCAACAAATGCGGTGGAATTTTATCCAAATCTACATCCAGACCGATGCAGAGGAAGGATTTCTTTTTTTTAATTTGTTCAATTAAAAGGT
>JAGQZA010000134.1 GCA_020435805.1 Flavobacteriaceae bacterium
CATTATCGATAAATAATCCCGAGCCAATAATGGGAGAATCACCTACACGGCCGGCCATTTTATAGGCTAGCCCACTAGTAGTGCAGCCACCTGCAATATCTCCATTTTTGTCTATGGATAGCATACCTATTGTATCGTGATTTTCAATATTGATGATGGGTTGGTATTTTGAAGTAATTTTCCACTCTTCCCATGCTTTTTTAGACGCTTCTGTTAATAAATTTTCTTTTAAAAAACCTTCGGAATAAGCAAACGATTCGGCTCCTTTTCCTGCTAAAATAACATGCGGAGTGTTCTCCATGACTTTTCGGGCTACTGAAATAGGATGCTTGATATTTTGAAGATATACTACTGCTCCATAGTTTCCTTCCTTGTTCATAATACAGGCATCCAGTGTCACATTTCCATCGCGGTCGGGAAGGCCTCCAATACCTACACTTTGCCCTTTTTCATTGGCTTCTTCTACATTACACCCTTTTTCTATGGCATCCAATGCTGTGCCTCCGTTGTGTAGGGTTTCCCATGCCTTTGTGGTGGCCTCGGGAACATTCCAAGTGGCGATAACCAATGGATATTTTTTGCTATTTGAAGTTTCAGAGGGAACTGCTTCAGAAGAAGACTTGCTTTCGTTACACGCAAACGTTGAGGTCGCCGCCACAATTCCTAAACTACTTAATGAGGCATTTTGAATAAATTTTCTTCTTTTCATTTTCGGAATTTAAGGAATCTAAATTACAAAATCACGTTAAAAAAAAGTAAATTCTTCCCTAGCATTTGTGAAGCCACGTATCTTTACCTTTTGAAAAAATAGTATGCTACGCTGGATTATTTTTATTGCTATTTATTTTTTAATAGACGTCTATGCCTTTCAGGCCATACGCACTGTTTCAAAAAACCAATGGCTGCATTGGGTTTATTTTGTTGTTTCCGTAGTTTTGTTAGCCCTTTTTATTTATCAATTAACAGGAGGTATTCATGGAAGACAAATGACTCCTTCAAGGATGTACACCTTTGGCTTTTTCCTGACTATTTTTATTCCAAAATTGCTTGTCATTATCTTCATGTTTGGGGAAGATATTGTTCGGTTCTCGGTTGGTCTTTTTTCAAAATTTGGAGGTAGTGACAATGGGTTTTATGTGCCTTCCCGGAGAAAATTTATAAGTACTCTTGCTTTGGGAGTAGCGGCCATTCCTTTTGCTTCTTTTTTGTATGGAATGTACCGAGGGAAGTACAACTATAAAGTTCTGAAATATGTTCTGGAATTTGATGACTTGCCCGAAGCTTTTGACGGTTATACCATGACTCAAATAAGTGACGTTCACAGCGGAAGTTTTGATAACAAAAAAAAGGTGAAATATGGCATTGACCTTATTAATCAACAAGAAAGTGATCTCATTCTTTTTACGGGCGATTTGGTGAATAATAAGGCAGACGAAATGTTGCCTTGGAAGGAACATTTTGCCAAATTATCGGCTAAAGACGGGGTATTTTCAGTGTTAGGGAATCACGATTACGGCGATTATATTTCGTGGCCTTCCGAAGAGGATAAACGAAATAATCTTCAAAACTTGAAAGCTATCCAAAAAGAAATGGGTTGGAATTTATTATTGAACGAAAACGTAAGTTTAACCAGAAATGGAGAAAGTATAAAATTGATTGGTGTTGAAAATTGGGGTGCGGGTGGATTCAAAAAAGCGGGAGACCTTGAAAAGGCTTGTGTGGGGGTTTCAAAAAGCGATTTCAAAATTTTAATGAGCCATGACCCTTCTCACTGGAAAGAACATGTAAAGCTTGACAATAGACATTTTCACCTAACCCTTTCGGGACACACCCATGGAATGCAGTTTGGCATTGAAATCCCTGGTTGGTTTAAATGGAGTCCGGTAAAATATCGTTACGAGAATTGGGCAGGAATCTACGAAGAACTGGGAAGGTATATAAATGTAAATCGCGGTTTTGGGTTTTTGGCGTACCCCGGGCGTGTAGGAATATGGCCGGAAGTTACCGTGATTCAACTTAAAAAGAAGGCAAATAGTATCTAATTAAGCGGAAATGTTATATTTGTAGTGAGCATTTTAAAGAAATACTTCAAACGTATGTCAAAATTTGGAGAATTAATTGAAACCAACGTCCCTGTGTTACTAGATTTTTATGCCGAATGGGACGAAGCCTGCAAAGAAATGCACGCCGTGTTGCGTGATGTAGCGGCAGCTTTGGGCGATAAAGCACGCGTAATAAAAATTGATATTGAAAAAAATCAAGAACTCTCTGAAGCGCTTCGTGTAAAAGGATTACCTACCCTTATGATCTACAAAAATGGCGAAATGAAATGGCGCCAAAGTGGGGAACAGGATGCAAATACCTTAATAGGCCTTGTAAAAGAATTTGTTTAGAAGCTCATCTCAATTTTTTCAGCTTTCCATCCTTTTTTTTGAATAAATTCTAATACTCTTGGCAGGGTATATTTCATGTTTTTTTCTGCTTTTAAGCTATCGTGAAATACCACAATACTACCCGGGCGAATATTTTTTAACACATGTTGAAGACAGGTTTCTTCTGAAATTGTTTTGTCCCAATCGTAGCTAAGCACATCCCACATTATTATTTTATAGCCTTTACTTTGTACCCCTTTGGCTTGTTTTTGGGTTAGTTTTCCATAAGGAGGGCGAAATAGCTTAGATTGTTGGATTGTTGGATGGTTGGATGGTTGGATGACTTCTTCAAAAGCCATCACATTATTCAAGTATTTTTGGGCGGGTGTTTTGGGTCCTTTTAAATGGTTGAAGGTATGATTTCCAAAGGCATGTCCTTCAGTAAGTATATTCTGAAATATTTCAGTGTGTTTTTGAATGTTTTCAGCAATACAAAAAAAGGTGGCTTTGGCATTAAATAGTTGTAGCTGTTGTAAAACCCAAGGGGTAACTTCCGGAATGGGGCCGTCATCAAAAGTAAGATAGACCCTATTTTGTAAACGTGAAAACGCCCAAATTCGTTTTGGATAGAGCCAAGTGACAAATTTGGGCGTTTTCGGGAAAAAGATTTTCATTACTCAGTGCTGGTTGAGTCTCCCATAAGAGAATCTAATAGTTTTTCTGTAATTCGTTCCTTTTGTAAAAATTCCTCGTCAATATTCATATTCAATCGAGTAAATAATCCTTTAAAAGGCTGCAGATAATTTTTGAATAGTTGTTTTTGTTGTTGGTAATACTCATCTGTATCATATACATAGACAATTTCCACCAAGCTTTCGTACTGATTCAATTTTGAGTAAATTTCTTGAATATTTTCCCCTTGTTCTTCCAAGGGCATATTCCCATAATAGGCAACATAGCTTTGGTATTTAGCGGCTGTTTCTTCAAATACCTTTCGAGCTTTTTCGGTTTTTTCAAGCTCGTAGTAATTAAGTATGTAAGGTTCTAGAAGCGAGTAGTATTCAAAATATTGTACAGGCATTTTCTCCATAGCAAGGTCGAGGATTTTTTCGGCTTTTTCTTTTTTACCTTCCTTAATTAGTACATCGGCGAGCCTTGCAAGGTTGCTTCGGTAGGTAATGCCGTTTCTTCGGGTTTCGGTATCATGATAGATGTTTGGATTGCCGCTATTCCCCCAATCCCAACTCATGACAATATCGTACATTTTGTCACTATCGATGCGTCCCATATCAAAAGGGTTTCTTTTATCAACAGGGGTTTTAATGGGGACTAATTTATATACAACACCATCGAGCTGTAAATAATCTTTCATCCATAAATAATCATCGTCGCCAAAGGCTCCACCGCTAAAATAAATAGGTCTTTCCCAATTGTTATTAGCAATAATATCCAGCATTAACGTTCGGTTTTTATACACATAATCACCTTTTAAGGTAATATAAATGTCTGACACTATTTTGTCTGCATCTTTTTCATCTACAATACCGTTTTTAAGCACCGCTTCTTTGTCAACCGGAATACGGATTACTTTTGAAGGGAACGAGGTGATAAATTGCCCGCTATTAAGTTCAATTTTGGTAAGGGGATTTTCACTTGCCACCCAATTCATCCAAGTTTTTATATCTAATGTATCTTGTTTGGTTTCTTGGTGAGCAATAACATCCCTCACTCCATAGCGATACTGTTCGTGAGTAAGCTGCGACGGGATAGGGTCACTGGTAAAGGCTTTTTTCTTCATATCGTCTATGTACCAATCGGTTTGAAACAAACTGGTATTCACGATTCTTACGTCTTGACGGTATTTTTCAATATTTTGTTGGTACCACAAAGCAAAAGTGTCGTTATCACCAATAGTAAATAAAATAGCATTTTCATCGCAAGAGTCGAGATACATTCGTCCCATAGAGTTTGCTGTATACCGGCCTGAGCGGTCGTGGTCGTCCCAGTTTTGCGAAGCTAAAAGGACAGGTCCTGCTAAAGTAGTTACCACTAAAACAATGGGCAATGCAATTTTTGGTTGTACATACTCCTTCATCAGCTCATAAAGGGCATACACACCAAAGCCTATCCACATGGCAAAAACATAAAAAGATCCTACAACGGCATAATCCCGTTCTCGGGGCTCGAAGGGTCGTTCATTAAGATACACTTTTAACGCTAAGCCGGTAAAAAGGAAGAGTACCATGAGCACCCAAAAAGTTTTTTTATCATTTTTAGCATGAAAGACCAGACCTAAAATTCCCAATAGTAAAGGAAGAAAATAATACGTGTTTCGTGCTTTGTTCTCTTTTAAATCTATAGGAAGATTATCTTGTGAGCCCAGTTGCCATTCATCAATAAATTTTATGCCACTTATCCAATTACCATTTAGGTTACCTCCTTGCCATTGTACATCATTTTGGCGTCCCGTAAAATTCCACATAAAATAGCGCCAGTACATTTTTCCAAATTGAAAAGTGAACATAAACTTGATGTTATCAATAAACGTAGGTTTTTTGATATCAAGAAATGCTCCGAATTGCCTTAAAAAATCATGATAATCGTCTCCATCTACCAATCCGTTTTGATGTGCTTCCTTAAATTTAGCTACCTCCTCTACCAAACGTTGTTCGTTTCGGTATTCTCTTTTTATTCCAAATTCGAGTCCGTTGGTGTATTCCAAATAATTATTGGCGTGTTCGGTACTCCACATACGAGGCAAAATTGCCTTTTGTGCGTCATCTGTGTTTTGTGCGGCATTTTTCCATTCGTTTACAATAATGTACTTACGGGTAGCTTCGTCTTTTTCGTATTTGGGTTTATCGTCTTTGTAAGGATTTTCGGGGTCTAAACCCGCATATTCTTCAGTAAATTGGGGTCCATAAAACAAATGCGTTTCTTGATATTGTTCACGATTATAATAGGCTAAAAGTTCACGCGCATTGTTGGGGTTATTTTCATTAATTACCGTGCCAGCATTAGCACGAATAGGAAGCATTAACCAACTAGAAAAACCAATAAAGATGAATAAAATACAGAGGATAACCGTATTCAACGTTGCATATCCCTTGCTTTTGGTATATTTTAAGCCGAAATAAAAAAGTACTATAAAAAGAAGTCCGGCGAAAATAGTTCCTGAATTGAAGGGAAGTCTAATAGTGTTCACGAAAAATAATTCCGTAGCACTAAAAAACTTCATTGTCATAGGAAGTAATAGCTTAAAAATGAACAATAAAATGGCAACGACCACTATGTTAGCCATAATAAAATTCTTTACGGTAACTGTTTTGTACTTTTTGAAAAAATACAGAAAACCAATGGCCGGAATGGTCAATAATGCCATAAAGTGTATTCCAAAGGAAAGACCGATAATAAATGCTATGAGTATTAACCAGCGATCACCTCTAGGGGTAAACATTTCTTGCTCCCAGCGTAATCCACAATAAAACATAATAGCCAACATACATGTAGCGGCGGCATATACTTCGGCCTCTACTGCAGAAAACCAGAAACTATCTGTAAAAGTAAAGGCAAGTGATCCAACAGCGGCACTCCCGAGAATAGCTACCGCATTGTTTTTGGTAATTTCAGTTTGTTTGGAAACTACAAGGGTTAATAACAGCGTGAGCGACCAAAACATAAATAGTATGGTAAAGGCACTGGCAAATACCGACATTAAATTAATGGTCAATGCAACGCTGGAGGCGTTCATAGCAAATATGGAGAAAAAAGCTCCCAACAACTGGTATAAAGGAGCTCCCGGAGGGTGACCTACTTCAAGGTTGCTGGAGGTGGTAATGTACTCGCCGGCATCCCAAAAACTTACGGTAGGTTCAACAGTGAGCCAATAGGTGGTTAAGGCTACAAAAAAAACCAACCAGCCTATAATTTTATTCCATTTACTAAAGTTAAAATCGAGCATGTAACAGGGTATTATGTTGGGGCGAATTTACTAATAATATATTTAGGGGTATGATAAAAAAATGCTAACGCAGCTAAGAGGTAGATATTTTTTAAATTGGAGATAAATACTTTTTTCAGTAAATAATTTGTGCAACCCAAAGTTTGTATTAAATTTGCGCCCACATTATGGAATTGGCCCAT
>JAGQZA010000135.1 GCA_020435805.1 Flavobacteriaceae bacterium
GCCAACATGACCATGTCATACTTACGGATACCGGGGAAGTGGTAGAGTTCTGTGATCCCCGTATTCAATCCATTAAAAAAACCATTGAGGAGGTTTTTGACATCAAAATCAACAATCACTCACTATATTTCTACGGAACCCGAAACAAAGAAGAAAACCTAACAGAATAACCAGCTCATTTCATGGTAGATTTATTGCTTGGACTCCAATGGGGGGACGAAGGAAAAGGAAAAATTGTTGATGTACTTACTAAAAATTACGACATTATTGCTCGTTTTCAAGGGGGACCTAATGCCGGGCACACATTAGAGTTTGATGGTATTAAACACGTACTGCATACCATCCCTAGTGGGATATTTCATGAAAATGCAGTAAATGTGGTAGGAAACGGGGTCGTCATTGACCCGGTTATTTTCAAAAAAGAGCTGGAAAATTTATCAAAATTCAATATCGATTTCAAAAAGAAATTGCTCATTTCCCGAAAGGCACACCTTATTTTACCTACACACCGCTTACTGGATGCAGCCAGTGAAGCTTCCAAAGGAAAAGCAAAAATAGGTTCTACCCTAAAAGGAATAGGTCCAACCTATATGGACAAAACAGGCCGCAACGGAATTCGAGTGGGGGATACTGAATTAACCGATTGGAAAGATCGCTACCGCGCTTTGGCCAACAAACACGAAGCGATGATCGATTTTTACAATGTAGATATACAATACGATTTAAAAGAACTGGAAACCGAATTCTTTAAAGCCGTTGAGACCTTAAAAGAACTTACTTTTATCGACAGTGAAGAATATTTATACCAAGCGCAAAAAACCGGAAAATCTATTTTGGCCGAAGGTGCTCAGGGTTCGTTATTGGATATTGATTTTGGAACCTATCCTTACGTGACTTCTTCAAACACTACCGCAGCAGGTGCTTGTACCGGTTTGGGAGTTGCCCCTAACACCATAAAAGAGGTTATTGGAATTTTTAAAGCCTATGCTACCCGCGTAGGAAGCGGCCCCTTCCCTACCGAATTGTTTGATGAGTATGGAAAAACCATGGGGCGTGTGGGGAACGAGTTTGGTGCTACCACAGGTCGCCCAAGACGCTGTGGTTGGTTAGATTTGGTAGCGCTAAAATATGCGGTACAAGTAAACGGTGTTACTCAATTAATGATGATGAAAGGCGATGTTTTAAGCGGTTTTGATACCCTTAACGTATGTACTGCCTATAATTACAAAGGCAAAACCATCACTCACTTACCCTACAATATTGAAGAGGAAAACGTAACGCCAATATATACCGAAATGGCAGGTTGGAAAGAAGATTTAACCAAGATGACAACGACCTCTCAATTTCCAAAAGCATTGAATGATTACATCCAATTTCTTGAAAAGGAACTGGAAGTTCCTATCAAAATTGTATCGGTGGGTCCGGATAGAACGCAGACAATTCACAGATAAATTTTTCAACTAAAAAAGATGGGCTTAAAGAGTACTTTTTCTGGAGTATTAAGAAATTTTAATCTTCTTTATTTCGCAGATATGCTTCGGTATCATATTATGCGAATAAAAAATAAAAAAGCCAATGCTCTGTTTAAAAGTGAGAACCCTTCTATTCTGTTGCCGCCAGATTACTTAATGTATGAGTCGTTTCAGTTAAATTATGATAAATACTACAACGAAGGATATAAAGAAGCCCAGTATATTGCCAATCATTTAAAAAAACATAAAGAACTTAAAGATGTAACCATTTTAGATTGGGGCTGTGGCCCCGCTAGAATTATAAGGCATTTCCCCAAAATAGCAACTCAAAACTGCTCCTTTTATGGAACTGACTATAACAAAAAATCAATAACTTGGAATTCTGAAAATTTACCGGACATACAATTTAACCTGAATACTATTGAGGCTTCCTTACCATATAAGAATGACTTTTTCGATATTATATATAGCCTTTCGGTGTTAACCCACCTTTCTGAAAAACAACATTATGAGTGGATTAAAGAGTTAAAAAGAATTTTAAAACCGCACGGAATACTCTATATTACCACACAGGGTGATAATTTCAAAACCATACTTACAAATTCAGAACTGGCTAAATATCAAAACGATACAATTATTGTTAGAGGAAAAGTAAAAGAAGGGCATAGAACGTATTCTGCATTTCAGCCCGTCAAGTTTATGGAACAACTTTTGAAAGATTTTGAAATTTTAGAGCATATTGTACAAAAGCCGCAAAATAATTGGCTCCCTCAAGATATATGGATAGTTAGAAAAAAGTAGTGGTAAATACTGAAAATCCCATTAAATTTGCTTGATTTTGAAATTATCAAGCTACATATTCTTCTCTCTTTTTATTTTCTTCGGAAGTATTTCCGAAGCACAGGTAAAAATTATTGATACCACAAAAACTACCAAAGTATTGGTAAAATCGGGCTATTTTGAAAAAAAACCGGAATTCCCCGAAGCACTTATCTACACTCGTGATGAAGCAGGACAAGTATATATCATTCATGAAGGGGTTGAAATGTGGTGCGACCAGGCCTTTGTGTATTTTAAAGACAATTTTGTAAAAGCCTACGGAAAAGTACGCATTTCACAAGGGGACACGGTAAGCATGACCAGCAATTATGGCGAGTATAACGGCAACACTTCTTTTGCCTTTGCTGCCGGAAATGTTATGCTCACAGAGCCAAAGACAACTCTTTCAACAGACACGCTCTATTTTGACAGAATTAAACAGCAAGCCTATTATCGCACCGGAGGGACCGTTCGAGACACCGCCAGTGTGTTAACCAGCAGAATAGGTCGTTATTATGCCGAGTCGAAGAAATACCAATTTCTTTCAGAAGTAAAAATTGTAAACCCAAAATATACGGTAACCTCTCCCCAACTCGATTTTTATTCAGAAAGTGGTGGTGCTTACCTCTATGGGGAATCTAAAATTGTGAGTGAAACCAGTACCGTCTATTGCGAAAGAGGGTTTTACAACACACGAACCAATATTGGCCATTTTGTAAAAAATTCGAGAGTAGATTACAACAATCGAATTCTTTATGGCGACAGTATTTTCTTCAACAGAAATACCGGTTTTGCTTCAGCTACCAACAATATAAAAGTGTTGGATACCCTCAATAAAAGTATTATCCGTGGGCATTATGCCGAAGTTTTTCGGGATCAGGATTCGGTATTTATTACTAAGAGGGCAGTGGCGGTAACCCTTCAGGAAAACGATTCGGTGTACGTACACGCAGATACGCTTCGAGTTACAGGAAAACCCGAAAACCGGATTATTAAAGGATTTTATCGTGCCCGAATGTTTAAACAAGGACTGGAGGGTGAAGAACCTACTAGTGGAAAATGTGATTCCATTTATGTAAATGAAAAACTGGGAATTACTAAAATGCTTCGTGAACCTATTCTTTGGAGCGGTGAAAACCAAATGACGGGCGATACCATTCATTTACTGAATAACAAACTCACAGACGAATTGGATACTCTAAAGGTGTTCAATAATGCCTTTTTGGTGCAAAAAGATAGTGCAGGATACAATCAAGTAAAAGGAGAACGACTCATTGGCTTGTTTACCAAAAATCAGTTGGATACGGTAAATATCATAAAAAACACCGAAGTCATTTTTTACTCCCGAAACGATAAAGAAGAATTAGTGGGGATCAACAACAATACCTCCAGTTCTATTCAATTATACTTGGAAAATCAGAAAATAATAGGCATTCGGTTTTTAAAGAAAGTCCCCGGAAAAGTGTACCCACCCTCCCAGTTTCCAGAAAATGTAAGACTCTTAAAAGGTTTTATCTGGCGTGGCGATGAACGCTTGTTGACCAAACAGGATTTGTTTAAAGGAAAACCAGCACCTATACTCCCAAAGATTCAAGGTATTCCATTACCCGAAGACGAAGGCGAATTTTTTGAAGACACACCCGAAGAAGAAATGGAACTTCCAGAGGCTTCCAAGTTAAAACCGAAAGATCTTCAAAACAGAGAAGACGATCCAAAATTTAAAACTCAAAAGACCGATTCATTGGAACAGAAAAAGAAAGAGAATTAATTTCTTAATTAAAAGTGGATTCTATAAAAGAAAAGTTTCAAAAAAAAATTGAATCTATTAATAAAGAAATAGATCAAATAAAGAGAATTGATTCCTTAAATTCAAAATTACAAAAACACAATTGGATTCTATTCCATCCTTATAATCAAGGTTTTGAAATTGGTGTTTTAGAAAGACTTGTTGAAAAGGAAAATAATGAACAGTTAGAAGAAAAAATATTTGAAATATTTGCTAGAAAATTCCTAAACTTAGGTTACACAATTTCAATTACAGAAGGTTTTTACAAAAAACGCCCTTTTATAAAGGATTACAGTACCCAAATTGATGAATCCATTGTATCATGTTTACAAAAGGATTTTTCAGGTGCTATACATCTTTTAATTCCAGTCATAGAGGGTTCTCTGAGAAAGTATCTAATTTCTAAATATCCAAAGAAGTATAAACACGCAACCAAGATTTCAGATTTAGATAATGCGTTTAAAGAAATGATTAAAGATTATATGTCATTTAATGAATTAAACCTTGGAGAAGAAACTTCTTTATTTGACATTAATCAAAAAAAGCAAATTTTTAAAAAAGAAAAGGAATACTTTAGTCTATGGATTAAGCAGTTAAGAGATTATTTAAATAATAAACTTTACATGAATACTAGAGAAAATTCTAATCTAAAAGATAATTTTAATAGACACTTTATTTTCCATGGACTAGGAAACGTTGAATATACATTCAATAATTATTTACGTTTAATCACTTGTCTTAACTACCTAAGTTGGTCTTTTGGTCTTATCCATAAAAATTGTTCATTATTTGCTGAATTTGATGATGAAGTTTTTAAAAAAAAGCAAATAGAGTATATTAAAACTCTAATTATTTCCGAAGTGATGATTGAAACAAAAGAAAGTATTTATGGAAAAAAAGTAGAAAGTTTTAAAAAATATATGGATCCTATCTTAGTTAAACATATTTCATTTTATGAAAAATTTCATAAGAAGTTTTTAAAGTCAACTGAAAGACTATTTAAATAATGCTTAAAGATTTTTTCACATATCAAGCACAGACTACCCCACAGCCGTTGGCCATGGAAGTTTCCCACGCCAAAGGGAGTTACATTTACGATACTTCAGGGAAAGCGCACTTGGATTTTGTAGCGGGAGTTTCGGCGTGTAGTTTGGGACATGGCCATCCAGCTGTAGTAAAAGCTGTTACAGAACAAATAAATAAATATGCCCACGTCATGGTATATGGGGAATATGTGCAGCAACCTGCGGTGGAACTTTCCAAATTATTGGCTTTTCACCTACCGGCTTCTTTAAACACTACCTATTTAGTAAATAGTGGTACCGAAGCCATTGAAGCCTCGTTAAAATTGGCTCGAAAAGCTACAGGAAGAACTCAAATTCTCTTTGCTCACAATGCCTATCACGGAAATACCATGGGGAGCATGAGTGTCATGGATTATGAAGAACGTAAGCAGCCTTTTGAACCGCTCATCCCCGATTGTTATCCTATCCGTTTTAATAATTTAGACGATTTAGAAAAAATAACTCCCAAAACAGCCGCCGTTATTTTAGAAACCATTCAAGGAGGTGCGGGTTTTATTCTTCCGGAAAGTGAGTATTTAAAAAAAGTAAAAAAGCGATGCGAGGATGTGGGTGCCTTGCTGATTTTAGACGAAATTCAACCCGGATTTGGACGCACCGGAACACTTTTCGGTTTTCAGCAATTTGAGGTAGTCCCGGATATTTTAGTGATGGGAAAAGGCATGGGAGGCGGATTACCTATTGGCGCCTTTACAGCTTCTAATGAATTGATGGCTGAATTGAAGGACAATCCAAAATTGGGTCACATCACCACTTTTGGAGGAAATCCGGTAATTGCTGCAGCTGCCTTAGCAACACTCAAAGAAATTACACAAACTTCGTTAATGAAAGATGTTTTTGAAAAGGAAAATCTTTTCAGGAAGTTACTGAAACATCAACATATCAAAGAAGTTCGCGGTAAGGGCCTAATGCTAGCTGTACTAGTAGCATCTTCCGAAGTAGCCACCGAAATAATCTTAAAAGCCAAAGAGCAGGGACTCATCCTATTTTGGCTCCTTTTTGAAGGAAAAGCCATACGAATTACCCCTCCCTTGACCATTTCAGAAGAAGAAATTAAAAAAGGGTGCACCATTTTGACGGGTATCTTGGATACAATTCAAACTTTAAAAAAACCCTAAAGCATTTGTTTTTCAACTACTTAAACCCTAATTGTAACTGTTGATAATCCTGTTAACAACAAAAGAGGCATAACAATTGATTTGCTACTATCATTAGTATATTTAATTAGAAGAACAGTTAAC
>JAGQZA010000136.1 GCA_020435805.1 Flavobacteriaceae bacterium
TAAACAAAGGATATTTTTTGTTTGGATCAAAATTCTTGGGTTTAATGGTGTACATATTTAACTCTTCCCCGTTAATGGAAATGGTAGAAAACTCTTTTTTAGACATTTTGAAGTCTTTTAAGCTTTCTTTTAGTTCGTTATTATTTTTAATTTCACGAAGTGGTTTCCCTGTTAAGCCATCATGCAAGGTAAAGGTATATGGCGTTTCGGTATTTGAAAAAGTATTAATAAAATACGTAAAATCTTTACTAAAAGAAGCGCTGTTACTTCCTGTATTTTGAGTAAGTCGAACCTTATTTTTTCCTGATTTCATAACGGAATACACATCTCTGTTGATGTTTCCATTTTCGGTACTTTGATAAAAAATCCTTCCGGAAGTAGCATCAAAGCCGTAATAACTGGTTACATCCCAATTACCATCGGTGATTTGTTTTAGTAATTTTCCTGTTTTATCGTAATGGTAGATATGATTCCACCCACTTTTTTCACTGGTCCAAATAAAACTATTATCGTTTAAAAAAGTTAGATCGTCTGTTACATCTACATAGGCATCATCCTTTTCTTGATGAATTAATTCCGAAGTATTGTTAGTAGCATTCACAAAAACCAACTCCAATATGTTTTGATGTCTATTGGTTAACTGAACGCTAAGCACATTGGCGTCTTCGGTCCATTTAATTCTGGGGATGTAATAGCTATTATATTTTGAAACATCTACTTGAGAAGTTTTTCCTGAGTTTAAATCATAAATATGAAGGGAAACTTCGGCATTTTTTTCACCGGCTTTGGGATATTTAAACGTATCGTCTTGGGGGTACAAATCGGTTCCATAAATATCCATTGAGAATTCCGGCACTTGACTTTCGTCAAAACGAATAAACGCAATTTTATTGCTGTTTTTATTCCAATCAAACGCTCTAACAAAGGCAAATTCTTCCTCATAAACCCAGTCTGTAATTCCATTAATAATAGCATTCTCTAAACCATCTTGGGTAATTTGCTTCACTTGTCCTGTGGCCAGATCTTTTACATATAAATTATTTTGAAAACCATAGGCAATTTTAGAACCATCGGGGCTAAAAGTAGGCTCTTGCACCTGATTTTCAGAAAGAAGAGTGGTTGCTTTAGTTTTTGAATCATAAACATAATATTTACCTAACGCAGAATGGCGATAGACTTGCTTCAAATTGGTTGCCAAAAGCACTTTGGATTCGTCATCGCTAAACTCATACGAAATAAAATAGTCTACTTCGGGCAAATCATTACTGCTTACCAATGTTTTTACTTTTTCTCCTGTTTTGTAATCATACACATCAATGGATGAGGCATTGGTAGAACGATTGAAATCCAGGACCG
Source organism: Flavobacteriaceae bacterium (assembly GCA_020435805.1). Lineage (GTDB taxonomy): Bacteria > Bacteroidota > Bacteroidia > Flavobacteriales > Flavobacteriaceae > Halomarinibacterium. The sequence goes on from JAGQZA010000136.1 coordinate 1,357, forward strand.
AATATTGCTTTCCATTATTCATAGAATGAAGCACATCCATAAATTGAGTTCTAAAGGTTCCGCCCCAAATATCTTCTAGTGTAATCTCTTTTTGTTGTGCCTTTGAAGAGGGAAGCATCGATAGAAACACCAGCACAGAGATTGATAGTAATTTATTCAAAAGATTAATTTTTTGTTATGTCAAGTTTACTAAAATAAAGCGAAATATAAGAGTTTTTATGTTAACTAAGGCAATTTTGAAGCCCCAATTAGTCATTTCAAAAAGGGATTATGAGTTATATTTGCCTTAGTTTATAAATAACCGCATGTCTAAAACAATTTCAGGATTTTCCAAAAAAACCAAAGCAGAAAAAATACAATGGCTTACGGATACTTTTTTGGATGGAGACAAAAGCCACGAAACTACCCTAAAAAAATATTGGAATGAAGACACTACCCTACAAAGCCTTCATGACGATTTTATTGAAAATACCCTCTCCAACTATTACCTCCCCTTCGGTATAGCACCCAACTTCAAAATTAACGGGACTTTGTATGCCATCCCTATGGTCATTGAAGAAAGTTCGGTGGTGGCTGCCGCCAGTAATGCAGCAAAATTCTGGCTTTCCCGTGGCGGCTTTAAAAGTGAAGTAATCGCTACGGAAAAAAACGGCCAAGTACACCTTAATTTCTTCGGAAATAAAGAAGACCTAATCACTTATTTTGAATGGGTAAAACCAAAACTTATAGAGAGCATTGCGCCCATTCAGAAAAATATGCAAAAAAGAGGTGGCGGACTTTTATCCGTTGAATTAAAAGATGGCACCCACAAACTTGATGGCTATTATCAGCTCCACGCTACTTTTGAAACCCTAGAAGCTATGGGGGCCAACTTTATAAACAGTTGTTTGGAACAATTTGCCAAAACCTTTGAGGTCGAAGCGCAAAAGTTTGCTGTTTTCAATAAAAATAATCAATTCCCGAAAGTGGTCATGAGTATCCTTTCAAACTATGTTCCCCATTGTATTGTAAGAGCTTCGGTGAGTTGTTCTGTTTCTGAATTGACTCATCACGATTGTGACGGAAAGACCTTTGCCAAAAATTTTGTGCGTGCCATTGAAATAGCCAAAGTAGAGCCCTACCGGGCCGTAACCCATAACAAAGGGATTATGAACGGTGTGGATGCTGTGATTCTTGCCACAGGAAACGATTTTAGAGCAGTGGAAGCCGGAGTCCATGCGTATGCTTCAAGAGGTGGAACGTATTCTAGTATAACAGAGGCCACCATTGAAGGAGAAGTTTTTAAATTTTGGATTGAAATCCCGTTGGCATTAGGAACCGTGGGCGGGCTCACCTCTTTACATCCATTAGTAAAAACGGCCTTACAAATTTTGCAGAATCCTTCTGCAAAAGAGTTGATGCAAATTGTGGCGGTTGCCGGATTGGCTCAAAATTTTGCAGCTATACGATCGCTCATTACTACCGGTATTCAAAAAGGGCATATGAAAATGCATTTGATGAATATTTTGAATCAACTCAATGCCACAGAAAAAGAAAAAAAGCAAGCGGCAACTTATTTCAAAGAACACAATATTTCGCATCGTGAAGTTGTAAACTATATAGAAACCCTTCGTACCTAAATTGAAAACCTTTTACAGCAACGGAAAATTATTACTCACCGGAGAATATGTGGTCTTGGACGGTGCTCTTTCACTGGCTATTCCAACCAAAAAGGGACAATCATTAACTGTGGAAGAATCCAATGAAAAAGGAATTCATTGGAAGAGTTTAGACGCACATGGAATGCCTTGGTTCGAGGCTCAATTTCAATTAGGCGACACTGTTGAGGAAAGTGAAAACAAAACCCTTTTTCAGCTGATAAAAATTTTAAAGGAAGCCCGAAAACGAAATCCTTCTTTTTTGGTGGACGCCAATATACAGGTGACCACACAACTTAGCTTTCCCCAAAATTGGGGATTGGGAACCTCTTCTACCTTATTGAATAATATTGCCCAATGGGCAAAGATTAATCCTTTTCAATTACTGAAGGATAGTTTTGGTGGAAGCGGCTACGATATTGCTGCAGCAAATTACAACACCCCTATTTTATATCAATTAAAAAACGGAAAACCAATTGTAAAAGAAAATCTTCTTGAATGGAAGTTTACCGATAATTTATTTTTTGTTTACCTCAATAAAAAACAAAATAGTCGAGAAGCCATTGCTAAATATAAATCTAAGAGCCTTTCTTCAACAGTCATTTCAGAAATTAGCACCCTTACCCGTGAGCTTGTAGCGTGCAAATCTATTCACGCGTTTGAGGAGCTATTGATTGCCCACGAGACTATAATTTCAAAAACGATTCTATTGCCTACCGTAAAAGAAACACTTTTTGTAGATTATCCCCATGCTATGAAAAGCTTAGGTGCTTGGGGAGGTGATTTTATTCTTGCCGTAGGCACAGAAGAGCATCAAGCGTATTTCAGAAAAAAAGGATATTCTACAATTATTCCTTTTAAAGAAATGCTATTATAAAAAACCCGCTTTAAAAGCGGGTTTTGTATTCTGAAGGAATATCTTTTTAATAAAAATCGGCCCGATTATCTTCTATATCGGCTGCTTTCTTCAACGCATTAAACACTTTAGTGTTGATAGCGTTTGCATTGATTGCTGTTTTTAATTGGTTTACGTAAGGAGCATAACTTTCTAAACCAGCCGCCTTTTTTACCGACACTACTCTAACTGCAAAAACGCCTGTTTCACCATCAATTACGGGTGTCATTTCACCGGCAGCTTTTCCAAAAATAGACCCAACTACCAAAGGTTCGGTTCCTGCACCTGCTATAGTTGGTGTAGAACGGGTAATGGCATTGGCCGTTTTGGTAGCCACATTTTGACTTGAGGCCATTTCTTGCAAGGTGGTCCCTTTAATACTCTCACGGATTTTTTGTGCTTTTTTCTGATTTCTTATAATAGGAGTCACTGTTGCAGAAGCCTCGGCAATGCTCATTAAAGCTTTTTTATCGCTCTTACGGGTTAATTGAACAACCACATACATATTATTAATGTTCTCTCTTTTAACATCACCTACTTTAGTATCTTCTTGAAAAGCCCAATTTACAAGAGTGCGGTTATACCCTATTCCGGGAATATTGGAATCGAGTTTTCCAATTTTGTTTACCGGTTTTGGAGTAAGCCCTTTTTCTTCGGCAACCTTGGTAAAGTCACCACTGCGAACGGCCTCTTCAAATTTTGCCGATTCACTGAAAACTTGAGATAAAGTAGCTTCCGAAGGCTCAATTTCTTTGGTTACCGTAGCAATTTTGTAAGCTTCCTTTTTATTTTTTTGCCCTTCAACTTCAATTAAATGATATCCAAATTGGGTTTCTACCACACCCATATCGCCTATATTTTTTTCGAAACAAAAATCACGGAATGGAGCCACCATAGTATTATAGCCAAACCAGTCGTAGTGTCCACCTTTTTCTGAACTTCCGGTATCTGACGAGTATTTCGTTACAAAATCACCGAACTTAGATTTGTCTTTTTTCAGAACAGCTAATAAACTATCTGCAAATGCCTTTGCTTGTTGTGGGGTACGGGTAATACTATCTTTTTTGCTAAGTCCTACCGGAATTAATATATGTCTGGCTTCGGCAGAGTCTGGCAACTGTATGGTTTTGGTGATTTTGGAAATATTAAGGCTTTTTTCTACTGTGTAAGGACCATACACCGACCCGTTAGAAACTTTTAAAATAGTATCTTTTAAAGCTGCAGGTAGATCTTTTTCAAAATACCAACGATCTGCAAAAGGTTTGTCTGAATTTTCACCAATAAACGCCACAGGGTCTTCGGCCTTAGAAAAGGCTTCTTTTAGGGTTTCCATATCGGCTTTTGCAGCTTCAATATCTTCCATAGAAGGCTCTTCGGCAAATGAGATATATTGAATGTCCACAATGGGGTCAACCTCATATTCGGAAACATGCTTTCGCATATATGCCTCAATTTCTGAATCGCTTACCGCTACATCTTCATCGGCTATTTTAGTGTAAGGAATATGTAGGTATTCAATATCTGCTTGATCATTTTCAAAGTGATATTGTTCCTCGCCTTCAGCCACGGTAGTACTAAGCCCGCTTTTTACCAAATTGATGTAGTTATTTTGAAGGATGCTCTCCTTTACGCCATTAATAAACTCGTCCCATTGTTGTTTGGCAACTGCATTATTTTGAATACTTGCCACATATTCTACCACTCTTGCTTCGCTGTAAATACCATTTTCATCTTGAAATGTAGGGTTATTGGAAAGGCTTAACGCCAAAGTTTCGTTTAATTGTTCCTCACTTACTCCAATACCTAACGCCTCTGCTTGTTGGTTAAATAAAAGGGTTCTTAACTCTCTATCCCAAACGGTGTTCATTGCTTGAGAAGTATTTGCATTGGGGCCTAACGATCTTTGGTAGGCATCTACTTTCCCCATGAAATATTCTCTGGAAAGTTCTTTACCATTTACCGTAGCAACTATATTTTGGGAGGCCCCATTACCTCCTCCTTTATTGATAATATCGCTTAAAATAAATGCAAATAATGCAAGAGCTATAATAAGAATGAGGAAAAATCCTCTTTTACGAATACTGTTTAATATTGCCATTTTCTTGAAAATTAATAGGGGGCGAAAATACCATTTTCAAACGATTTATAAAAAAAGTAAGGGAAAAAAATAGGGGATTTTTTTAAAATCAGTTTTGAGGGATTTTTTTAAGCTCGACCAACTCAATTTTGGTGCTTGAAACTTCCAATATTTTAAAGGAATACCCTTCAATTTCCACGGTTTCGTCTTTTTCGGGAATTTCTTCGGTAACGTTTACAATAAGTCCGCCAAGCGTTTCGTAATTT
>JAGQZA010000137.1 GCA_020435805.1 Flavobacteriaceae bacterium
ATGAATGGGGCTTGAATGACCCCAGTTTCTCTAATGGCGCAGCTTATGCAGATTTTGACAATGATGGAGACTTAGATTTAATCGTGAATAATGTGAATGATGAAATAGGTTTATACCGAAACAATGCAAACGAAAACTATGTACAGATTTCTCTTAAAGGAAGCCCTAAAAATCCTATGGGCATAGGTGCCGATGTGTATATGAAAACCACCAAAGAAACTCAATTTCAAGAAATGTACTTGGCCAGAGGGTTTCAATCTTCCGTTTCGCCTATTTTACATTTTGGACTGGGAAAGCAAGCGCAACTTGAAGAGGTAATTGTTGCCTGGCCCGATGGTAAAATATCGAAAGTAATTTCACCCAAGAAAAATCAAGTACTTCAAATAGACTATAAAGATGCCGTTAATGATCCTCTCGCATTGGTTACTTATACTTCCAAAAAGCAATCTTTAAACACATCCGATCTTGGAATTGACTACCTACAACAAGAAAATAATTTTAATGACTTTTCACTTCAGCTGTTACTCCCTCAAAAACAATCTACTAAAGGAACCGGTATTGTAAAGGCAGATATTAACAACGACGGACTGGAAGATTTTTTTGTGGGTAATGCTGCAGGTGCTTCAGCCGCTTCCTACTTGCAAACACCAGAGGGAAGGTTCGTAAAAAACAACGTTGTACTCTGGAACAATGAAGCAAAATATGAAGATGCCAATGCCCTTTTTCTTGATGCAGATGGCGATGGAGACCAAGATCTCTACGTGGTAAGTGCGGGCTATGAACTTCCGGAAAACAGTCCCTTGTTACAGGATCGCTTGTATTTTAATGATGGACATGGAAACTTTTCAAAAAACACCACTGCGCTGCCTACCATGTTAGCTTCCGGAAAAGCGATTGTAGCAGCCGATTATGATCAAGATGGTGATTTAGACCTTTTTGTGGGCGGAAACCTTATTCCGAAGAAATATCCTCTTCCCGGAAAATCTTTTTTATTAAAAAACGAAGGCGGAACATTTGTAGATGCCACTCCGGCAAATAATTCGCTTTCAGAAATTGGAATGGTTTCAGATGCCGTTTTTACAGACTACGACAAAGATGGCGATCTGGACCTAATGGTTGTAGGAGAATGGATGGCTCCCACCTTATTTAATAATAACCAGGGTGCTTTTGCGAAAGCTGAAACCGTTTCCGGACTCGAAAAAACCGAAGGCTGGTGGTTTAGTATTACGGCTGCCGATTTTGATGGTGACGGGGACGACGATTATGTTCTTGGCAACATTGGTGACAACAATAAATTTCACCCCAAAAAGGAGAAACCCATCAATATTTACGCAAAAGATTTTGATGACAATGGAAGTTTTGATGTAGCTCTTACCAAAATTAGTGACGGCAAATTGGTTCCGGTTCGGGGTAAAGAATGTAGTAGTGAACAAAATCCTTTCCTATTGGACAAGATAACAACATACAAACAATTTGCAAGTTTAGAATTTAAGGACATTTACGGGGAAGATAAGTTAAAAGACGCTTTTAAATTAACTGCCCATATGTTTGAATCTGCTTATATTGAAAATTTAGGAGGCGGAAAATTTGCAGTAAAAAAACTTCCCAATAGTACCCAAATGGGGCCCACACTTGCAACACTTGCAAAAGATATTAATGGTGACGGAAACCTCGATATTATTGGAGTTGGTAATATTTATGATGCCGAAGTGGAAACCATTCGTTATGATAGTAATTACGGATATGTGCTTTTGGGTGACGGAAAAGGTAATTTTGAATATGCCAAAATCTACGATCCTTTTGTGGATAAAGATGCCAAAGATATGACTTCTATCACCATCAATGGAAAACCTTATTTTATGGTAGTTAGCAATAATGCCCCATTAGAAATTTTTACATTTAATCCCTAATTCAAAAGGAAAAATTATGAAGGCCCTAAAATGAAATTCAACTTAGGGCTTTTCATTTAAAATAACAGTTTAAAAAGCTTAGTTTTAAATATATTTGTGTTTCAAATGTTATTCCTATGAAGAATTTTTTGCTTCTTTTTTTCAGTTTTTCGCTACTACTTTCCTGTAAAAAATCTGACACTGAAAACACTTCCATAAATTCACAGGATTTGGTATTATTCAATAAAATTGAAGCTTCCCAATCTGGTGTTACTTTCAACAATACCCTAACACAGACTACACAGTTCAATTTTATGAACTATATGTATATCTACACAGGTGCTGGCGTTGCCAGTGGCGATATTGATAATGACGGATTGCCCGATATTTATTTTGTTTCAAATATGGGCCCCAACAAACTCTATAAAAATAAAGGAAACCTGAAGTTTGAGGATATTACCATTTCTTCAAAAACCGAAGATTACTCCGGATTTTCTACCGGAGTGAGTATGTGGGATGTTAACGGCGACGGTTGGCTGGATATTTATGTTTGCAAAGCCGGCTCATTAGGCAATGATGAAGGGAGAAGAAACCTTCTGTTTATTAATAATAAAAATGGAACATTTACTGAATCTGCAAAAGCTTACGGTTTGGACCATGCAGGTTTTTCGACACAAGCATACCCTATAGATTTTGACAAAGACGGAGATTTGGATTTGTATCTTGTTAATCATCGATACGACTTTAAAAATAACGGAAAAATTAGTGGGGAAATTCAATCTCAAATAGAAGAATTCACCAGTGATCAACTATTTAGAAACGATGGTAATTCCTTTACTAAAATTACGCAGGAAGCAGGTTTACTTAATAAAGCTTGGGGATTAAGTGCTGTCATTTCAGATTTTAACAACGATGGTTGGGACGACATTTATGTAGCCAACGATTTTATGGAACCCGATTTTCTGTACATCAATCAACACGACGGCACTTTCAAAAACGAGATTAATTCTCGTATGAAGCACATTTCAAATTTCTCCATGGGATCCGATTTTGCAGACCTCAACAACGACCTTTACAATGATTTGGTGACATTGGATATGGTTTCTGAAAGTCACAAGAAGAGCAAAGAGAATATGGCTTCTATGAGTACCTCTAACTTTTTAAATATGGTAAAAATTGGGTATCATCATCAATATATGACCAATACTTTACAATGGGGAGATTCCGAAGGGAATTTTAGAGAATCTGCCCAATTAAGCGGAATTTCAAAAACCGATTGGAGCTGGGCGCCTCTTTTAGCAGATTTTGATAACGATGGCAATAAAGATATTTTTATTTCTAATGGAATCGATAGGGATTACACCAACCAAGATGCCAGAACCAAATTAAAGGGTGTTATGGAACGAGGTGAATCTATGACTTTGGAAACTTTATTAAACACCTTCCCTTCTGAACCTATTGAAAATTATATTTTTAAAAATAACGGTGATCTTAGCTTTACAAAAATGTCTGAAGAATGGGGCTTAGACGCACCCACGTATTCTTATGGCGCTACTTATGCCGATTTGGATGATGACGGTGACTTAGATTTGATTGTGAACAACTTAAACTCAGAAAGTTCCATTTTTGAAAACCAAAGCACAAACAACTATATAAAACTACATTTACAGGGCCCCGAAAAAAACCCTTTTGCCATTGGAAGTAAGGTTTATATCGAAACAGCTAACGGATTTCAAAAACAGGAGTTATACCTTAATAGAGGGTACGAATCTTCGGTAGCAAATGAACTTAGTTTTGGCTTAGGAAACTCCAAAGAGGTAAAACAAATTTCGGTCCTTTGGCCCGATGGAAAAATCTCCGAAATAGGAGTTACAAAAGCCAATCAAAAACTAAACATAGACTATTCCGGCAGCAAAACCGGAACCCTAACCATTGCGCCGCTACAGTTTAAGAAGGAGCTTTTAAGTGCCCAGGATTTGGGAATTAATTATCGTCATATAGAGAACGATTTTGATGATTATGCTCTTCAATTGCTTATCCCCCAAAAACAATCTTCCAAAGGGACTAAGATTACCGTAGGTGACGTGAATGGAGATGGGCTGGACGATTTTTTTGTAGGGAATGCTGCAGGAAGTCCCGCTACCTTGTATGTACAACACACTGATGGAACTTTTTTAGCCACAAATTCAGCTTTGTGGAACAGTGAAAAAAATTATGAAGATGCCAATGCGCTCTTTTTTGATGCCGATGGTGACAAAGATTTGGATTTGTACGTGGTTAGTGCCGGATACGAATTAAAAAGCGACAGCCCCTTGCTTCAAGACAGACTTTATAAAAATGACGGAAAAGGAAATTTCAAAAAAGATGCTGCGGCACTCCCGAAAATGTTGACTTCAGGAAAAGCCATTGCCGCCTCCGATGTTGATGCCGACGGTGACCTGGACCTCTTTGTGGGAGGTAACGTAGTTCCCGGAAAATACCCATTAGCTCCCCAATCTTTTTTACTGAAAAATGAAGGAGGAAAATTTGCAGATGTTACTTCAGAAAATATCGATTTGGCAACCCCCGGAATGGTTTCTGAAGCCCTTTTTACCGATTACGATGGAGACAACGACCAAGATTTATTATTGGTGGGAGAATGGATGACACCAACTGTTTTCAGAAATAATCAAGGAACATTTTCAAAAGATACTGCTATCAAAGGTTTTGAAAATATGGAAGGCTGGTGGTTTAGTGCTTCGCAAGCCGATATAGACCATGATGGTGATCTAGATTACATTCTTGGTAATTTAGGTGGTAACAATAAATTTCATCCTTCCGTAGAAAAACCACTTTATATTTCGGCTAAAGATTTTGACAACAATGGAACCTTTGACGTTGCTTTAAGTAAAATTAGTAATGGCAAGGTAGTTCCCGTTCGCGGAAAGGAATGCAGTTCGCAACAAAATCCCTTTTTGCTGGATAAAATTAAAACCTACAAGGAATTTGCTAGTTTGGAGTTTAAAGACATTTATGGCGAAGACGAATTGAAGGACGCCTTTAAACTGCAGGCACACGAATTTGAAAGTGTGTTAATCCTCAATGAAGGAAACGGAACTTTTAAAGTAGTCCATCTTCCTAACGAAGCGCAAATGGGCCCCACCATGGCAACGGTTGTTAAAGATATCAATGGGGATGGAAACCTTGATATTCTTGGAGTAGGTGGTTTGTACGATGCCGAAGTGGAAACGGTGCGGTACGATGGTAATTTTGGTTATGTGTTGTTGGGTGATGGGAAAGGAAGTTTTACCTATGAAAAGTCTTTCGAGCCTTATATTCCAACAGACGCAAAAGATGTAAAATTGTTAACCATAGCCAACAATCCTTGTTATGTCGTGGCAAACAATAATGCTCCTTTAGAGATTTTTACCTACAACTAACCTAAAAAAAAATTTTATACTGAAGTACCCTGAAATCGACAGTAGTCATTTCAGGGTTTTTCTTTTTTAAATCCTTGTATTCTTGTAAACTCCCTACAGCTCTGTTAGCAGCACCAGAAGGTGCAATGAGAGAAATTGTTTTTATTAGTTTATTTGTTACAGGATGTACAAATTGATGAATTCTGGGAACTTCCTCTGAGACGACTTCTAGATTAACCGGGTAGTTTTTTATCAATTTTCTGAAAAAATATTCGGGGCCATTTTTGCTATTACCCCCGGTAAAAAGTAGGGTATCGATTTTAGGAAAATCATTCAAAATTTGAATCAAATCCCGAAGTTCAATATCCTGCATACCAATATCACTGGCATCTACTTTTTCTCGTTTCGCAGATTGCACAATGTCGCAAATACCAATGCCTCTTTTGTGTAAAAACTCTTTCCGTTGAAGGATAGCCTCTTCGGTAGTTTCAAACTTGAGGTGTAATTGAAATATTTCATTTAAGATAGGCCATAATTGTCCGTCCCTGCTCCCATAGCAGAAATTGACATCGCCTTCTTTAAGTTCGCCAGTAGTAAAACGTGGAGGCGGCAATGTCCCTACAATAAGTTTGGTGGCAGTTGAAGGAATATAGGGCGGATATGGATGGATATGGAGGAACAAATCAACATTTTAAATTTCAAAAAACTAATTCACGATTATATCCTGATTAAAATTATTAAGAAAGGATTCATAATCAGAAATATATTCAAGCCTATTCGATTGTCCAATGAATCTATATTCTAATCCGATTTCAGATATTTTTTTTAAAAAAGAGCTTTCTTTATTAATTATTAAAGTAGTATAATCTTCATCAAATTCCCTAATTCTTATTTGCTTTATTTCACTTAATTTATAACT
>JAGQZA010000138.1 GCA_020435805.1 Flavobacteriaceae bacterium
ATAAAACCTGCTATTGAGTTTAGACATTCGCAGTGGTTTAATGACGAATCTGTTGCAAAAGGATTGTATGCTATATTAGAAAAGTACCAAATTACCAATATCATTGTTGATACTGCCGGCAGAAGAGATTTACTACATATGCGTATGACTACCTCCACGGCCTTTATACGGTATAATGGCGCCAATCATCCCACCGATTACGACCGATTGGATGCTTGGGTAGATAAACTGGAGGAATGGGTTGCACAAGGGCTTCAGAATATTTATTTTTTTGTGCATCAAAACATAGAAAAGGCTTCTCCGCTGCTTTCAGCTCATTTTATTAAAAAGATGAATGAACGGCTTAGCTTGAATTTACAACTACCAAAAATGGATAACCCCAATACTTTATTTTAATGAAATTTAATACACGAAAATGGGTAAAACCCGAAGACTTAAACCCCAATGGCACCTTGTTTGGAGGGCGTTTGCTGGAATGGATAGACGAAGAAGCTGCAATGTACACGATTATTCAACTGGAGAATCCGAGGATTGTGACTAAGTTTATAAGTGAAATTAATTTTAAAAGCTCTGCCAAAAAAGGGGATATTGTTGAGATAGGGATAACTGTCACCAACTTTGGAAAAACCTCCATTACGCTAAGCTGCGAAGTTCGAAACAAAATGACTCATGAAACCATTATTACCATTGATAAAATTATTATGGTAAATCTCGATAAGAATGGAATCCCCTTTCCACACGGGAAAACAAAAATAGAGTATGTAAAAGATCGACTTAACAAAGCCGAGGAAGGAGATGAAGATTAACGCTTCAATCCTTCCAAATCTTTTCCGGAAGGAATTTCGAATAGCTCCAAACCAAAATAGGGGATAGCGGCAATAAGGTGGTCAAAAATATCGGCTTGTATATGCTCGTAGTTTTCCCAACGTTTATCATGGCTAAAACAGAAAATTTCAATAGGAATTCCTCTGTCGGTAGGTGCCAAGTGGCGTACCATTAAAAATAATTCTTTATTAATGGCCGGGTTTTCGTGTAAAAAAGCATCGGCATATTTTCTGAAAACACCCAAATTTGTTTGGTTTCTTCCGTTAACAAGCAGCGATTTATCTATTTCATGCGTGGTGTTATACCGAGTCACATCCTTTTCGCGATGCTCTAAATAGGGTTTAATAAGCTCAATTTTTTCAAGATTTTCAATATCTTCAGAAGAAAGAAATTTAACCGTGTTTTGTTTTATAAAAAGGGCTCGTTTGATTCGTCTCCCTTCAGACTCTTGCATCCCGCGCCAGTTTTGGAATGAATCTGCAATTAGACTATAGGTAGGGATAGTGGTGTAGGTATTGTCGAAATTTTGAACACGAACCGTTGCCAAATTAATTTCAGTAACATACCCATCTGCTCCGTACTTACTAAAGGTAATCCAGTCGCCAATGTGAACAATATCATTTACCGAAACCTGAATGCTCGCCACAAAACCTAAAATGGTGTCTCGAAATATAAGTAGTAATACCGCAGATGCCGCCCCTAACGAAGCAAGACTTTCAATACTAAACCCTGTAATAAAATTAACGATAAAGAAAATGGCAGCTCCCCATGCAAAAATCATTAATACTTGCTGATAGCTCTCTAAAGGCTTATCATTAAACTTTTCATTACTTTCCCGTAGATAATTTTTTGTCGTTCTTAAGATGCTTCGGAAAATATAAACAGAGAGAATGACAAGTAAAATTTTAGCTATTGTTAAGCTTACATTTTCTGTTTTAGGGTAATCGTGAAAAATAATGGGGATTAAATACCAAGCTAAAAACCAAGGAGCCAGATGTGCCACAAATCGCGGGAAATTGCTTTTTACCAGAAAGTCATCAAACGTGGTTTTGGTTTTATTGCTAAAGGTTTTAAATACCTGTACAATAATATTGCGGGTAATATAATCAAGAATAAGGATAATAATAAGTCCAACAATGGCAACAACAATCGTGTTGATAAGTGTTGACCAAAAGTCTGTCATACCTTCTTTATAAAGGTATTTTCGAAACAAATTGGCATAATGAAGAATCTCTTTTTTATCCATTTAAATATTTTCTTTCTACATAAAATGGTCCAAACGGAAGGACGGAACATAATACAACTACGCCAAATGTACTTGCTGGCCAGTTTAGTTTTTCTTTCATAAAATAGGCCGCTATAAGGTAGATAATAAAAAGAACCCCGTGCAGCATTCCTACTATAGAAACCATTTGCGGAAAATTCCAGAAATATTTTAGTGGCATTGCAATGCCTAAAAGAAGTAAAAACGATATGGCTTCAAGGGTACTAATAAGTTTAAATTGAGGGATTGAAATCTCCATTTTCAAAATTTCTGCAAAGATACACATTGTTAACACCGCAATTGGATTTTAACGCTTTTTTAATCACATAGAAGCGGTTCGTTTAAAATAGGGAAGTGGTAATTTTTTTGAAAACTGAAATGCCACCATTCGGTACGGATGGGCTGAAACCCAAATTTTTTCATTCCTTCAACGAGTAATTTGCGATGGTTCAATATTTCTTCTGAAAAATTGAAGTTGTCTATATGCGCTTCTTTTCCAAAAAAATCATAATCACTGCCCATGTCAACATAGCAGCCCTCTTCGGTTACCAAAGTAATATCTACTGCAGCACCGCGGTTGTGAATAGAACCAATTCCATACGGATTGGCAACATAGGCTGGGTTTGGGACTTTTTTCCACATCATTTTCTGAATATCCAATGGGCGGTAGCAATCATAAATTTTAATGCGATAGCCCTTTTCACAAAAAAATTCATTGGCTTGGTTCAACGCAGCTGCAACTTCAGGCTGAAGCATACATTTGGCACAGGGATACAGGATTTCTCCCATAAAATTTTGAGGAGTAGCATAGCGTATTTCAAAATCAAATTGAGAGGGTAAAGAAACAATATCCACTAACCAATTTTGACCTCTGCAAGTGAATGCAAGTAAAAAAGTCCATATACTAAAAAGCCAAACTTTCATATTGTTGGAAACCGCAATAATACTCAAAGATACATTATCTTTGAAAAAAAGATTCTATGGAAAATTTACGGGGAAAAGTTGCCCTAATAACAGGAGGCACCAAAGGAATTGGCTTTGGAATTGCAGAAGCATTACTAAAAGAAGGGATCCATGTGGCTATCACCGGGAGAAGTCAAAGCACCATTCGGGAAGCTTTGGCGGCATTAAATACCCAGGGGAATGATGCTGCCTATGCTATTGGTATTGAAGCAGATGTGCGAAACTTTGAAAGCCAAAGCGAAGCAACAAAGCAAGTAGTAGAGGAGTTTGGTAAAATTGATATTGTAATTGCCAACGCTGGGTTAGGCCACTTTCTACCGGTTCAGGAGCTTACCGTGGCACAATGGAATGAAACTATTGAAACCAATCTTTCGGGTGCCTTTTTTACACTAAAGGCTACCGTGGATCAATTGAAAAAGAACAAAGGGTATTATATAACAATTTCAAGTTTGGCAGGAACTAATTTTTTTGCCAATGGGAGTGCTTATAATGCTAGTAAATTTGGCTTAACCGGTTTTACCCAAGCAGCGATGTTGGATTTACGTCCGTACGGAATAAAAGTGACCACCATCATGCCTGGCTCTGTAGCTACGGCATTTAATGGGCGTACACCTACAAAAGAAGATGCTTGGAAAATTCAGCAGGAAGATATTGGACAAATAGTGGCCGACTTATTAAAAATGAATCCGCGTACGTTGCCCAGTAAAATTGAAGTACGCCCCAGTTTTCCGAATTCGGGAAATTAAAGTAGTTTGAATTGGCAGTATGTTTCTTCTCTGTTGTAAAAAGTAACTGTTTCTACAATTGCTGGATTCAGTTTGTGGTTTTTGAAATAAAAAGCAGCCTCCACGGACTGTTTCATAAAGCTTGCTAAATTTGCTATGGTTTTGTTAATAAACATGCTATTCTTTTCATTTTTTGTTAATCTTTATTAAAATTTGGAGTACTCCTAATAGGAAGCATTACATTTTAACTACTTTTATTTCAAATAAAAAGAAATGATATTCCAATTACCTACCGACACGCCAAATCCAAGTCAAAATACCCCCATTGACCTTACCAGTATTTTTGATATCGTGGTATTTATTGTTGCTCCGGTAGTTATGGTGTTTTTGTATTTTTTTCTTCAGAAAAAGGAAAGACCCAATAACGATTCTAAAAATGAAGACGATACTTAGAATGTGGCGTAACTTTTGATGATTTTGTGTGTTATGAACAGAAACTTATTCTTTATTTTTTTCTTTCTATTAGTATCGTTAAGCCAAGCCCAGGTTGAAAACAACACCAATTCGGTTCAATTTCAAGTGGAAGATAAGGATACTCCCTCTTCTTCAGGCTTAGAACTTCCTGCAAGAAAGCTGCCTTCGCTATCAATTCCGGTAGAAGAACGTAACCCCAACAATAATAGGTCGTTAGGAGAAGGGGAAACGCCAGCATTGGATATTACCAAGACCGATGGCTTGCTGGATAATAAAACCAACAACGCCCCTAAAGCCTTTACAAAAGACAAAGAGCCTACCGAAGAATTTAACCGCGATATGAATTTTGGAAATATTAAAACAGGGGCCAAGTTTGTAAGTGTTCAATACCGAGACCATGAGTATGTAGATGGAGATTTAATACGAGTGTATGTGAATGGAGATATTGTGCAATCCAGTATTTATTTAGATAGTTCTTTTTCTGGCTTTACCCTAACTCTGGAAAAAGGAATTAATAAAATTGAATTTGAAGCCTTAAATCAAGGGAGTTCTGGTCCTAACACAGCCGAATTGCATGTGTACGATGATAAAGGGCTTATTGTGTCGGCTAAAGAATGGAATCTTCTTACCGGAAGAAGAGCCATTATTACCGTGATAAAAGAGTAATTATTTTAATGTTGCTTCCGAAATCAACAAAGGATACGCTTCTCGTACATTTTTTAATTCCTCCTCAGATAGCTGCGCAATACTTTTCTTAAAATAGGTAGTGCCATAGGCTTCCCGTAGTTCAAGATACGACTTTGTAATGGCAGCCTGAACAGCAATATAGATTTTGTAACTTGACGCCCCGGACGCATGAATGGATATAATGGCCTTGGCAGGATTGTCGGAATACTGTTCCATAGCACTTCCTTTGCAATAGGTACAACTTCCATCGCCGTTATTGTCGATAAAAGCAATAAGAGCTTTAGGAAGTTCACTAACTTCAAAAGGGATAGTATTAATTAAAAGCTCATTGTTTTTATTGATTTCAATTTTGAAAATATTTCGTTCAGCAATATCAGCAGTGCAATCACCAATACATTTTGGAGGTAACCCTCTTACAATTCCTTTATCATTAGGAAGGGTGGTTGATACTAAAAAGAAAATAAGTAGCAAAAAAGCAATATCGGCCATACTTCCGGCATTGATTTCGGGAATAAATCTTGTGTTTTTCATGACGTGATGGATTAATAATCATTAGTAACACAAAAAAAATGCCGCCTCGAAAGAGACAGCATTTTAGTAAGTAGTATTTTATATAATACGGCCTATTCGTCTTCTTCTTGTTTTGCCATTAAATCTTCAAAGGTCTCAATCATCACATACATTTTTCCGGCCACCATAATAATAGGGGTGTCCATACTCTCCAATCGTTCCAAACCACCACTTAGGGCTGCAGCCAGTTGCGATTTTACACTTTCATCCTCACCAACTTGCACCATCCTATAATTATAGGGGCTATTGTTAAGAGGGGTAATAATGGAATCGCATTTTGAGGTGCAATTTTTTGGAATAAAAACGGTGATGGGCTTTTTAGGGTCAATTTTTATCAATTCAAAAGGAACTTGCCTGGCTCTTCGGGAAAGGCTGTCATTCACTTTAAGTTTATAGCTGTATAAGGCTTGCTTTTTTCGCTCTACGATAAGGGTCATAATGTTCACTTTTGAAGTAGCCGGAACACGGTAAAAGATTTCCCGTCCTTCTCTTTTTTTGAAACCGGAACCCTCCACCTCGATAGCCACATCAAGATCTACTAAATTTCTATTAACGGCGTAAAGCTGAAGCCTGTTAGCTTCTAACTTGTCTTCAATATCAACCGTGTATTCTTGAGAAATTAAGGATGGAGTACAAAAAAAAAAAAAAAAGGAAAAAAGTAAAATTTGTTTTAACATAGCTGTATTTT
>JAGQZA010000139.1 GCA_020435805.1 Flavobacteriaceae bacterium
AAGTTCCTTTAAAAGTTCCGTTTTTTAATTTTTTAAGTGGGGTTTCCTTGGTATTCCATCCATTAAAAGATCCTACTACTTTTACTTCATTAGCTTCCTCTGCAGGAACCGTAAAAGTTACTTTACAAAGGGGTTTGCTTTTTAAATATTGTTTTGTAATTGCCATGATGTTTACATTTTAAATTCGTGTTCAAATCTAAAACACAAAATTGCTTTTACAAATGTTTAACTGCTAAAAAATCAGCGTTTTACGAAATTCACAAATTGAATAACGCCATATTACGAAATTGAGAAAATTAAAAGTGAAAAATTGGCAATCTTTCAAAGAAAACAACTTTTAATTGAGCTCATTTTTTTATGAAATTGGAGCGACATCGTTTTCGATTTTTCAGAAACATGTTAAAAAATTGAGGAAAACGTCAATTTTCTTCTAGAATGCCTTCAGAATTGTTTTTTTTCTGAAAAAAATTCAACAAAATAAAAGTTACTACAGCAGGCAAAACCCATCCCATATTTTGGTTCGCAAATGGAATGGTATTTTTAATCACATCTAAATTTATTTCAGAAGAAATAGCTGTTAAAAAATCCGGTATGCTAAATAAAAATGTTACTAAAACCACGCCCCTGAAAACAAACTTTGAAGACCATTTTTCCGGTAGTACGTTTAACACAATTAAAACAATAGTAATAGGATAAAGAAATAAGAGCGCAGGAAAAGCAATTGAAATAATGCTTGAAACAGGTAGTTGCCCCATGAGCACCCCTATAATACATCCTACTATCACTGTTATTTTAAAGGCCTTTTGTGAATTATTGGCAATCCCTTTCACAAAGTCGGCAGTCCCGGTTACTATGCCCACTGCGGTCGTAAAACAAGCCAGAGACACTAAAACGGCTAAAAACGCAGTGCCCATATTACTTAAAGATTGTGTGCTTAATATAGTAAGAAACCGAGCTCTTTCGGTAACTTCTTCCAAGGCACTATAATGAGCCCCTAAAGCTATTAAACCAAGATATATAAGGATTAAAGCAATTCCCGCAACGATTCCGGCTTTGGTAATAATACCCTTTTTTTCAGCAAATGAAAGTTGGGATTGAAAAGATAGTGATATTACAATGACACCGCCCACCACAACACCCCCAATGGCATCAAAGGTTTGATAGCCTTCTAAAATTCCGGCAGAGAAGGTGTTTTCAAAAATAGTAGTTTTTACGATGTCAGAATCTGAAGAAAGCCCAATGGCAATAATCAATAGTAAAATACCTAAGATAAGTGGCGTTAAAAATTTACCAATAATGTCTAAAATTTTAGATCTATTTAAAGAAAACACTAACACCAATAAAAAATACAACGTACTTGTCCAAAGTGATGAAATGGAAAAATAAGGAGCTACGGCCATTTCATGGGTTACCGAAGCCGTTCTGGGAGCTGGTAAGCCAATAGATACAATATAGATGAGAACACCAAAAAGGAGGGCAAATTTGGGTGATACTTTTTTGCCAAAATCCAACAAAGAACCCTGTAATCTTGCATGACCATATATGGCTAAAATAGGAATACACACTGCAGAAAGGATAAATCCAACAAAAACCCACCCCCAATCTTGCCCACTATTATAACCCAAAAAAGGAGGTAAAATAAGATTTCCGGCACCAAAAAAAAGGGAAAAAAGTGCAAAAGCGGTAATGAAGACTTGCTTGCTATGTTGCATTGACGGATATTTGTCGTGAAGATAGAAAAATGATTTTTCAGTACAATAATACCCCTATTTATTATCACGTTAAAGGCAAAGGTCCTGCTTTGGTTTTACTGCACGGATTTCTAGAAAGTTCCAACATTTGGAATAATTTTATTAGACCCCTTTCTGAAAAATATACTGTAATAACAATAGATCTCCCAGGACATGGGAAAAGTGATACAGTGGCTGAAATTCATACCATGGAATTAATGGCTGAAGCAGTAAACTCGCTTTTAATTTCGTTAAAAATTTCTGAAGTAATCCTCATGGGCCATTCTATGGGGGGTTATGTAGCATTAGCATTTACCGAATTATTTGAAGAAAAGGTTGGCAAGCTTTTATTACTTAATTCTACCACCGAAGCCGATAGTACCGAACGAAAAGAAAATAGGAATCGTGCCATTGACTTAATTACAAAAGGCAAGAACCCCTTTTTAAGTATGGCGATACCCCATTTGTTTTCAGAAACTTCACGAAAAACATTTTCCGAAGCAATAGAAATTTTAAAAAAAGAAGCTTTTCTTTTCCCAACAGAAGGTATCATTGCCAATATAAAAGGAATGCGTAACCGAAAAGAGCGAACTTTTGTTTTAAAAAATTTCTCTAAAGAAAAATGGATTATCTGTGGAATTGAAGACCCTATTGTACCAGTAACTACCTCAAAATCAATTTCAAAACAAACTAATTCTACACTAAAAATACTTCCCGGAAGCCATATGAGCTGGTTGGAAAACGAAAACGAAATTGTTAATTTTTTGCTTTTCGTCGATTAATTTTACTTTTAATCGATTTTATATTAAAAAAATTATATATTTAGCCCAACCAATAAAAATCAGAAAACTATGGCTCAAAATCCCTCATCATCGTTTTCCTTTTCTGGTATCGTTTGCAGTACGTTTGGACATAATTATTTAATTACCCGTAAGGTAACAGAGCACATTAAAGAATATCGATGTTCTCATTGCGGAAAAGAAGTTACCAATACCTTTTCGGGAAATTTAGAAGCACTAACGTCTAAAAACAAACAAATAAACACCTCATTAGCTTTGTTTTTTGAAAAGAAAATGAAGCGTTACTATGCTACTTCATGAAGAAAAAACTGCGTTGTAAATTATTAGGGCATCAATTTGTTTCCATAAAGAAAGAAGACATCTTTATAAAGGAATACAAATGCCAATGTTGCCATAAAAAGTTTACAATAGATGGATATGGAAGGATAGTAGCACTATCAAAATATTGGGAAGAGAATAATTTATTGTTTGAGAAAAACTTCAAAAACAAAGTAGCCGTATAAAATTATTCTTCTTTTAATGGGTTCCACCCTCTTGCTACCACAGGTATTTTTGTGTTTGCCCTTGAAATTAAATGGACTCCTTCCTTTTCAGCAGTAATGTGCCCAATTATCGTGAAATTAGGGTTTGCCTTAATTTTGGGAAAATCTTCCATGGTAATGGTAAAAAGCAATTCATAATCTTCCCCTCCGCTTAACGCAATGGTGGTGCTGTCTATATTAAACTCTTCACAAGTTGAAATCACTTGGGGATCTAGCGGAATTTTATCTTCATACACGTTGCACCCAACACCGGAGGCTTTACAGATATGAAGTATTTCAGAAGAAAGTCCATCACTTACGTCTATCATGGATGTAGGTAATACATCCAAATCTTTCAATAATGTAATGATATCCTTTCTGGCTTCGGGTTTTAATTGTCGCTCCACCAAATAAGTATAGGGCTCTAAATCGGGTTGCGAATTGGGATTTGCCTTAAAAACCTGTTTTTCGCGCTCCAATACCTGAAGCCCCAAATAGGCTGCTCCAATATCGCCTGTAAGTACTAGTAAATCATTTTCCTTAGCCCCACTTCTGAAAGCAACCTGGTTTTCTTCAACTTCTCCAATAGCTGTAATGCTTATAATAAGCCCTGAGGTTGACGAAGTAGTATCGCCTCCCACTAAATCAACCTGATAAAGCTTACAAGCCGTCTTAATACCTTCATAAAGCTCCTCCAAAGCCTCCACCGGAAATCGATTGGAAATTGCCATAGATACGGTTATCTGCTTAGGGTTAGCATTCATAGCATAGATGTCACTTAAATTAACAATCACCGCTTTATAGCCCAGATGCTTTAAGGGCATGTAACCCAGATCGAAATGTACTCCCTCCACTAACATATCGGTAGTAACAACTTTTTGAAAATTTCCAGTAGTGGAAATCACCGCTGCATCGTCCCCAATTCCTTTTACGGTAGATTTTTGGGTTAATTTAATCCCTTTGGTTAAATGATCAATAAGTCCAAACTCTCCTAATTCTGAAACCTTTGTAAAGGGTCTATTTTTATCTTCTAACATGCCTGAAAAAATATGTTGCAAAAATACAATTTCATTACGGAATTTGTGGATGTGGGGCTTAAAGAATGTAAAACTTTCAAAAAAACAGAAAAAGTTCCTTTAAAACTTAAATCATTTTCAATAAAATAAGGACTTTAACAATAATTTCATGATTATTTTATTAGCTTTGAGAGCTAAAAAATTGTGAAACCGTGGTATTCCACACATTTGAAATACCCTAAATCTTTTCTTTATGATAAAAAAGCTATTCTCCCTAGTGCTTTTATTTCCGTTTTTAACCATTGCCCAAACTCCTTGTACCGGTGGCATGGCTGGACCTTACCCTTGTGATGGGTATTTCTTGCAATCGCAACTAGATTTAACTGATTTAAATGCGGGCTCTGGTAATGACTCTTGGGGCTGGACAGATCCTTTAGATGGAAAAGAATATGCGCTTATGGGACTACGAAACGGAACTGCTTTTATTGATATATCAGACCCTGTTAACCCTGTTTACTTGGGCAAGTTACCCACTCATACAAGCAATAGCACCTGGAGAGATATAAAAGTGTATAACAACCATGCCTTTGTTGTAAGTGAAGCCAGTGGTCACGGAATGCAAGTATTCGATTTAACCCGACTAAGAAATGTAACAAATCCTCCGGTAACGTTTACTGAAGATGCCCATTTTAATGGGTTTGGTAATGCGCATAACATCGTTATTAATGAAGATACCGGATACGCTTATCCCGTAGGGACGAGTTTCTTTAATGGAGGCCCTTGGTTTATTAATATTCAAGACCCCCTTAATCCTGTAAGTGAAGGTGGATATGCCATGGATGATTACAGTCACGATGCACAAGTAGTTACATATAATGGCCCTGACACAGATTATACCGGAAGAGAGATTTTAATAGGCAGTAATGAAATTGAAGTGGTTATTGTGGATGTTACCAATAAGGCAAATCCCCAACACATTTCCAGCATTAGTTATACCAATGTAGGTTATACACACCAAGGTTGGTTTACCGAAGATCAACGATATTTTATTTTAGGAGATGAAGTAGATGAATTGAACAATGGGTTTAATACCCGAACCATTATTTTTGATTTCGACGATTTAGACAATCCACAATTTCACTTTGAATACACGGGGACATCTTCGGCTATTGACCACAACGGATATGTAGTAGGCGATAAATACTATATGGCCAGTTATAGAGCGGGGCTTCGTGTTATTGACATAAGCGATATTGCTAATGGAAATATGGCTGAAATTGGTTATTTTGATA
The DNA here is from genome assembly GCA_020435805.1 of Flavobacteriaceae bacterium. Classification (GTDB taxonomy): domain Bacteria; phylum Bacteroidota; class Bacteroidia; order Flavobacteriales; family Flavobacteriaceae; genus Halomarinibacterium. The sequence continues at coordinate 5,360 of JAGQZA010000139.1, forward strand.
GCTACCCAAATAACAATAATGCAAACTTTGACGGAGCATGGAGTGTATATCCCTATTTTGGAAGTGGAAATATTATTATAAGTGATATCGATAGAGGGTTTTTCTTGGTAAAATCCAATGGCGTAGATACCACCAACCCTGTAGCCGTGTGTCAAGATTTTACAGCAGAACTAAATCAAAACGGTGAGATTATCGTTTCCGGAAGTGATGTAGATGGAGGTTCCTCAGACGACAGCGGCTTTGTTTCTTTTTCAGTAACGCCAAACACTTTTGATTGTTCCGATATTGGTAGTACAATTACAGTAACATTAACCGTTACAGACCCTTCAGGAAATACCGATACATGTACCTCACTAGTTTCCGTAGTCGATACACTAGGTCCGGCATTTGTTTGTTATACAGATGAGACCGTTACTTACGATGCTGGTGAAACTTTTTATACCTTGCCAGATTATGTTGGTAATGGCGATGTTACTGCCGCCGATAATTGTTCCGCAAGCTTAACCATTTCCCAAGACCCAATAGCAGCTACTCAACTTAGTCAAGGAACATACACTATCTCTTTTGAAACTACCGATGACGAAGGGAATACTACCAACTGTTCTTTTGAACTTATTGTTGTTCCAGAATTAGGAATAAGTGATGAGCTATTCGCAAATGGAATCTCCATCTATCCAATCCCTGCTAAAGAAGAAGTGTCTATCATCTCAAAAATGGGTTCTATCAACACTATTTCAATTGTAGATATTACCGGAAAAAAATTGATGGAGCATAGTAATCTTAATGTAGCAGAAACAACTTTG
>JAGQZA010000013.1 GCA_020435805.1 Flavobacteriaceae bacterium
ATACAATTGCCTACTTGTCCATTGGCTCCAGTAACCAACACTTTGTTCATTGTGTTACCTCTTTAAACGTGGGAAGTTCCAAATCCTTTTCTGAAATAATTAAATCCTTTTGGGGAAGATGCCAGTTAAGATTGAGGGTTGCGTCGTTGTAAATAACACCACTTTCGGAAGCCCTATCATAAAAATTATCACATTTATAACAAAAAATTGACGTTTCAGAAAGGGTGACAAATCCGTGGGCAAATCCTTTTGGGACGAATAATTGTATGCCGTTTTGGGCAGTAAGTTCTAAGGAAAATGACTTGCCAAAGGTTTCAGAATTCTTCCGAAGATCCACCACAATATCCAACACACTCCCAAAAGCCACTCGAACCAGTTTCGCTTGTGCCATTAGACCCTTCTGAAAATGAAGCCCTCGCAACACTCCATATTTTGAAACCGACTGGTTATCTTGTACAAAGTTTATGTTTAACCCTGTTGTTTTTTCAAATAGTTTGTGGTTATATGTTTCAGAAAAAAGGCCACGCTTATCTTCAAAAACACTTGGTTTTATGTAAAAACAATCTTTTAATGGACTTTGAACTACTTCCACCTTAGCTTAAATTCATTAAGTGCTTTCCATAACCGCTTTTTAAAAGAGGCTTTGCCAGCTCTATTAATTGCTCTTTCGAAATATAGCCCATTTCATAAGCGGCTTCTTCAATGGCTCCAATTTTTAAGCCTTGGCGCTCTTCGATAACTTCTACAAATTGTGCGGCCTGCATTAACGAAGCGAAGGTTCCGGTATCCAGCCAAGCCGTTCCTTTATCTAGTTTGCTTACGCTAAGTTTTCCCTGTTTTAGATACACATTGTTTACATCTGTAATTTCGAGTTCGCCTCTATGGCTGGGTTTTATGTTTTTGGCAATTTCGACCACCGTATTATCGTAAAAGTAAATCCCTGGTACTGCATAATTGCTTTTAGGCTGGGTGGGTTTTTCTTCAATGGAAAGGGCTTTTCCTTGCCCGTCAAATTCTACCACACCATAGCGTTCCGGGTCGTGAACATGGTAGGCGTATATAATTCCTCCTTTTGGGTCGTTATTGGCTTGCAATAATTCTTTCAACCCAGATCCGTAAAATATATTATCTCCCAAAATCAGTGCTACTTTATCATTGCCAATAAAAGATTCTCCAATAATAAAAGCTTCGGCTAAGCCATTAGGGTTTTCTTGAATGGTATAATGAAAACTGCACCCGTATTTTTTCCCATCCCCTAATAACTTTTTGAAAAGCGGAAGGTCTTCGGGTGTAGAAATAATTAATATCTCACGGATTCCCGCATACATAAGTGTTGACAAAGGATAATATATCATGGGCTTGTCGTACACAGGCATTAACTGTTTGCTTACCGCTAAAGTTAATGGGTGTAATCTCGTGCCGGAACCTCCTGCCAGTATAATTCCCTTCATAATCTGTTGGTGTTATTTAAGTACCATGTAACGGTTTTCTTAATTCCTGTTTCAAAAGTTTCAGCAGCCTTCCAGCCCAATTCTTTTTCAATTTTTGAAGCGTCAATGGCATATCTAAAATCATGACCCGGCCTATCTGTTACAAAAGTTATTTGCTCTTTATAAGAGTTTTGAATGGGTTTTATTTCATCCAGCAATTCGCAAATGGCATGTGCAATGTACAGGTTTTTACGTTCATTCCTTCCTCCAATGTTATACGTTTCGCCCAATACGCCTTTGTCAAGCACCAGCTTTATTCCAGAACAATGGTCTTTTACAAATAGCCAATCTCGTACATTTTTACCATCTCCGTAAATAGGAATAGGCGCTCCCGAAATTGCTTTACGAATAATCGTTGGTATTAATTTTTCTTTATGCTGATTTGGCCCGTAATTATTGGAGCAGTTTGTTGTTACTACCGGCAGTCCGTAGGTGTGGAAATAGCTTCGCACAATAAAATCGGAAGAAGCCTTGGATGCACTATACGGGCTGTTGGGCGCATACGAAGTTTCTTCAGTAAAAAGACCTGTTTCGCCCAAAGTGCCATAGACCTCGTCTGTAGAAACATGTAAAAATCTTGCTCCTTTAAAACCATCTTTTAATTGATTAGGACCTAACATCCACAATTTATAGGCTGCTTGTAATAACTGAAACGTCCCAACAATATTGGTTTCTATAAAGGCTGAAGGGCCTGTGATGGAGTTGTCCACATGCGATTCGGCAGCAAAGTGAACCACCTGTTGAAATTGATATTGATGAAAAAGGTCTTCCAGTAATTTTGAATCACAAATATCCCCTTGCACAAAATGATAGTTTGGGTGCCCCTTGAAGCGCTCTAAATTTCGAAGGTCCCCCGCATAGGTAAGTTTGTCCAATACCACCAACTCGTCGTCAAAATGTTGTAGCATAAAATCTACATAATTAGACCCGATAAAGCCTGCTCCGCCTGTTACTAATACTCTTTTCTTCGCCAAATGAGTTATTTTAATATTTGCTCTAATATTTTTTCAGTAATTAAATACGTAGGCTTCACTCCTGTGGTACCTAAACCTCCGGAGGCTAATGTACTCCCTGTTTCTAAAGGGTTATCTGAAGCATAATAGGCATATCTCACCTTTACATTAGGGCTAATACTCCCTCGTATTTTGGAAGCAGATTGAATGGCTTTTTGATAGTGAGCTCCCTCCATTTCTAACCCAATCACATTCCAAGAAGAACTATAAAAAAAGCTGAGAATATCTTTATTTTGAAGCGAGGTTCCTAATACCGTAATCATAGCTCCGGAATAGGTTTTTGCCAAGTTTTCAAAATGACTTTTCTTCAATTTATTTTTGAATGGATAATTATCTGCTGTTCCTTCAAAAATGTGAGAGTTTGGTATCATAATATCGCCTTTACCCCCCTCAAGTATTCCTGCTTTTCCCATAATGGAAATAGAGACTACATTCAAAAATTCCTTTTTTCCATTGTGTTGAAAGGGCTTCAAGAGTTCGTCCATGGTTTCATACGCTTGCTCCCCAAAAGCATAATCCATTACAACAAGTACCGGTTTTTCGGCACTTGGCAGTTCTTTGTTGTCTGTTTTTGAATATTTTTCAGTATCAAATAACTGTACATCGATGTTGGTACCGCTTTCGTCTGCCAAATAGGTCATTCCGTTTTGGAGTGCTTTTTTGGTCACTTTTTCTCTTAATTTTCCATTTTCGGCTTTGCTAAGCGCTTCAAAAAGCTGCATCCTGGATTTGTCCTTTTTTTCAGAAATTAATGCCTCTTCAACATATAAACTATTCATCACACTGTGCATATTGGCGCTAATAATATGGAGTGGACGCTGCAACAATCCTTTTTGATGGAGTTCACTTTTTATTCTATATGCCCATCGTTCTCCATGAATATGATGTCCTAAACGCTCCCGCAATACAGTGCTAAAAGTAATGAGCCTTTTCTTCTCTGTAAGTGTTTCGTTAATAGCACCTTTCCCTAAATAATATATAATTTTTAAAAACCGATGTTCATCTTCTTTGCAGGAAAATTGCGGGTAGATTTCATTCACTTCCTCAAATGTCCTCCCCAAAAAATTGGCGGTATGTGTTAATGCAATATCCTTATCTTCTTTTGATAGTGTTTTTTTATGTAAGACGGCTTCTTCCAGTTTTATCCAATCTCTAATTAATTCGCCTTCATCGTTAACAAGTACTTGTCTCATAATTTTATGAGATTCTATATACAAAAACGTTAAATGGGTTAAAATATCGTAAATCTCACTACGTCCTCGAGTAATTTCAATGTTCATTTGATCTTCATCGATACGATAACAATTTCTACGCCTCTTGGCCGGAATAATAGGTTTAAAGTGCGATTTTTGGTAGCCTTCGTCACTGGTTAGGTTAATAAAAGTACACTCTTCAATACCATAAGGAAGCCTATCCATGACGTACAATAACCCTTGCAGCTCAATGTTTTCATCGGCAATGGAACCATAAATCTCGGGGCGCAAAACTAGTAATGCCTCGCGTAGTGTTTCTCCGCTTATCCCCATAGGCTTGTAAAACCCACGATTGAATAAATGCCGCATGGTAATGTACAAGCGCTCTATGGCACTGGAACTTTGCTGGGCTCGTGTTCTCTTATGTGTTGACTTAGGGTTCATTTTTAACAGCAAAGATACTATTATTTTATCCTTGAAATTTTAATACGTCGTCGGCAATTTTTCGGTCATTGGAAAGTCTCGGAATTTTATTTTGCCCGCCTAACTTCCCTAAACTTTTCATGTATTCGTTAAAAGAATCCTTTTTTAAAGACGTAATTTTTAAGGGCTGAAGGACTTTTCCTTGTATTAAATCGAAATAATAACTATTCTGTTTTTGAAGGGACACATCCAGAGCTTGGGCAATTTCCGAAATTTGTTGAGGAGCCTCATCAAACTCTATAAGCCACTCATGATAGGGCAGCTCTCCATTAGCGGTTGTAATTTGAGGGGCGACGGTAAACTCTGTAATAGAAAAGGCATGTTTTTCTAAAGCCTCTTTCATGGCTTGTTCTACTTCTTTCCCAATAACGTGTTCCCCAAATGCCGAAATAAAATGCTTAATACGCCCCGAAACAATTAATTTGTACGGACTTGTAGAGGTAAATATCACCGTATCGCCTAAGTTATAGCCCCAAAGACCCGCATTGGTAGAGATAATCATGACATAATTAATCCCCACTTTTACTTCGCCAATAGTAAGTCTTTTAGGGGTTTTTTCGAAAAAAGAAGCGGCTTCCACAAACTCGTAAAATATTCCGGCATTTAATTGAAGCAACAAGCCCTTGTCGTTTTGTTCATTCTGAAAGGCAAAAAAACCTTCGGAAGCAGGGTACAATTCAATACTGGCTACTTTTCTGCCAATTAAATTTTCAAATTTTTGACGGTAAGGCTCATAGTTAACCCCTCCATAGATAAACAATTCAAAATTTTGGAAAAGCGACCCAATCTTTTTTCCTGTTTTTGTTTGAAGTTGTTCAAAATACATTTGAACCCAAGAAGGAATCCCGCTAATAATGGTCATATCCTCCCCTTGGGTCTCAGCAACTATGGCCTCCACTTTTTCTTCCCAGTCTTCAATGCAATTGGTTTCCCATGTGGGCATTCTGTTTTTTTGAAGATACTTGGGGACATAATGCGCCACAATGCCCGAGAGACGCCCTATTTTAATACCATGCTGCTCTTTTAAAACAGGGCTTCCTTGAAGAAAAATCATTTTCCCGTCCACTATTTTGGTATTTCCCGTTTCGTTGATATAACACAAAATGGCATTGCGAGCGGAGCGAATATGATACGGAAGCGATGCTTTGGTTAACGGAATATATTTAATCCCCGAAGTGGTTCCTGATGTTTTAGCAAAATACAAGGGTTTGCCTGGCCATAAAACATCTTCTTTGCCGGCAACAACTGCCTCGATATAAGGTCTTAAATCTTCATAATCTCGAATAGGGACGCGTTTGCTAAAATCTTCGTAAGACTGTATTTCCGAAAATTGATGGTCTTTTCCAAAGGTGGTGTTTTTAGCTTTATCAACCAACTCTTTAAAAACTTTTTGTTGAGTTTCTATCGGATTTGTAGCCCAGCTAGCAATTTGGCTGGTAACCCTCTTAGCAAAAATTCTAGCTCCTAAAGATTTTAGCGTCATGGTTAATTAAAATCAATAAAATTTGTTGGGTTTATGGGGTATCCGTCACTCCAGAGCTCAAAATGAAGATGGGGCCCTGTGGTCAACTCTCCTGTATTTCCTACCGTTGCAATAACTTCACCAGCTTCTACCAAATCCCCTTGTTCAATGGTTAGTGAAGCATTGTGCTTATAGACCGAAATTAAATTTGACGCATGTTTTAAAATAAGTACGTACCCCGCATCCGATGTCCATCCTGAAAATATCACAGTACCATCGGCAACCGCCTTAACAGCTGTATTTTTTGGGGTTACAATATCCACGGCAAAATGCTTTTGGGAAGGATTGTAGGGTTCAGAAATTGTCCCTTTAACCGGAGCAAAAAGCACAAAGTTTAATTCGTTACTAGCGGTTAATGGATTGTATTTGTCTTCCTGCTGTACTTTCTCTCTTAGTAGTGAATCCTGTTTTGAAGGTAAAAATCCGGCTTGTGTAATTTCTTTCTGAACAGATTCCAAAATAGAATCTTTATTAAAATCACGGGCTTTTACATCGCCCGTAAGTACCTTTTTGATAGACGCAAGATATTGCTGATTAATTAACAGTTTCTGTTGTAATGAATCGGTTTGGTAGGTCAACTCGGTTGCTTTCTTTTTTAAAGAAGTAGAAGAGTATCCGGGAATGTATTCTCTTAATGGTGTAAAGGCTATTAAAACGGTAGTTCCGGCAATTAAAAAAAGAGCGGCGAGCGAACTGAAGACAAAAACATTAAGTCTGTTTAATTTAAAAGAAAAACGTTCTTCAAAAGTTTGTTCGTTAAGTACTACTAATCGATACTTGTGAAGTAATTTTTTTTTAATTTTCTTTCCTCTTCGTTCTTTTTTCTCCATAGTTCCTAAAAATTGAATACAAATGTACGTGGTTTATGCTAAACTTACGTTGAAAACGTATTATCTAAGGATTTCTTGTTACCTTTGTATCTTAAAATTAAATACGCATGGAAGCACTTTTTATCCCTTTTGTTATGGGCCCTTGGCAAATAATACTTATTGTAGTTGTTGTTTTACTGCTCTTTGGTGGAAAGAAAATTCCAGAATTAATGCGCGGACTTGGAAGTGGAATAAAAGAATTTAAAGATGCTTCCAAAGACGACAAAAGCGATAAACTGGAAGAGAAAAAATAATAATCCTTTTGGATATTTATAAAAGAACCCCCAATTCAGGATAACTAAATTGGGGGTTCTTTTTTAAGGAACAAACTTCATCGATTTGATGATAGATTCCAACTCAAATTGCAAATCTCTTTTTTCCATAGAAGGGGCATACGTAAATCCTTCAATAATTAGGTATCTATTTCGTTCTTCATCTTTGATGGCGTAATTAAGAAATGGCCCGGCCATAAAATCATCCTTTATTTCCCATGTCCCTTTCGTTTCATAGGCAAATTTTCCGTCAATTTCTGTCGTAAATAAATAGGGAGCATACGCTTCTTCGGTCACAAACAAACCGTCATCCTCTACCGGTAAATATCCGGAGCCAATGGTATCGCGAACTTTAATAATATCCCCAATAATACTGCTATCTTTTCCTATCACATTAAGGGGAACTTCATACATTAAAATATTTGTGCTTCCGTTAGATTTTAAGTCTTTCCGTATCCAATAAAAATCATTACAAGCTGAGGCAACTCTATAGGCGGAAGGTATTTTTAGAGAGATCCCAAAGCGTTCCTTAAGAGAATCTACCGTTAACAAAGAGATATTGGTTCTTCTTTGACGTTCTTTAATTTCAAACGCTTTAAAGGTGGCTATTATTTTTTCTTGATTAGCTTCAATAATTTCGATTAATTTCTCTTCCGAAGTAGCAGTAATAAAGGCTCCTATTTGGGGTTTTGCGTAGGAGTCTTTTTTTATTTGAAGGGTATCTTCCTTTCCTAAATCTACATACAAAAAAGTACGATAGGTGCGCGCAAAATCGCTGAAATTTTCCGGCTGAATTTGATTGATGGAAAAAATAGGCTCTATTTGAGGAAGCCCGTCTGCAGGAGCCGCAAAATATTCCCTTATTTTTTCACCTACAGAGTCATTCCAAAGCTCATTGGTAATAACCACTTGAAGCCCATTGATGGCACCAACCGATTCGGTTAAATAAGACGTGTCTCTTTTTTCTGATGAAGAATTACAAGAAAAGAAAAGAATCGTACAAAATACGAGTGGGTATAGTACAATTTTCATGCGATATTGTTTTAAAAGTTAGCCTTTTGAAACCTTAATTTTGGTTCCCGCTTTTAAATTATTACCGCTAATATCGTTCCACTTTTTTAAATCTTCAACAGAAACGTTAGGAAATTTTTTGGAAATGCTCCATAAAGTATCCCCACTTTTAACCGTATAGGTTTTGGGGTTCTCGGTTTTTGCCATTGCCGTATTTTCTCCCTGAGCCCCTAAGTTTGCCCCTTTCGGATAAATAGTAAGCCGTTGCCCTACTTTAAGGGTATTGCTTTTTAACCCGTTCCAGCGTTTGATTTGCGTAACCGAAACCCCATGCATATCAGCAATTCTTCCTAAATAATCTCCACTCTTTACGCGATAGCGTATTTTATCATTCTGTTCAAAAAGCTGTGGCAGCGGTTTTTCTCTATCGTTAAACTCAGTTTCAGCTAACTCATAAATAGCCTCTTCATTGTTCACAAATTTTCCAATAGCATCTACCGGTAAGCGCAACACATAGTTTTCATCTTTTATTACCGGAATAATGCCTAATTTATAAGAAGGGTTCAAAAATTCTACTTCAGCAATATCGAGATTGGTTACTTTGGCAACTTGCTCTAACGTAATCATCTTTTTAATGTGCAACGTATCGGTAGCTATGTAAGGAAATTTTGGGCCGTGACTTTTAAAACCATGCTCTTCGGCATATTCAAAAATGTACATGGTGGCTAAAAAAGCGGGAACATAGCCCGCCGTTTCGCGTGGAAGAAATTCGCGAATATTCCAATAATTAGTTCTTCCTCCCGATCTGCGTATCGCCTTTGAAACATTTCCGGGGCCACTATTATACGCAGCTAAAGCCAAATCCCAATCACCCAAACTTTTATGTAAACTCTTTAAATACTTTGCAGCAGCTTCGGTTGCCATTAAAGGGTCGGTTCGTTCATCTACATAGCTATTTACTTCCAGTCCAAACATTTTTCCGGTTTGAAACATAAATTGCCATAAGCCCTTGGCGCCCACGCGGGAGGTTGCTTTAGGGTCTAAAGCAGATTCAATTACAGCAAGATATTTCATTTCCATAGGAAGGTCTTGACGTGCCATTTCTTCTTCAAACATGGGAAAATAGTAATCGCTCAATGCCATAAGTCGCGCCATAGTTTTGCGCCTATTTTTTAAATAGCCTTTAATAACACTTTCTAAGGAAGGGTTATATTCCACATGAAAAGGCGTGCGGGCATCCAATTCTTTTAATCGTTTCTTTAGTACTTCGGTAGGTAATTCTTCGTATTCAACAGGTTCATAATCAAGGTCACTCACCGAGCCATAAATTTCTTCAAAGAGGTCATTATTATAAAGATGCGAAAGCCAAAGAGAGTCTATTTTTCGTGCTCTTTTAATATCTTCCAGTTCATAAATAACCGAGTCTCTAAGCTGTGTAGCCACAACCGTTCTGGGCAATTCTTCATCCAGTTTTGGAACAGAAATAGAATCTACCACCTGAATGGTTTTGGTGGGGAGTTTCTTTTTAGCTTTTTTGGAAGGGGTTTTGTCTTGCGAAAAAGAAATTCCGCAAATTAGTAGGGCGAAAACAAAAATTACCTTTTTAAACATAGGCATAATAACGAAGAAGTAGGTTAAAAATTTTGCTAAAATTAATGAATTGCTGAATATGAGCAACTTTTTAACTTTTTCTACTTCAATATTGCCGCTATCCCGGGCAAGGTTTTACCTTCCAACATCTCTAACATAGCCCCTCCGCCAGTAGAAACATAGCTTACTTTGTCTCCAAAATTAAACTGTTTTACCGCCGAAACACTATCCCCGCCGCCTACCAATGAGAAGGCACCATTTTTTGTGGCTTCAGCAATAGCCTCACAAACCGTAATGGTTCCTTGAGCAAACGCAGGCATTTCAAAAACACCTACCGGGCCATTAAACAAAATGGTTTTTGAGCTTTTAATGACGGCAGCAAATTGTTGCTGTGTTTTAGGGCCTGCATCCAGACCCATCCAGCCTTCGGGAATTTCATAAATATTGGTCACTTGGGTGTTTGCGTCATTAGAAAAAGTATCGGCAATAACAGCATCTGCAGGTAAATGTACTTGTACATTTTTTGCGTTGGCTTTTTTTAGGATTTCCAAAGCCAATGCTTGTTTATCGTCTTCCACCAAGGAATTCCCTATGTTTCCTCCTTGGGCTTTTATAAAGGTAAATGCCATTCCGCCGCCAATAATAAGATGATCCACTTTGTCTAAAATATTCTCAATAATGGTGATTTTAGATGAGACCTTGGCGCCGCCAATAATGGCCGTTACAGGCTTTTGGCTTTCTTTTAATACTTTGTTTACATGGATAATTTCTGAAGCTAAAAGACTTCCAAAACATTTGTTTTCGGGAAAGAATTGGGCAATGATTGTTGTAGAAGCATGAGCCCTATGAGCTGTTCCAAAGGCGTCATTTACATAAATATCCCCCCATTGGGAAAGTTTTTCGGCAAAAGCAACATCGCCTTTTTCTTCTTCGGGATAGTACCTTAAATTTTCCAATAAAAGAATCTCTCCCGGCCTTAAGCTGGCTACTTCATTGGCAACTTTTTCGCCAATACAATCTGCCACAAACTTAACTTTAACACCTAAAATTTCAGTGGTTGTTTCTACTATATGCTTTAATGAAAACTCATCTTCTTTGTTCTTAGGCCTTCCCAAGTGAGAAATTAAAACACAACTGCCGCCGTCTTCTAAGATTTTAAGAATAGTAGGTTTGGCCGCTTCAATTCGAGTGGTGTCGGCAACATGAAAAGCCGAATCCAAAGGCACATTAAAATCTACTCGTATAATGGCTTTTTTGTTTTTAAAATTGAAGTCTTCTATTGTTTTCATAGGGGAAAATTTCAAAAGCAAAGATAACCAATTATGCCATTTATAGACTGGATAAAATGATGTAGCTTTGTGTATGGATTTTTCAGAAGTTGTAGGGCAAACACATATCAAAAATCACTTACAAACTACCGTTCAAAAAGGGCGTATCGCTCACGCACAATTATTTGTGGGACAAAGCGGCTCGGGTTTGTTACCTCTTGCCATTGCCTATGCAAAACAGATTCTTTGTAGCCCATTCGAACCCAACAGTGAAGCCTATTTACGATGTGAAAAAAATGTGGCAAATCTTGCTCATCCCGATCTTCATTTTGTCTTTCCGGTAAATACAAACGAAACCGTTAAAAAATCTGCTGTATCTGATTCATTTTCAGAAGAATGGAGGCTTTTCTTAAGTAATAATAAATATGGATCCTTGTTTCAATGGTTTCACCATTTGGGTATTGAAAATAAACAAGGGAATATAAGTGTAAAAGAAGCAGAAGATATTTCAAAAAAACTCGCTTTAAAAGCCTATGAAGGTGGTTACAAAGTGATGATTATATGGATGGCCGATAAAATGAATACCGAGTGCGCCAATAAAATTTTGAAATTGGTAGAGGAGCCTTCAGACAAAACAGTGCTTCTTTTATTGACTGAAAATGAAGAGCAAATCTTGAACACCATCCATTCCCGTTGCCAAACGCTTCATATTCCATTACTTTCTGAAGCTGCTATAATTAACGGCCTTCAACAAAAAGGGGTGGAGGAAAGTCTGGCAAAAAGAATTAGCCGTCAATCTCATGGCGATTTCAATAAAGCCATTCAAATTTTAGAAAACAACAGTGAAGATATTGTTTTTGAAGAATGGTTTGTGTTGTGGGTTCGAACTGCATTTAAAGCCAAAGGAAATAAAAAAGCCATTCAAGAATTATTGCAATGGAGCGATAGTATGGCTGAAAAAGGCCGTGAAACACAAAAAAACTTTTTGAATTATTGCACGGAATTGTTCCGTCAAGCACTGCTTAAAAACTACCAAGCCGATGTCCTTTTATATTTTGAAACACAAGATCCTAAGTTTTCCATAGATAAATTTGCTCCCTTCGTGCATCAAAACAATATTTTTGAAATCCTGGAAGCTTTGGAAAATGCAAATTATCATATTGAAAGAAACGGGAATGCAAAAATCATTTTTGCAGATCTTTCCATCCAACTAACAAAACTTATTCATAAAAAAGAATTGATATAAATTTTTTTTATTGATTTCTACCTGTTAATTATTTTAACTTATTAGAGGTGATGCGAAATTAGGCCTTTTAAGCCTCTTTTTTTGTCTTTGTGACACAAAGCCTATAAAAGCATTATAGCGTATAGCTCGTCTTTATTTTTAGCCGTTATGCTTTTTAAAGATATAAATTAAAGAAGAATACTCTTTTGTTTTCCATGCCGAAAGGTTAGAACGCAATCCTATCCATAGTGCTTTCAATGAAAATGCTTTTCCGGTTTTATATTTTTCAGAAAGAAGGCTTACGTAAAAAGCGTCAAAAATCATGGGTTTTGTTTTTATCAATTTCAAGTTTGAAGAAAATAGTTGCTTCATACTTTCTTTTGAAAAATGCCAAAGATGTCTCGGCACATCGTAAGCGGCCCAAAATACTTTATAATAGGAAGCATCCAAAGATTTAAAATTAGGAACCGCAATAATTAATGTGCCGCCCGGTTTTAGCTTATTTTCTATTTGAGTAATTAGTTCGTGCAAGTTCGGTAAGTGCTCTAATACGTGCCAAAGTGTAATAACATCAAACGATTTGTTTTTAAGCTCATCGAGGTTTTTCTTTAAAACAATTCCTTTGTCAAAAGCTAATTTTTGTGCCTTTTCATTTACTTCTACGCCATCTATTTTCCACCCCTTATTTTGAGCTAAGAAAAGAAAATCTCCTGTGCCGGCACCAATATCTAAAAGCGTTCCTTTTTGATTATTTTCTTTTTTTATGAGCTTAACCTTTTTGTTTAAAGAATACTTTTTAATGAGTTGGTAGCTGAAATTTAATAGCCCTTTCTTTGAGTCTGTATGAGAAATATATTCGCTACTCTCGTAGTATTTTGAAAGGTCTTTCTCTTGGGGTTGAGGGGTAGTCCTTAAAAACAAGTTTTTATCATCCCAAACCAAAGAAAATGATTCGCCAGTAACCAAAAAGTCCTTGGTGGTTATATAAAAATCTTTTGGGTTATTTTTAGAGATTGAATAATGTTCCACGTGAAACTATTAAATTTTATCGCCCCATATACACAAGTAAAACTGAAATGTCGTTGGGAGAAACACCGCTAATTCTGGATGCCTGGGAGACCGTTGTGGGTTTAATTTTTGAAAGCTTTTCAACAGCCTCAAAGGATAATGACTTTAATTTTGAGTAATCGAAACTTTCCGGGATTTTTATTCCTTCTAACCTGTTCAATTTATCAGCATTATTTTTTTCCTTTTCAATATAGCCGGCATACTTAATCTGAATCTCTGTTTGCTCTAATATTTCATGACTTAAATCCCCGGAAGTAATAAATTTTTCCACTTCAGAAATTGTCCTCATGTCTTCCATCGTAATATTAGGGCGTGAAAAAAACTTGACGAGTTTATCACTTTGCTTGACCAAAGCAGAATCTTTTCGTTCCAGTATTGGGTTAATAATTTCAGGACCTGCGCTTGTGTCTTTAAAAAACTGAACAAACGCATCGCTTTTAGCATACTTTTCTTCCATGGCGCGAACCCGTTCTTCAGAAGCCAAACCAAGCTCAAAAGACTTAGGCGTTAGTCTATAATCTGCATTATCTTGACGCAATAAAGTTCTGTATTCTGCGCGAGACGTAAACATTCGGTAGGGCTCTTTTGTCCCTTTCGTAATAAGATCGTCAATTAAAACTCCTATATAGGCCTCGTCCCGTTTTAAAATGAAAGCCTCTTTCTCATGGGCTTTTAAATGTGCGTTTATGCCGGCAATCAATCCTTGTGACGCTGCTTCTTCATAGCCGGTAGTGCCATTAATTTGTCCCGCAAAATATAATCCTGAAACTAATTTTGTTTCTAAAGTATGACGCAGTTGAGTTGGCGGGAAATAGTCATATTCAATGGCATACCCGGGTCTGAAAAATTTAACATGCTCAAATCCGGCACATGCTTTTAATGCTTTATACTGAACTTCTTCCGGCAATGAAGTAGAAAACCCGTTAATATAATATTCAACCGTATTCCAGCCTTCGGGTTCAACAAACAATTGATGCCTGTCTTTATCTGCAAAACGATTAATTTTATCTTCAATGGAAGGGCAGTATCTTGGACCTATACTTTTAATAGCTCCATTAAACATCGGGGAGCGATCGAAGCCTTCTTTTAAAAGCTCATGTACCAATGGGCTTGTATAGCTCATATGGCAGTCGCGCTGTTTGGTAAGAGGTTTGGTGCTATTGGAATAAGAAAATTTTTGAGGATCTTCATCACCAGGCTGAACTATCATTTTTGAAAAATCTAAAGATCTTCCATCTACTCTTGGCGGAGTACCCGTTTTCATTCTTCCGGCATCAAATCCAAATCGAATTAAATCCTCTGTAATACCCGTTGCTGCTTTTTCACCAGCTCTGCCTCCGCCAAATTGCTTTTCGCCAATATGTATGAGCCCGTTTAAAAAAGTACCATTGGTTAATACTACAGCTTTTCCATAAACATTTACGCCTAAAGAAGTTTTAACCCCTATTATTTTGTCATTTTCAACCAAAATTCCTGAAACCATTTCCTGATAAAAATCAAGGTTTGGGGTTTGTTCAAGCATTAAGCGCCAGGTTTCTGCAAACCGCATCCGATCACTTTGCACTCGAGGGCTCCACATGGCAGGGCCTTTTGACTTGTTAAGCATTTTAAACTGAATAGCGGTTTTGTCTGAAACAATACCACTATAGCCCCCCAAAGCATCAATCTCTCGAACAATTTGCCCTTTTGCGATACCTCCCATGGCTGGATTGCAAGACATTTGAGCAATGTTTTGAAGATTCATGGTTATAAGCAACGTGCTTGATCCAAGATTGGCGGCGGCGGCGGCGGCTTCAGAGCCTGCATGACCGGCACCAACAACAATAACATCATATTCTTTATTAAACATACTGCATTGGTTGTTCCACGTGGAACATAGTGTAAGTTAAGAGCCTGCAAATATACTTTAAATGATTGAAATTCAGAAGAATAAAATTGTAAACTCTTGCAAATCAGCCTTATAAACTGAAAAGCGAGAGGTATTGATCTTCTTTAAAGCGCATTATTTTTTCATCGCTTGGGGTTTTATCCTTAAACCCACAAAGGTGAAGAACCCCATGTATTATTACTCTTCTTAATTCTTCTTCAAAAGAAACAGCAAATTCTTCCGAATTTTCTTGAACTCTTTCCGTGGAAATATAGATTTCCCCATGTATTTGCTTTCCCATGTTATAATCGAACGTAATTATATCTGTTAGTGTATCGTGGTTAAGAAACTCAACATTTATTTTGTGGAGAAAGACATCATCACAGAACACAAATGAAAGCTCCCCTAACGTGAATCCTTCTTCTTTTATAGTATTGGCAATCCATTGCTTGTGAGCAATTTCGTTTGGAAGTGCGAAATCTGTTTCAGAAAAAAATTCAATCATTCTCTTTGTTGAAATATTTTTGAACTTCCTTTTTATATTCTAATTGCAATGGCAATGCATCCCTATTTAGGATTTCTTCTTGATTAAAATATTTTTTGATGTCTTCGGGCTTAAACCGAAGTGTATTATTAAAATCTTGCCTATTGGTGCGTGATTCTCTTCTGTTTTCTTTTCCTTGTTCTAAATCGGCCTCTTCGAGCTTTAAAAGCTCATATTGTAAATTCAACATTCGTTCAAGGGTACGTTGATTAAACCCTTTATCCAACAATTGTTGTTCTATCCCCTCCATCTCCTTAATAATTTTGCCTCCTTGCCCATCTAAACCCTCTTTGCTAAGTCTGTCTTTTAATTGGTTTCGTAAATCTTGTTGTTGCTTATAAATTTCGAAAATTTTACCATTCAAGTCTTCACTTTCCGAAGTGCCATTTGGGTTGTTATCACCCTCTTTATTACCACTCCCTCCATTTCCGCTGCTCCCGTTGTCTCCGCCTTGGCCTCCATCGCCTTCTTCCCCTTTCTGCCCGGACTTGCCTTGCCCTTTTTCTCCTTTACCCGACGTTCCTTCATTTCCTTCACTGCCTTGTTCCCCTTTACCCATTTGCTTGCCCATTTGCTCACCTAAGCTTTTTTGTTTTTGAATAATATCCGGCAATTGAAATCCTTCTCCTTGACCCTGTCCCTGCCCTTGTCCTTTTCCTTGGCCAGGCATGTTCATTGCCATATTTTGCATATTACCTAATAAATCGCTTAACAAAACAGCCAGCTCATTGGCCCCGGTAATTATATATTGCTGACTTGAAACGCCTCCTCTCGAATTGTTTTCGGCTAGCTGATCTAATGCTTTATTAATATTAAAAGAAACATTGGTAAGTGATTCGTTTATCTTTTCGCTAATAAGGGGCTGACGTAACGATAGGGCAAAAAGGCTGTCGTCTATATGTTGAAAATTTACTTTTAAATCATTTTGAAGGTTTAACTTTTTCCCGAAAGCGGCACTTCCATAGTCAATTTGTTTAAAATCCTGCATTAAGTCTTCTTGCTCAAAAGAAAAAGTGACTAAGTTATCCAAAATCTGGCGCAACATTTCAATGTCTTCATCTATACTGTCCATTTGTCCGGACATCATTTGAGCCTGCATTTGCTGACTCATTTGTTTCATTTTCTTCCCTGCACTTTTCTGGCTTGGTGCCGCCTCTTGAGGGCTTTGCTGCTCAAGCTTATCGGTTGCTTTTTCTTGTTCTTTTTCAACCTCCTTCTCCCCTGTTTTATCTTGAGGAATATCCATGGGTTCTTTTAACCCTTCATTCTCCTTTTGGAGCTCTTCCATTTCCTTTTGAAATTCATCAAACTTTTGGTTAAGCTCTTCTTGTTTTTCTTGGGTATTATCTTCTTTTGGAGCGTCTCCCAATTTCTCTTGTTCTTCTCCCAATTTAAACAATTCTTCGGCCAGTTTTTCGGCTTTTTTGGTTACGTAGTATCGCTTTGTAAGCTCTACCAGTTGCTCTAAATTCTTTTCCTGATTTTTATTCTGCTTTGCTAATTTTTCCAGTTTTTCTGAAAGCTCTTCTTTGTTAATCTTATCTTGTAACCGTTCTAATTCTTCCAGCAATTTTTCATTTTCTTCCAACCGCTTTTCATTTTCTTCCAGTCGTTCTTCCAGTTGTTCCTTAAAAGGGTCATCTTCTTTATTTTCAGGCTGAAACTTTTGTAAATCCTCTTTCATTTCTTTTGAAAAATTCTTCATCATCTCTTCCTGCTGCTTTTGCTTTTTTAAAAAATCATCCAGCTTCTTTTTGTCATTCCAATTGAGTTGCTCTTTTTCTTTTTGAGTTTTATTGAGTTCTTCTAGCCTTCTCTCTTGTTGTTTTAAGTCTTTTATGGTTTTGGAAAGGTCTTCTATATTCTCTTTTTGTTCTTCCAGCTGAAGCGCTTCCAGTTCTTCTTTGGTAAGTTTTCGAAATGTATAAAACCCAGATTTTGAAGATTTAAAATGGTGAATGGCATCATTATCAAAAACCTCAAAATAATACTCATAAGAGACCCCTTCCTCAAGTTCTAAATTCCCTGGGAAAGCATAAGTAAACTGATCATAACTAGAGTTTGCCACCGGAAGTTGTAGCATTTTCTTTTGAGACTCTTCGCCTACGGGGTAATATACTAATTGAAGTTTTGAAAGACCATAATCGTCTGAAACTTGTCCCAAAAAATAAAACACCTGAAGGTCTGTGCTGTCTTGCTTTGAAGATACTGAAATCTCGGGGTAAGCATCTTTAACAACGGCCAGTGTAAAGGAAAGATTTTCATAATCTTTCAAGGCGTGGTTAGAGGTTGTTATGGCGTAATCCAGTGTTTGATACACTCCTTTTTGGAACGAAAACTCATCTTTTTGGGAAGTAAAGCCGTACAAAGTGTCTTTCGTTTTCAGTTGGACGGTTTCTGTATTTTTGGTAGTAACATTCCATCGTACACGGGTTCCTTCAGGAAGAGTCGCATTCCCGGTGCTTTTTAAAGTCTCATCTTTTTTACCTGTATAGGAAGGATAGTCCAAAAACATTTCAAACCCTACTAATGATGGCGTTTTAATAACTTCTACGTGATAGGGTTTTGAAATCACTTTATTGGCAGTAAAACGAAAATCAAAACTTTCTGAAGGCTGTGTAAATGTAAATTGAAACCTCCCGGGGCTGGTTTGTTCCAGATAATAGGCTTCATTATTAAACTGAACGGATGCATTTTCAGGAATCACAGAACCTTCCGTCTTTACTTGTACCGTAAAACTTTTATTTTCAATGGCGTTAAGGTCTTCATTCAGCAACACAAAACTAAAAGGAGCCGGCGGTTCATAAACCGTATCGTAATGTACCACTCTTTCATAGCTGTCTGCAAACAGGTTTTTGTCCCACAGCACATTTACCAAAACAATAATGGCTACGGGAATACCGGCATATTTAAGATATTTCAGGTTTTTTTTGAAATGAATGGCCCCAACAAAAGGAACGGGCTGTAGTTCGCTGGATTTTTGGTCTATGCTTGCGGCTAATAGTTCCGATTCTCTTCGGTTTTGATTTAACTGAATCACATTCAGTAGTTTATCGCTTACCTGCGGAAAATGACTGCCGATAATTTTAGAGGCTTCTTCATAGCTAATTCCCTGCTGTAGTTTGAACAATTTTGCCAACGGAAACGCAATAAACCTTGCAAATAAACCTATTTCAACCAAAACAAAAGTCCAAAACAATACTGCTCTTCCGGTAGTTTCTAACCACAAAAAATGCTCTACCAAAAGCGTAGCAATGAAATATAAAAGGCCAATGGCAAAAAACAGAATCGTGCCTTTTATCAATTCATTCGTGTAGTATTTCCGAATAAATTGCTCCAATTTTTGCTGAATGATAGTGAAAGTGCTCAACTGTATTAGCTTTAGGCACTAAAATAACACAAAAATTATACCTAAGGAGCTAGTTTAGGAAAGATTTAAGTTAGAGACTATAATTTAAAAATAAAACAAGCAAGAAAACTTTTTACCTTTGCCTACAAATCAATACTATGTCTCAAAAAGTTCGCGTTCGCTTTGCGCCAAGCCCTACAGGGCCATTACATATTGGCGGAGTACGCACAGCCCTTTTCAATTATTTATTTGCCAAAAAACACGGAGGTGATTTCCTATTACGCATTGAAGATACCGACCAAACCCGCTATGTAGAAGGTGCCGAAAATTATATAATTGAAGCTTTAAACTGGCTCAACATCCCGTATGATGAAGGCCCGGGGAAAGAAGGTGATTGTGGTCCTTACAAACAAAGTGAGCGTAAACATTTGTATAAGAAATATACAGATCAATTAATTGCAGGAGGAAAGGCCTATTATGCTTTTGATTCTTCAGAAGCATTGGACAATCACAGGAAAGAGCACGAAGCCAACGGAAAAACCTTTATCTACAATTGGCATAACCGTTTAAAGCTTGAAAATTCTTTATCCCTTTCTCCGGAAGAAGTTCAAAAACGCTTGGCCTCCGGCGAAGATTATGTAATTCGTTTCAAATCTCCTGAAAACCAAACATTACATTTAAAGGATATTATCCGTGGAGACATTCAAATAGACACCAATACGTTAGACGACAAAGTATTGTTTAAAAGTGATGGGATGCCTACCTATCATTTAGCAAATATTGTGGATGACCATTTAATGAAAATTACACACGTTATTCGTGGGGAAGAATGGCTGCCTTCCATGGCTTTGCACCAATTGCTTTATGGTGCTTTTGGTTGGGAGGTGCCGCAGTTTGCCCATTTGCCGCTCATTATGAAACCCGTTGGAAAAGGAAAATTGAGCAAACGCGATGGCGAAGCCGGCGGATTTCCGGTGTATCCGTTGCAATGGAAAACCGAGACCGAAAATTATATGGGTTACCGAGAAGAAGGCTATTTACCCGAAGCGGTTGTTAATATGTTAGCGTTATTGGGATGGAACCCGGGAACGGAGCAGGAAATATTCAATTTACAAGAGCTAACTGAGGTGTTTAGTTTGGAGCGTGTAAATAAAGCAGGCGCAAAGTTTGATCCCGAAAAAGCAAAATGGTTCCAACATCAGTATTTTCAGCAAATGGATGAGGAAACTTTGGTCAACCAATTCAGAAAATTTTTGATAAATAAAGGTGTCCATCCTTCTGAAAATTTAAAAAAGATGGTATCCTTATTAAAAGAACGGGCTACATTTATTTCTGACCTTTGGGAACAAGGGCATTCCTTTTTTGAAGCCCCGACACACTATGATGAAAAAGCGGCACAAAAAGCATTTAAAGAAGATACGCCGCAGTTGCTTCAAAAAGTGATTTTCCTTTTACATGAAAGCAGCGATTTTTCAGCTTCTACAATTTCAGAAAAAGTGAAAGGATGGATTACTTCCGAAGAAATAGGCTTTGGAAAAGTCATGATGCCCCTTCGGCTTGCCTTGGTGGGTGAAATGAAAGGCCCCGATGTGTTCGATATTATTGAAATTCTTGGTAAAGAGGAAGCTAGTCAAAGAATTGAAAAAGCGATAGCCTTCATCTCTTAAAAGAAAATATACCCGCCCAATAAGATTAAGCTTGTATTCCCTTTAAATCCTCCTTCGGGCTTTTCAGCCTGAAGTCCGTCTTGGTCATTCAGCCTATTGAAAAAGTTAGTGACCCCATATTGGTATTGGGCATTGAGGCGAAAATGCTTTAATCCGGCCGTAATTCCGCCAGCCAAATGAAAGTGAATGGGTGAAACCTGACTAATATCTTCTCCCGTTACCGTTGTGTAGCCCTCCAAAATATAGTCGTTGTCTTGTTCATGCTTCAGTTTCATTTTTCCATTAACACTTAAAATAGGGCCAAAATCAACACTTAGGTAGTGAGTAATAATATTTAAACTTCCTAAAAATTTTACTTGCGCTCCCGATATTGTAAAGGGAATGTATTTAGCATCAGATGTAGGGATAGGACCATTAAATCTACGTCCATAAATTCCTATTTCATTCTGAAAAAAAGTAATTCCATATTCAAGATCAAAATTATTGTAAAAATCACCGTGGGTTACAAAACCAGCATAAAACCCAGTTCCTTGTTCAGTATTAAAGTTATCGGTTTTAACATCAAAAAGGGTGACACCACCTTGAATACCGAGAAAATTATATTCTTCCCTTACATGTTGGGCTTGTAAAGTAGAAAAGCTTAAAAATAACGTAACAATAATTAGATTCTTTAGACTCATTAAGTATCAAATTTTAAGGCGCAAAAGTAGCTTTAATTTTGTATCTTCAAACAGTAATTCATTAAAAACAAAACTATGGGCGGTATTTTAGCAATTCCAGTATTAATTTTTGCATTCTTTATTTTACTGATGTTCATTTTCACTGTAAAACAGCAAACAGCAGCTATTATAGAACGTTTTGGGCGTTTTCAAAGTATACGAAGCTCTGGTTTAAGATTTAAAATCCCTATTGTTGATAGAATTGTAGGGCGTATTAACCTGAAAATACAGCAGTTAGATGTATTAGTAGAAACCAAAACAAAAGATGATGTTTTTGTACGTTTAAAAATTTCGGTGCAATTTCAAGTAATTAAAGACAAAGTATACGAAGCATTTTACAAACTAGAAAGCCCTCATGATCAAATAACGTCATATGTTTTTGATGTAGTAAGAGCCGAAGTTCCTAAAATGAAACTTGATGATGTTTTTGAAAGAAAAGATGATATCGCTATTGCCGTAAAACGTGAATTAAATGAAGCGATGTTAGATTACGGGTACGATATTATTAAAACCCTTGTAACCGATATTGACCCTGACGTGCAAGTAAAAGCTGCAATGAACCGAATTAACGCTGCTGAAAGAGAAAAAGTAGCTGCAGAGTATGAAGCGGAAGCAGAGCGTATTAAAATTGTGGCAAAAGCTCGTGCCGAAGCAGAAAGCAAACGTTTACAAGGACAAGGTATTGCAGACCAGCGTCGTGAAATTGCACGCGGACTAGAAGAGTCAGTTGAAGTATTAAATAATGTGGGGATTAATTCACAGGAAGCTTCTGCTTTAATAGTAGTAACCCAGCATTACGATACGCTACAGTCTATTGGAGAAGAGACTAATTCTAATCTTATTTTACTTCCTAACTCGCCACAAGCAGGAAGCGATATGCTGAACAATATGATTGCCTCTTTTGTGGCCAGTAATCAAATAGGAGAGGAAATGAAACGTAAAAATCAAACTACCGGATTGGGAACCCAAAAAAAGAAAAGAACTCCCCCTCCTTCTAATGATGATGTTAACTTTTAACAAAAAAGGCGCGATATCGCGCCTTTTTTATTCTGAAAGTTTTGCCCAGGAATCTCGCAAGGGCACTGTTCTGTTAAAAACTTTTTTATCGGGAGTACTGTCTCTATCCACCACAAAATACCCTAAACGTTGAAACTGAAAATGCTCTCCTTCATTGGCTTTTTGTAACGATGGTTCGGCATACCCGGTAATAATTTCTAAAGAATTTGGGTTAATAAATTCTAGAAAATCTTTGTCTTTGTGAGTATCTGGAGATGCTTCGGTAAATAAGCGGTCATACATTCTTACCTCTACCGGGATGGCATCTTTAATAGAAACCCAATGTAGCGTTCCTTTTACTTTACGAAGAGATGCTTCGGTACCACTACCGCTTTTAGAGTCGGCATCATAGGTACAGTGAATCTCTGTGATATTTCCTTCAGCATCTTTTACAACGCTTTCTCCTTTTATTATGTAGGCACTTTTAAGCCGCACCTCTTTGCCAAGGGTAAGCCTGAAAAATTTGCTGTTAGCTTCTTCCAAAAAATCCTCCCTTTCAATATAAAGTTCTTTTGAAAAAGGAATCTGGCGAGTTCCTGCCTGCTCGTCTTCAGGGTTGTTTTCAGTCTCCAGCCATTCCGTTTTACCATCGGAGTAATTGGTAATAACAAGCTTAACGGGATCTAGAACCGCCATTACCCGAGTGGCTTTTTTATTTAAATCCTCGCGAACATTAAATTCCAGATGCGAAACGTCTATTAGATTTTCTCGCTTGCCTACACCTATACTATCCGCAAAATTACGTATGGAAGCTGGAGTGTATCCTCTTCTTCGTAACCCTGCAATGGTAGGCATTCTGGGGTCGTCCCAACCGGCAACGATCCCTTCTTGTACTAGTTTTAAGAGTTTTCGTTTACTCACTACGGTATGGCTTAAATTTCTACGGGCAAATTCACGTTGTTTAGGGCGTAATTTTTCGGCATTATATACTTGGTCCAAAAACCAATCGTACAGTTCTCTGTGCGGTAAAAACTCAAGCGTACAGAATGAATGCGAAACTTGTTCTATATAATCACTTTCCCCATGGGTCCAATCGTACATTGGGAAAATCTTCCAATCAGTGCCTGTTCTATGATGATGTTTATGTAAAATACGGTACATCACAGGATCCCGCATAAGCATATTGGGGGAAGCCATATCAATCTTGGCGCGTAACACATGAGCCCCCTCTGTTGCTTCGCCATTTTTCATTTTTTCGAAGAGTTCTAAATTTTCTTCAACTCTACGATTTCTGAATGGACTTTCGGTTCCCGGAGTATTGGGGGTTCCTTTTTGATTGGCTATTTCTTCGGAAGTTTGCGAATCCACATAGGCCTTTCCTTCCTTAATCATTTCAATCGCCCAATCATACAATTCCTGAAAATAGTCGGAAGCATAACATTCATTTGCCCACTCAAAACCCAACCATGAAATATCTCTTTTTATAGCATCTACAAATTCTTGTTCTTCTTTTGCGGGGTTGGTATCGTCGAAACGGAGATTGACAGGGGCATTATATTTCATGCCCAATCCAAAATTCAAACAAATAGACGATGCGTGTCCAATGTGCAAATAGCCATTAGGTTCTGGCGGAAACCGAAAACACAAATCGTTTTTTGTATATCCGTTTTTTAAATCTTCTTCAATGATATGCTCAATAAAATTGAGACTTCTTTCTTCGCTCATATTTTTTGATGTCTCCCCGAGCGCAGTCGAGGGGTTTTGCAGGGTTTCTTAAACTTTAATAGTTCTCGACTGCGCTCGAACAGACACCCTTTAAACCTTTGCAAAGGTAAATAATAAACTGAAAAAAGTATCTTTACAAAAACATTTTGCATGAGCACGATACGTTTAAAAGATATTCGAATATTTGCCCACCATGGGTGTTTATATGAAGAGGAAAAAATTGGGAGTGATTATTTAGTAAATCTTTCAGTAAAGGCAAATTTAACAGAAGCTTCCGAAACTGATCAATTAAAAGATACGGTAGATTATGTGCATTTAAATAAAATAGTGAAGGAACAAATGGC
>JAGQZA010000140.1 GCA_020435805.1 Flavobacteriaceae bacterium
AATTTTCTAGCTCTGGAAAATCATTTTGAATATACCGAAAGGCTTTCTGATGTTCAAGAAACAAGTACCTTAAAACAAAAAAGTGAAGTAGCCGGTGTCTCTTGGGAGCGGCAATGGAGTAATCGATTTATTACCGATGCTTCTGCTACTGTTTCGCATTATCTCTTATTGGCAGAAAAACAAGATATTTTAACGACTCAGGAAATTAATCAGGAAAATGAAGTGTTGGATTTAAGTGCCAAACTTAATACCCGCTTACAATTTTCGGACAAACTACAATTACATTCTGGTTATCATTTTTCAGAAGTGGGTATTGCAAACACACAAGATATCAACCTTCCTCGTTTTAGGGATTTTGAAAAAAATGTCCTTCGATCCCATATTGTGTATGGCAATGTTTTGTACGCTTCATTAAACAAAAAGACACGAATTAATGGCGGAATTCGCGCCAATTATTTCGAAAAATTTGATGAACTCCTCATAGAACCTAGAGTACATCTCTATCAAGAAATTGCAGATAACTTCGCCCTTGAATTGGCCGGAGAGTTTAAAAACCAAACCATTACACAGCGCATTGATTTACAAAGTGATTTTCTGGGAGTGGAAAAACGAAGATGGGTGCTAACCGATAATGAAAGTGTTCCTATTAAAAAAAGCAAACAGGGCTCTTTAGGTTTTCTCTATAACAAAAGTGGTTGGTTTATTAATACCGAAGGGTTTTATAAAGAGGTTACAGGAATTACCAGTAAAAGTCAAGGGTTTCAAAATCAATTTCAATTCTCAAAAAGTGTTGGGGATTATACGGTAAAAGGTTTGGAGGTGCTTATAAATAAAAAGTGGCAACGTATAAGTGGTTGGGTAAGCTATGGGTATAGTAAAAATGACTATACCTTTCATGAGTTTACGCCCAGTAATTTCTCTAATAATGTAGATATTACCCATATTGTTACCCTAGCAGGAACTTATGAAATAAACCATTTTAAATTTGCAACCGGCTTTAATTGGAGAACAGGAAAACCCTATACCCTACCCTCGCAAGAGCCTTTAATTTTTAACGATGGAGCCCTTACCATTATCTATAAAAATCCGAACGAGGAGCGGTTGCCAGACTATCTTAGGGTAGATTTTTCGGTGGAATATCTTTGGGAAATTTCAGAAAAAGTGGATGCCACATTTAATCTCGCCTTACTGAATTTGACCAATCAAAAAAATATTTTAAACCGAAGATATTCTATTAATGATGAAACCGACATCAATTCAGAAATCAATCAAATTGAAGAACACTCTTTGGGTTTCACTCCAAATTTTTCGGTACAAATTCTCTTTTAATACTCCTTAAGGGAATTCATATATTTTACTATACTACGGGTTTTCATAGATAGCTAATTTTAATATTATCAATAGTTTAGTTTATCGTTTAAAACCATATCCACATGAAAACCTTTGTATTTCTATCATTATTCTTGTGTTTGTTTACCGTTCCCGGTATAACAGCGCAAACTCAAAAAAGCACTTCAGAAAAAATAGTTTCTTTTTTTCAGCAACATCCCAATACCAATCTAAGTTTTAAGGAAAAAACACTTGCTGCGGTATCCTTAAACGAATCTGCCCAAAAATCTTCCCAAAAGGAATTTCAAACAGCCATGTTAGATTGGGAGGCCTCTATTAGCAAAGGAGAGGGTGGAAAAGCGTTACCGGTTGAAACAGTTGCTAAAGCCACAAAAAAATTTCCCGGGAATACCCCCGAAGCATTACAGGGGCGCTTCAAAATGTATATTTTACAAATGGAACGTGTCCATGAAGATGAATAAATAACCTATAACTATACTCATTATGAAAAAAGTAATCTTTTTAGTAGCATTTTTTGTTTTTGCTTTTGGTTCGCAATTAGAAGCACAAAACTGTAACCAAGGCAGCAATCTTGCCCAAGACATGTGGGACGCTTGGGGTCCTTGGCAACCTAATATTAGTCTTGTTCCTTTTAAAAATGAAGTACGACTAATAAAAAACGGATGGAATGCCATTGCGGCAAATTCCAGCGCAACCATTGGCCCAAGATTTTTAGAATTGGATGGAGGTAATGAAGAAGGAACTATTTTGGGGCAAACCATGAGAACTTTTGTTTCTCACCCTTCTTTTGATGATACTGTGGAAATTACCATCAACAAATACGATGGAAAAGCCAAAACGGGTGTTGTTATTTGTGTACAGGGAAAAGATGGGGTTACCACCCAAAAAGCATCTTATGAATTTCCTAATGAAAACAATGGAAGAGTGAAAAAATTTACACTTAATAATGTACGAGGAAAAAGCATTATTGTTGCCATGAAAAACCTTTCGGTAGGAAATAAATTTAAGTACCGAATTAATGGTAAAAAGAAATAAACTAAGATGAAAATACTCCTATTTATACTGCTGGTATTACCGCTTCAAATGTTTTCGCAATCACAAGTATATAGCATAGAGCCTGTCCCTAACCAACAAGTGGCGTATTCGGGAAATCTTTCAGAAGGCGTTTTTTTAGAAGACCTGTCTTGGGCTTGGAATAGCAGCAATGCATGTTTTCCGGAAACACAGAAAAGTAAATTTACAGGAAAGCATCTCTTTTTTACAGGAATTATCCCAAAGTATAGTGAAATTACCGTAACGGTAGTCCCTAAAGACCCTAGTGCAAACTTTAGTGTTTATGCCTATGAAATTGGTGTTAATAGTAATGATTTGGTTCCAAACCTGCCAAGTTGTATTCGTTGCGAGGCAGACCACAAGCAAGAACGCAACTTTAAAGGAAGAGCCCCGCAAGACCATACCCGAAAAGTTAGCAATTTAGTTGCTTTAAATACTCCTTACCGTATGGTAATAGGAGTTACCGGGGCTAATGGCATTGAAGAAGGCGAGTTTACACTTATTATAGAGACCAAAACACGCTAATTAATATTGCTCTGTAATCGATAAAAAATTATATCTTTTGTGAATGAATTTCAGTAAAATACAACAAACCATTTTTTTTATTGCGGTATGGGTATCTATACCGCAATTCTTATTTTCTCAAGAAGCCACACAAAAACGTATCGACAGTGTTCTTGAAACCATAAATAGTAAACCTTACGAAGAGAAAAAAGATGCTTATTCATTTATAAATGATATTATTTTAAAAGACCAAGCAAACTCTCAGTCTTTATTTAACTATGCACTTTCTAAGGATAGTACCAGCATAGGAAAAATGGTAATCTACAGTAAATATAGCCAACGTCTTTCGCAACAGGGCAAAACAGACGATGCCTTAAAAATTAGACTTGAAGGATTAGCACTTGCCGAAAAACTAAAAGATGAGACTGCTATCATGGAATATCATTCCAACATAGGGAACACCTATTTGTATCAAAATAAACTTGACAAATCATTATACCATTTAAACCTTGCGGAACAAATTGCTGAAAAGCCAGACCAAAGAGATTATTTATGGAATGTATATTACAGCAAAGCACTCTTACAAGGATTACTTAAAGATGATGAGGCCGCTAAGATGTACTACCGAAAAATGTACGATGCTATTAAAGATTATGAAAACAATACCCACAAACGCTTTGCCTTATACATTCTGGTTGATTATTTCTCACAAATAGACGAACCCGAAGCACTTGCCAAATTCACGGAAGAACTATCAAGCTTATATGAAGAAGCAAATCCTAATACCCCTGCGGGGCATATGCCTATTAAGGCTATTTTCGAAAAAAGAGCAGATCCTTCCAACCTTCCGCGACTCAAAGAAGCCATCCGAATAAGCGATAGCCTAAACAGTATTAATTCGCACTGCTATACCACCATTGCTTTGGCCGAAACCTATTCTAAAATGAAGCAACCACAATTGGCCATCCCCTTTTTGGAAAATGCCTTAAAAAAATTGGAAACAGTAAATAAACCACAGGTAAAACTCGAAGTTCTTTCAAAAATGGCATCCATACAGTTGGAAGCCAAAAACAACCTTAACGCTTATCAATACAAAATGTTGGAAGTTCAAATTAAGGATAGCATCAGTTCTGAAAGAATGCAGCGTAATATCGCCGAATTGGAAGTAAAATTTGATACTGAAAAAAAGGAACGTAAAATTTTGGAGCAAAACCTTACCATTGAAAAAGAGTCTCGTCAAAAAAATCAAATCCTGTATGGGCTTGTAGGGCTTGGAGGACTACTTTTAGTATCGTTTATTTTCTTTCAGAAAAGATTAAAAGATCAAAAAACTATTGCAGCTCAAAAATTGGCAATACAAAATCAAGAAATAACAGAGCTTCAGCAAAAAAATAAATTATTAGCACTTAACAGTATGATTGAAGGACAAGAAGCCGAGCGCCTTCGAATTGCCAAAGATTTACACGATAGTTTGGGCGGATTGTTAAGTACCGTAAAAGCCCATTTCACGACCATTCAGAAAGAAATTGAGCAATTGGAAAAACTCAATATTACCGAAAAAACAAATAGCCTTATTGACGAAGCCTGTATTGAAGTACGCCGAATTTCACATAATATGATGCCTCATGCGTTGAGTATTTCGGGGCTACAAGGGGCTATTGAGGATATTGCCGAAAGCCTTCGGGATGAAGGATATACTACTACTTTAGAAATAAGCAATCTTCCCAAAAATGCAGATACCACCAAAGAAGTAATGATTTATAGATTACTACAGGAGATTATTTCAAACATTCGGAAACACGCTCAAGCAAAGACAATTCTCATTCAGCTTATAGGGTACAAAAATGAACTTACACTAATTATTGAAGATGACGGCCATGGGTTTGATTATGAAAAAGCGGTTGAAAAAGATGGCTTAGGCCTTAAGAGCATTAACAGTAGAGTGCAATATCTGGATGGGACTATTTCTTGGGACAGCCAGCCCGGTAAAGGTACTTCCATAACTATTAATATTCCTGTTTCATGATAAAAGTGGTGATTGTAGATGACCATAAAATGGTGATTGACGGTATGTCCTTACTACTTCAAAATCAACCCGATATTGAAGTAATTGGGAGTGCTTTAAGCGGCGAAGAAGGGGTTACATTAATTAATGAAATAATCCCCGATGTGGTATTACTCGATATCAATATGCCCGGAATAAACGGTATTGAAACATGTAAGGAGATGCTTAAAATTCATCCTCAACTTAAAATTATAGCCATTTCCATGCATAAAGAAAGTAGTTTAATTAAACTCATGCTTTCTCATGGTGCCAAAGGATATGTACTTAAAAATGCCGGACAGGATGAAGTAATTGAAGCCATTAAAGAAGTCTATCAAGGTAAAATGTATCTAGACGAAACGGTGAACGAAATTATTGTAAATAGTGTTTCTAAATCCTTGCAACAATCTGCTCAAAGTCCTTTTCCCAGTCTTTCAAGGCGCGAAAAAGAAATTCTGGAGTTAATTCTGGAAGAATATACTACCCAAGAAATTGCTGAAAAGCTTTTTATAAGTTTTGGCACCGTAGAAACCCATCGCCGCAATATGCTTATAAAAACAGGGGCTCGTAATACCGCCGGATTGGTGCGTATTGCCTTAGAGTACGAGCTCCACAAATAATTACATACGCTGCGGAACCCCAATCCCTAAAAGGGAAAAAGCAGATTTTATAACCTCCCCTACGGCTTTGGAAAGTGCAATCCTGAAGTTTTTTTCTGCTTCGGTAGTTGCTCCAAAAATGGAGATATTCTGAAAGAAGGAATTGTACAATTTTACCAAATCATACGTATAGTTGGCAATGAGGGCAGGACTGTAATTGGATGCTGCTTCCTGTACTTTTTCGGGAAACAACTGAAGCTGTTTCAACAATTCCTTTTCTTTATCTTCAAGAGATAAACTTGAAACATTGAAATTTTCAATGTCAGAATTTAACTCATTTGCTTTTCTTAAAATAGATTGAATACGAGCGTAGGTATATTGAATAAAAGGCCCTGTATTGCCTTGAAAATCGACACTTTCCTTAGGATCGAAAAGAATTCGTTTTTTGGGATCCACTTTCAAGATATAATATTTTAAGGCTCCCAAGCCAATGGTATGATAGAGGGATGCTTTTTCTTCGGCAGATAAATCATCTATTTTTCCTAATTCTTCTGAAATAGTTTTCGCAGTTTCCGTCATTTCGTCAATCAAATCATCGGCATCTACTAC
>JAGQZA010000141.1 GCA_020435805.1 Flavobacteriaceae bacterium
GCCTTGAGATGCTCCCAAAAGCAGATTTATTTAAAGAAATGGGATATGATGTTCTGTTATATGATGCAAGAGCCTGCGGTGAAAGCGAAGGAGAAATTGTTTCTTTAGGATATTATGAAAAAGAGGATCTGATTGCAGCCGTGAATTATTTGAAGGGAATTGGAAAAAAGGAAATTGCTGTATATGGTTTCTCTCAGGGAGGTGCAACAGCTATTATGGCAGCTTCCGGAATACCAGATCTCAAGTGTATAATATCTGAAGCAACGTTTGATAATCTGGAAAATGCAATTGATAACAGATTCAGAAAATATTTATTTGTACCGGGATACATCGGAACAATATTTATGAAACCTGAAGCGGAAAAAATTCTCGGAATAAGTATAGAAAAAATCCAACCGGTAAAAGAAATTTCTAAAATTAAAATTCCAATTTTTATAATTGGTGCCGAAACACTACTTTTATAATCCTTCGAAGCAATGATGCGTCGGGCGGTAAAGAATTCAAAATTCACAGGTAACTATGCGGTTTACTTTTTTCAAAAATACATTTTTAATTGCTCTTCCTTTAACGATGCTGGTTTGTTTTTCGTGCGGAAGTCAGAATAACGAAGAAAAGAAAGGGAATACTGTTGACAAAATTGTCCCTAAAGAAACTATAAATGAAGAACAAAATAATGACATAATAGTAGGTGCTGCTCAATTTTGGAAATACAAAAAACGTCTTGAGGGTAAAAAAGTAGGGGTTGTTGCCAATCAAACCTCAGAAATAGTATATCTAGATTCCTTGGGTCCAAAAAGAGCATTTGGTAATCCCGGACCCGAATATTATTTTATTGAAAATCACTTAGTCGATTTTTTACTTTCGGAAGGTATTCAAATTGAAAAAATATTCTCCCCCGAGCACGGCTTTCGGGGTACGGCCGATGCCGGTGCCGAGGTAAAAGACGGTAAGGACACCCAAACGGGATTGCCCATTTTTTCACTTCACGGCAAAAACAAAAAGCCCACTCCGGAGCAAATGGAAGGGCTGGAAGTCATGGTATTCGATATACAAGATGTGGGGGTTCGCTTTTATACGTACTTATCGACCTTGCATTATGTCATGGAAGCGTGTGCCGAAGCCAATATTCCACTTATTGTTTTGGACCGCCCTAATCCCAATGCCCATTATGTAGATGGCCCCATGATGGAACCTGCAAATACCGGGTTTTTAGGATTACATCCCGTTCCTTTGGTCTATGGAATGACCATTGGGGAATATGCACAAATGATTAATGGAGAAGAATGGTTGAAAGATAAAATGCGATGCGACTTAACTGTGATTCCTGTAAAGAACTACACACACCAAATGAAGTATTCGTTACCCGTTCGGCCATCGCCCAATTTACCCAATGACCAAGCCATAAATTTATACCCTAGTTTAGGTTTACTGGAGGGGACTAATCTCAATGCGGGTCGTGGAACCGAAATGCAGTTTCAGATATTGGGGTCTCCCTATTTGCCAAAAGATAAATACCCTTTTACTTATACCCCGCAACCCAATTTTGGCTCTAGTAACCCCAAATTTAATGGGGTAGAATGCCACGGAATTGACCTTCGGAATACACCTCGCTTAGACAAAGTGGATCTTCGTTGGATTATAGATGCCTACCATAATTACACTCAAAAAGAAACGTTTTTTAATACAAAGAATTTTACGGCTCACGCAGGCACTGCCAAATTGCAGCAACAGATTGAAGCAGGACTTTTGTCTAAAGAAATTTCGGAAAGTTGGAAACCCGACTTGGAGCGATTTAAAATAATTCGGGAAAAGTATTTACTTTACAAATAAGGTTCTATTCCTTAATGAATGGTTTCATAACAAATCCTTCAGTAAAATAAAGCTTCAAAAAATACATCCCTTTATCAAAACCATCTACATATAATTCTTTCAAATTATTTAATTGAGAAACTACTTTTTTTCCAGAAATATCAAATACTTCAAGCAAATAGGGCTCATGAATTGTTAGCATATAAAGTAGCTCCTCTACTGGATTGGGGTAAATACTAATTTCATTAACGAGAGCAAATTCAGAAGAATGCAACAGACACTCTTCATTGTAGTTAGTATGCTCATCTTTAATCCAATTGGGATTGGAATTGGCAAAATCTACATCGTCCACTTCAATGCAATTTAAATTGGGATTATTGTAGGCCAAAAAATTATGGATTTGCTCATTATTGCCATTTTTAATATTTAAATAGGTAAGCGGATTGGTGTACACCCGCAGGGATTCCAGATTTGGGTTATTGGATACATCCAAAAAAGTTAATTGATTTTGATAGATCCATACTTTTTCCAGCAAGGGGTTGTGAGATACATCTAAAGCTTCTAAAGGCGTAGATTCTACATGCAGCCACTTTAGGTTTATATTTTGGGAAAGATCTATAGTAGTATGAAAATTACTGCGGGATTTTAAGGTTTTCAAATTCACAAAATACTGAATTCCCTCAAGAGATGTAATTTCAAAATACGAAATAATAAGCCCTTCTACAGCTTCGGCTTCACTTAATTGAATTTCACCATCCCCATTTAAATCTGCTACACTATCGCCCAATCCATTTCCGGTAGTATCTACCACAGGGAAATTCACCAAAGCGTTCTTAAAATTCGGATCCGGAATATCAATAATTGTATCTGGATTTTTATTACTCGCTATAATAGTATGGGCTGGCTGGCCATTCAAAAGGAATCCCGTTAAAAGAAAAAAGATTGTAAAATGCTTTCTCATTTTTGCAATTGTAAAAAATAACCCTCTTGGAATTTTCTTCTAAAGATACAAAAAGTTACACGCTTATTCGTTTCTTCATCTCTTCTACAATATGAAATGCCGCCGGACAAATAGCTACATTTTTCAAGGTTAGATTCGAAATTTGCTGGAATTTTTTTCGATCGGTATGTGGAAACTCTCTACAGGCCTTAGGGCGCACCTCATAAATACTGCAATAGTTATCGGCTCCCAAAAAAACACAAGGTACACTTTGCAACACATAATCGTTATCCTCATCCAAGCGTAAATAGGTTTCCATAAATTGTTGGGGTTTCATCTTAAAATGTTTTGCAATACGCTCTATATCTTTATCGGTAAAC
This sequence comes from Flavobacteriaceae bacterium, assembly GCA_020435805.1. Lineage (GTDB taxonomy): Bacteria > Bacteroidota > Bacteroidia > Flavobacteriales > Flavobacteriaceae > Halomarinibacterium. The sequence continues at coordinate 3,130 of JAGQZA010000141.1, forward strand.
AAAGGTCCCGTCGTTTTACAACAATTGGCACAGGTAAGGCAATCTGTTTTTTGAAACTCGGCTTCGTGTAATTCCTGCATTAATACATCCAGATTTTTGGGAGGTTTTTTCTTCAGCTTGGCAAAGAATTTTTTGTTCTCGTTATGTGTATCTTTGGCGCGCTGTGGAAGTTGTTTTAGGATTTCGTCCATATGTTGGGTCTTGGGTCTTGGGTCTTGGGTAAAAGTAATTAATCTATCTTAAAATGAACGATATATTAGGAAAGGCGTTATTAGATTATTTTCACGGAAATTATACCGAAGATATTCTCACCGAAACCAATATTAGCGAAGAAGACGAGCTACCGCTACCCTATCTTTTCAGAAGTTTTTCAGCAATGCCGCCATTGGAACAAAAAGCGTTGCAACTGGCTAAAGGCAACATATTGGATGTAGGCTGTGGAAGCGGGAGCCATAGCCTATGGCTTCAAAATGAAGGATGGGAAGTGACTGCTATCGATACTTCCAAAGGCGCTGCAGAAGTTGCCAAAATGAGAGGCGTTTTAAAGGTAAAACAGGTTTCGTTGTTAGATTTTTCTGAAGGGAAATTTGATACTATTTTACTTCTTATGAACGGTACCGGAATTTTTGAAACGATCGATCAAGTCTCTCGATATTTACAACATTTAAAAACATTGCTGCAACCCGGCGGGCAAATTTTAATTGATTCCTCCGACTTGCAATATATGTATGATGCTTCAGAAGAAGGGGGTATTTGGGTCCCTGCAGACCGCTATTATGGCGAATTGGAATTTACCATGAAATACAAAGGCGAAGAAAGCGAGCCTTTCCCTTGGCTGTACTTAGACCCGATTCGGTTTGAAGAGTTGGCAACAAAAAATGGTTTCAACTTTGAAACCATTTATGAAGGAGAAAATTTTGATTATTTGGCTAAACTTACTGTTGCTGAGTGGTAAAATAGCCGCCTTTAACTAATTGTTTAATTTTAGTTCCCATAAGGTCTTTTCGCCATTCGGCAGAAATCTTTTCGGTGTCTTTGGAAAGCTCTTTACGGCTTTTTTCAAACTTTTTGGAAACATCACTTTTTAAGTAGTCTTGCAATTCGGTATTTTCTTTTTCGGTTAACGGCCTTTCAGCAACCACTTTTTGTCCCACTTTCGAACTGTAAAATTGATACATTTTGGCAATATCCTCTCGGGTAAAGTACTTTCGGTAAGCAAACGTAAGTTGTGAAACAGCGGCATCAATTTGAGTTTCTTCGTCATTTTTTAATTCCTCCCAGGCCTCTTCAGGAATTTCTCTATCCTTAAAATTTCGCTCCAATATGGGGAATGTTTCATAAAAAGCAATGCTGTATTGCTCGCGAGTGCCATTAATATCTAAAAAGTCGATGATTTCTTTTTGAAAATCGTCAATTTGGGAAAATCCGGAAAAACAAACAAACAAAAATATCGTTAAAAAAGTAGCCTTCATTTTATTTTTGAAATTATATAGGTTATGTTTGCCAAACTTACAAAAATTGCGCCATGTCTCCACAAATAAGGTCTTTCTTTTTATTTTACGTACTTCTGTTTTTACTATTAGGGTGTAAAAAAGATGATTCTCAAGATGTTATTACCGATGCTACAGCCGAAAATAAAAAAGCATTGGGAGTCTCTGCAGAAGACCTATTGTCTGATGATATTTATGAGGCCTTGACCGTTGAATTTGTATATAGTCCTACTTCTAAACCAACAGATGAAAGTATAAATGCTTTTCGGAATTTTTTGAATGCCAGAATAAACAAACCCGGAGGAATATTTTTTGTAGAAACTGAAATTGCAAGTCAGCCCGGTGCTCCTTTTACTTTGGACGAAATACGCAATTTTGAAGAAGAATTCCGCACACAATATACCAGTGGAAATGATATTGCAGTCTATATCTTTTTCGCAAACGGAAGTTCCAGTAATGATACACAAACCAATGTTACCTTGGGTACAGCTTATAGAAATACTTCTATTGTGGTTTATGAAAGTACATTAAAGAATGTTACAAATTCAGATCCTACGGTACTACCTCTTTTGGAGCAAACCGTAATGCAACACGAATTTGGGCATATTTTAGGGTTGGTAAATATTCAAAATGACGATACACATACCCATCATGAAGACCCCAGTGCATCCAAACATTGTATGGTGGAAGATTGCTTGATGTACTTTGAGGCATCAGACTTTTTGGTTAGCGATATTACCCGTTTTTTAGGAAGAGGTTCGGTACCTCAACTCGATCCTTTATGTATTGAAGATTTACAAGCCAAAGGCGGAAAGTAAAATTTTACTTTGTTTCAAAAACTTTTTCTCCGTTAATATAGGTTTTTAGAACCATTATATTTGGGATTTCATCTTCGGGACAGGTCATGATGTCTTTGTCAAGGATAATAAAATCGGCAAATTTTCCTATTTCTATACTTCCTTTTTCATTCTCTTCAAAATTGGAATATGCCGCCCAAATGGTCATTCCTTTTAGCGTTTCTTCGCGAGATAAGCCTTCTTCTTTTCGGTAACCATTTTCAGGAAATTGCTTTAAATCTTTTCTGGCTGTAGCTGCATAAAAGGTGTACATAGGGTTTACGTTTTCCACCGGAAAATCAGTTCCTAAGGCTACCAACCCAGCCTTATTTAAAAGAGTTTTATAAGCATAAGCCCCCTTGATTCTGTTAGGGCCAACCCTATCTTCTGCCCAATACATATCACTGGTCGCATGAGTAGGTTGCACCGAAGGAATGATATTTTTTGAAAAAGCATCAAAATCTGACAAGCTAATTACTTGAGCGTGCTCAATTTTCCATCGGGCATCGGCTTTTCCTTGCAATGCTTTTTGGTAGGCACGTAGTACCGAAACATTGGCCGAATCACCAATGGCATGGGTATTCATTTGGTAACCGGCATTGGCAATGGCAGTTGCCAGCGAATCTAACTGCTGGGCATTAGTAATCATAGCACCAAAATGATTGGGTTTATCGCTGTAAGGGGCTCGTAATGC
>JAGQZA010000142.1 GCA_020435805.1 Flavobacteriaceae bacterium
TCAGTTCCCTATCCAACACTTTCAGAATACAACTTCTTCGAAGGGGATTTAGCAAATCATGAGCCCGTGTATGGTGTTTTACCTTATGAACCCATTTCAACATTATTTACAGACTATGCACACAAAAAACGATTTGTCTGGATGCCCTATGGGGTAAAAGCAAGCTATAATGGAGATGGAAATATTTTAGAGTTTCCTAATAGCACTGTGCTAATTAAAACATTTTATTATGATAATGTTTTGCCCAGCAACACAACCAAAATTATTGAAACTAGACTCTTAATAAAAAAACAAGATGAGTGGATATATGCTGATTATATTTGGGATGAGGAGCAACAAGAAGCTCTATTAAATAAAACAGGTTTTGGTTTCAATGTCGATATTGAATGGTTACAAAATGGCGAAACAAAAAGTACTATATACCGAATTCCGTCTATCGAGGAATGCTTTTTATGCCATAAAAGAAATTATAAAGAAAAGCTTCCTATAGGCCCAAAACCTCAAAATCTTAATTCTAATTACACATATCCCGAAGGAATAAAAAACCAGCTTCAAAAATGGATTGAAATGGGATATTTAGACAGTGTTCCTTCAACTATTACTACCGTTGTAGATTGGGAAGACACCTCAAACCCACTAGATTTAAGAGTTCGGTCTTATCTCGATATTAATTGTGCCCACTGTCATGTGGAAGGAGGCCACTGTGCTGCCCGAGACATTAGATTAGCTTTTAATGAAAGTTCAGACTTAGAAAATTTAGGGGTATGTGTCACTCCAGAATCGCCTATTGTTGGGCTTGATAACACAACGATAATGGTTCCGGGCGATGCAGAGAATTCCATTTTTTATTACCGTGTAAACACAACTGAAGAAGAGTTAAGAATGCCAATGGCTGGAAGAACACTAATACATGAAGAATTTGCAGAAATACTTAAAGAATACATAAATTCATTAACCATAACTTGTGATTAAACTAACATTAAAAATTATCAAAAATGAAAAACCTATACTTATTTCTCTTTCTGTTTGCTATTGGCTTTAGTATTAAAAGCCAAGTAACATTTACGCCTGCAACCCCATTTGCTACCAGCTATACCAATCGTGCAGTTGTGGATATGAATGGTGATTTCCTGGATGATGTAGTTTCTGTAAACTCTACTCATATTCAAATTTTTTATCAACAGCCAGGAGGAACATTTAATGAAGTTAATATTACTACAACCCCTGCCGATAATACTCCTTCTTGGAGTCTCGCTGCGGGAGATTATGATGATAATGGATATACAGATTTATTATATGGGGGAGGTAATGGAGTTACCTTTATGAGAGCCAATAATGACGGCACTGCTTTTACTGAAATTTCCTATCCAGAATATGTGTTCTCACAACGCTCAAACTTTGTGGATATTAACAATGATGGGCATTTGGATGCATTTGTTTGTCATGATGTGGCACCCAATGTTTATTTTTTAAATGATGGAGATGGAAACCTCACTTTTCACCAAGGAGGAATTGGAGATTATCCCACAGGAGGTCACTATGGCTCTGTTTGGATTGATTATGACAATGACGGAGACATGGATATGTTTAATGCAAAATGTAATGTAGGAGGTCAATTAAATGACCGAAGTGCAGATAGACTTCATAATAATGATGGAACCGGAGTATTTACAGAAGTGGCTCTTGAAGCTGGACTATACGACGAAATGCAAACATGGTCTTCTGCTTGGGCAGATTATGATAACGACGGATATATGGATGTATTTGTAGGGAGTAGTTCTAGCGGCGCTCCACATAAATTAAAAAGAAATAATGGCGATGGCACTTTTACAGATATATCTGCAGGTACTGGAATTAATGCCCTTACCGCAGTTGGGATAGAAAACTGCACCTATGACTTCAATAATGATGGCTATCCAGATATTCTTTCAAATGGTAATTTACTATTAAACAACGGAGACCTTACCTTTACACTATATTCAAACGTGCTCCCAAGTGATAATGGATCTTTAGGAGATTTAAATAATGATGGCTTTATAGACGCCATTGCCGTAGGAGATTGGATGGCCGTTTCGGTATTTTTAAATGACGAAAAAAAACTAACCCTTCAAAAAAACAATGGGTTAGATACAACACATGGATTTTGGAATACTATTAAAGCAGCCGATTTTGATCGCGATGGAGATACCGATTTTATCATCGGAAATTGGGGACTTAATTCTCGTTTAAATGCTTCTGAAAAAGAACCCATTACCCTCTATAAAACAGATTTTGATGGAAATGGGTCCGAAGAAACCTTAGTCACCTATTTTTATCAAGGGATTGAAACTCCCATAGCCTCAAAGGAAGAATTAGCAAAGCAAATGCCCTTTATCAATAAAAACTACTTATCGTATCGTAACTTTGCCGAAGCAACCATAAAAGAAGTATTTTCAGAAGAGAAACTAAGCAAATCTCTTCAAAAAAGAGCTTTTGAATTAGCCTCTTGTTATTTTGAAAATACCGGAAGCAATACATTTAAAAAGCATATTCTACCCTTTGGAGCGCAAGTTTCTTCTGTAAATGATATCTGGGTAGAAGATTTTAATAACGACGGAAATTTAGACCTCCTTTTAGTTGGAAACAATTTTGAAATAAGTACACAGTTAGGTAGGCTAGACGCCTCACGAGGAGCCCTATTACTAAATGACGGAAAAGGAAATTTTGCCGAAAAAAGAGAAGAAACCTTTAATCTTTCCGGTGCCTGTAGAGCTATACAAAAACTCACGGTGGCAGGTAAAAGTTATTGGATGATAACCCGAAATAATAACACCCCCCTATTTTTAAAAAAAACAAATGAATAGTATGATGCCGTTCTCAAAAACAATAGTATTTGCATTAGTTATTTTAATTATAAGCTGTACTTCAAAAAAGGATGAAAAAACCGAAAGTGCAGAATCAACCCCCCTATTTTCTTTAGTTCCTTCAGCACAATCCAACATTACCTTTACTAATAAGGTGGTAAACCAAAAGGATTTCAACATTTTTAAATACCGAAACTTTTACAATGGAGGTGGCGTTGCCATTGGCGATATTAATAATGATGGCCTTTCAGACATTTATTTAACGGCCAATATGGAAGAAAATAAATTGTATCTCAACAAAGGGAATATGGTTTTTGAAGATATTACTGAAAGTGCCGGTGTTGCAGGAAACAAGCCCTGGTCCACCGGGGTTACTATGGTAGATGTTAATGCAGACGGATTATTGGATATTTATGTAAGTAATGCGGGGAATATGGAAGGTGAAAATCATAATAACGATTTGTACATCAATAATGGCGACCTCACCTTTACCGAAATGGCAAAAGAATACAACCTTGCCGAAACAGGATTTACAACTCATGCTTCTTTCTTCGATTATGATTTAGATGGCGACTTAGATGTCTATATTCTCAATAACAGTAATATCCCTGTAAGTAGTTTAGGCTTTGCACACCAACGGAATGTGCGTGCTCAAGACTGGAATGTGCCCAAAATGTTTCGAGGCGTGGGAGATATGTTGCTTCGCAACGATAACGGCAAATTTGTGGAAGTAAGTGAGGAAGCCGGTATCTACGGAAGTCTTATTGGTTTTGGATTAGGGGTTATGGTAAGTGATGTGAATAATGATTTGTACCCCGATATTTATGTTTCTAACGATTTTTACGAACGGGATTATTTGTACCTCAATAATCAAGACGGAACCTTTACTGAAGATATTGAAAACTGGATGTCGCACCTCTGCCTTTCAGCCATGGGGGTCGATATGGCAGATATTAATAATGACGGAAATGCCGATATTTTTATTACCGATATGCTACCGGAAGGCGACGAACGCGTAAAATCGGTTATGGAGTTTGAAGGATACAACGTTTTTAACCTGAAACAAAGCAAAGACTTTTACCAACAGTACATTCAAAATACGCTTCAATTAAACAATGGTAACGGAAGCTATTCAGAAATTGCCTATTTCAGTGGGGTGTCTGCAACCGATTGGAGTTGGTCCGGGTTATTATTCGATATGGATAACGATGGGTTTCGAGATATTTACGTAACCAATGGTATTAACCACGATCTTACCGATTTGGACTTTGTGGATTTCTTTGCCAATGAAATTATACAAGACATGGCTCTTACCGGAAAAAAAGAAGCTATCGACTCCATTATTGATAAAATGCCCGTGGTACCTATCCCAAATTATGCCTTTAAAAATAATCGCGATCTTACCTTTAGTAATGAGGCCGAAGCTTGGGGCCTTGGAGTCCCAAGCATGTCCAATGGAGCCGCTTATGGGGATTTAGATAATGATGGGGATTTAGATTTGGTGGTAAATAATGTTAACATGCAAAGCTTTTTGTATGAAAACAATTCTGAAAAAATTAATCAATACAACCATATTACTTTAAAATTTGCAGGTTCAGAAAAAAACCCATTTGCCGTGGGCACTACCGTTAAAATGTATTACGATAGTAATGTAGTATTACAGGAATTGATTCCTTCCAGAGGCTTTCAGTCTTCCATGGATTATCCTATGACGATAGGTTTGGGAGCGTCAAAAAAAATAGATTCTATTCGGGTTATTTGGCCGGACCATACTACTTCCAAAATGGAAAATGTGGATGCAAACCAAGTAATTACCTTCAAACAAAAAGAGCATAGCGGTTTGTATAAAATTCCGAAAAAAGAAGCATCAAAAACATTGTTAAAAGAACTTCCCAATACCCCATTGGTAAAACACCAAGAGAATACGTATAACGATTTTGACTACGAAGGGCTTATTGGTAAAAAAATATCGCAAGAAGGGCCATGTCTTGCTACGGGAGATATTAATGGCGACGGAAATGAAGATATATTTTTGGGAGGAGCCAAAGACCAAGCCGGAACCTTATTTTTACATACAGGCAATGGAACGTTACAGCAAAAAAATAGCCCGGCAATCCAGGCAGATGCCATTTTTGAAGATACTGCCGCTGCTTTTTTTGATGCCGATGGCGATGGCGATTTAGACCTTATGGTAGGCACAGGAGGCAATCAAGTGGACGAACTGGAAAGAGAGAGTGTTCGTTTCTACACAAATGATGGTCACGGAAATTTCACCAAAGCAACCCTTCCTCAAATTTCAAATATTAACAACATTTCGGTGATAGCACCCAGCGATTTTGATCATGATGGAGATATTGATGTTTTTGTAGGTTCCCGAAGTATTGTAGGTATTTACGGAATGGATCCTAACCACGTTTTTCTTTTAAACCAAGGCAATGGTACTTTTAAAAATGCCTCGCAAGAAGTTGCGGCAGAACTTAAACAAAGTGGGATGATTACCGATGCGAAATGGGTGGATATCGATGCCGATGGAAAAAAGGAACTTATTACCGCTTCCGATTGGGGTGCTCCGGCCATTTACAAAACAGTACAAGGTGTACTGAAAAAACAATCTTCCATGCTTGAAAATTTTCAGGGATGGTGGAATATCTTACAACCTGTGGATATTGATAGTGACGGCGATCAGGATCTTATTTTGGGGAATCAAGGAAAAAACCTCCACTACGCTCCTTCTTCAGAAAATATCATGAAACTTTGGGTAAACGATTTTGATAACAATGGTACTTTCGAGCAAATTGTGACCCAAACTATTAACGGAAAAGATAGACCCATTCATCAAAAAAGGGAATTAACTTCACAAATGGTGGCACTTAAAAAACAAAATTTAAAAGCTTCGGAATATGCCAAAAAATCCATTCAGGAATTATTCCCCGAAGCACTTTTGAAAAAAACCACGGTGAAACAAGTGACTACTTCCGAATCTTTGGTAATGGTCAATAACGGCGATGGAACCTTTACCGCTAAACCACTCCCCAACAGATCACAACTTTCGTGCGTATGTGGTATTGCCTGCGCCGATGTAAACCAAGACGGAAAAACAGACATTATTATGGGAGGGAACAACTTCGAGTTTAAACCCCAATTTTCTAGACTTGATGCAGACTACGGAAGTGTTCTTTTACAAAACGGAGATTTAGATTTCGAATGGCAAAATTATAACAACAGCGGTTTCTTTATTAAAGAAGAAGTAAAACACATTCAACCCATTAAAGATAAAAACGGAA
>JAGQZA010000143.1 GCA_020435805.1 Flavobacteriaceae bacterium
GAACAAACTTCATCTTTTCATTGAGTGGCATTTTTAACCTTTTGAAGAGTTTAAACACCATTTTGGATCCCACAAACTCGTGCCCATGAAAGGTCCATCCATTTTTTTTATCAAAACGCTTTGTAGGTGCCTTGCCAATATCGTGCAAGAGTGCAGCCCAACGCAGCCAAAGATCGTCTGTGGTTTTTGCAATATTATCTACTACTTCCAGCGTATGCCAAAAGTTGTCTTTATGCAGTTGTCCCTCTTTTTCTTCAATACCTTGTAGGGCTACTAACTCTGGAAAAATATAGGGTAATAGGCCTGTTTTATGCAATAGCGTGAAACCAATAGATGGCGTTTTAGCCAGTAGAATTTTATGAATCTCATCTACAATACGCTCTTCGGAAATAATTTTTATGCGTTTGGAGTTCCTTGAAATTGAATCTAAAGATTCGGACTCAATGCTAAAATTAAGTTGCGTTGCAAACCGAATGGCGCGAAGCATGCGTAAAGGGTCATCGCAATACGTAATATCCGGGTCTAAAGGGGTTTTAATACGTTTTTCGTCAATGTCTTTTAAGCCGTTAAAGGGATCGATCAATTGTCCAAAATTTGCTTCATTTACACTAATGGCAAGGGCATTAATGGTAAAATCCCTTCGGTTTTGGTCGTCTTCCAAAGTACCGTTTTCCACGGAAGGGTTTCGGCTGTTTTCTTGATAGGATTCCTTACGGGCACCTACAAATTCCAATTCTAAATCGGCTGTTTTTAGCATCGCCGTTCCGTAGTTTTTAAATATGGAAACTTTAGGATTTCCAGGCAGTAGGCTTGAAACTTCTTTTGCTAACTCAATTCCGCTCCCCAACGCAACAAAATCGATATCCTTTGCAGTACCTCTTTTTAATATATAATCACGCACAAAACCACCTATAACATAGGTTTCCAAATCTAAATTGGCAGCTGCTTTAGACACTGTTTCAAAGATAGGGTGTTGTAGTGCTTCTTTGTAGTTCATGTATTTTTTAAATTCCAAAATTTAAATTCCAAAACTCCAAATTGGCTATTGGGATTTGGCATTTGAAACTTATTCTCTAATTACGGTCACCGCTCCATTGTTCTTAAGCTTAATAATACTGGAGGGTTGCGCCGATTTTTTATTTTGGTGCAAATTTACAACATAGTCCACGCCACCCAAAATAAGCGGACTTATTTCTTTAAAATGTGCTGGGTTTTTTTCACCACTCATATTTGCGGAAGTGGAAACCAAAGGTTTTTTTAGTTTTCTGATGAGGGTGTTACAAAAATCATCTTTCACGACCCGTATCGCAAGCGAATTATCATCAGCCACTATATTTTCGGCAACCCGAATGGGATTATCATAGATGATAGTGGTAGGTTTTACGGCATATTTTAAAATATCGTACGCTACTTCCGGGATTTCTTCCACATATTGATTGAGCATTTTAAAGTCTGAAACCAAACAAATCATCGTTTTATTTTCGGCTCTTTTTTTCAGTTTAAAAATGGCGTCAATGGCATCGGCATTGGTGGCATCACAGCCTATTCCCCAAACCGTATCGGTAGGGTAGAGAATGATTCCGCCACGTTTTAATATTGCGAGTGCTTTTTCAATTTCTTCGTTCATTTTGAAGTTTATTTTAAACTAGCAATATATTTAATTTTTATGGCAACTTTTAAGAATTACAATTAGTTTATATGCTTTTTTAAAAAGTATATCTTTGACAAAAGATTGATGAAAAATGAAAACTTCATTATTGGTTTCTACATATAATTGGCCGGAAGCACTTGAATTAGTTTTTAAAAGTGTTGAAAACCAAACGGTAAAGCCCGATGAATTTCTTATTGCCGATGACGGCTCAAAGCTTGAAACCAAAGAATTAATCGATTCCTATATTAAAAAAACAACCATTCCTGTAGTTCATGTTTGGCATGAGGATGAGGGTTTTAGGCGTTCCTCTATTTTGAACAAAGCTATTGCAAAGGCAAACGGGGATTACATCATACAAACCGATGGAGATTGCATTATGCACAAAGATTTTATAAAAGATCATAAAGCAAATGCAATTAAAAATTGTTATTTGTACGGAAGCAGAGTAAGTATTTTGGAATCTTATCTTGACACACTTTTCAGTACAAAAAAGATGAGGTTTCACTTTTTTTCCAAAGGGATAAAAAAGCGCGGAAGAACCCTTAGAATTCCATTTTTGGCAAAGTTGTATCGTCCAAAAAATACACTTTCAGATAAATTGAGAGGATGTAATCTTTCCTTTTGGAAGCAGGATTTTATAGCAGTAAATGGGTATAATGAAGCTATGACAGGCTGGGGAAGGGAAGACTCTGAATTGATAGTGCGAATGTTAAATAAAGGTATTAAAGGAAAGCGTTTAAAATTTGGAGGGATTGTATATCATATCTGGCATAAAACGGCATCCCAGCATAACTTCAATAAAAATGATGAAATTCAGAAAGAAGCCATAGAAAAAAAGCACACATGGTGCGAAAATGGAATTAACCAATATCTTTAAGCTTTTTCTAGATACTCATTAATAGCAATTGCGGCTCTTTGCGAGGCTGTGGTGTTTTTTTCCTGATAGAAATTTTCGGCAGTAATTTTTTCGTGAATGGGCTTGTATTTTTCAAATCCGGAAAAAGCATTTTGCAAGGCATCATTCAATTCATTTACTTCTTCAATCACTTGACCTAATTTCCAAAATCTGAAGTTTGCATCGTCTTTGAAGGCAACCTTTTGTACATTGATAAATATACATGGTCTGGGATTTATGATAAATTCATATACCTGACTGGAAACTTCCCCTAAAAAGAGTGAAGCTGCCTTTAAATAGGTCATCTCGACACTCTCTTCGCTTCCTAGATCAATAAAAATATGATTTGCCTTAAAATATTTTTCGGGAATTTGAGATGCGCTTTCGCTCCCTTTGTCTTTGAAAAGATTAATGTGTGGAGCAAAAATGAGGTTGTACTCCTTTTGCTGATAAAAAAATTCCAAAATTTCCAATCCCATCCCATGCCAAGAAGAGTGAGGCGGGGAAAAATGAGGGTTATATAAAACAACAGGTTTATTGTTGTTGAAAAAAGATTTCTTTTCATTTAGGCTAACCGCATCTATTTTAGGATAACCAATAATTACGGGGTGAGGGCCCAATAGGTTTTTTTCTTTAAATTGTTGGTAATGAAAATGCCCGAATAGCAATTGAAAATCAAAATCCAATTGGTCTTTATTGTAACTGTAATCCCTACCGGGTGCTCCGTGGGGAACCTTTAAAAATTTTGGGTTTATCTTATTTCCTCTAGCCTTTAATAGTTTATGATGAAAATAATCGGTAAAAACCAAGGCATCAAAATGAGTCAATAAAAACCGCTTGTTTTTTTTCATCCAAAAGCCTTTTCTGGGTAAATCGCGATTTTTCAATTTATCGGTTAAAGCCCTAAACCAATGCGTGCGAAGTTGAACGACCGTAATGTTGTGGTCTTTAAATTTTGAAAGACAATTAAAAAGATAGGTATGCTGATTGGGGTAGGTAAGAATGGAAACTTGGTTGGTTTTAGATAATTCCACGGCTACACTAATAAAGTGGTTGATGTGGTGGATTTCATCCATGTGAAAAAAGCCAATTCTTTTTGAAGCCATTTTAGTTAATCTTTCTATACAACAACCACAAATTCACATACCTTTTAAACACCGAAAACGCATTAATGTATGCCAATATAAAGCCTTCTTTACCGTCTAAAATTCCTAATCGCAACAGGTATTGATGCCAAAAGCGATAGAAAGGGCGAAAGAAAAAATGGATTAGGTTAGGGCGCTTTCCTTTTTCATATAACATCTGCGCCTGCAATTTGCTGTAGCGGTGTAATTTACTGGTATAATCATCAAAATTTTTGTAGGTATGATGCGGGACACGGGTTTTTAGTTTAGCGGTAGTTCCGTTAACATCCAATGTCTCATGAACTAAATTTCCATTGTATTTTCCGCAGTCTTTTTTGAATAACCTAATGACCCAATCGGTCTGGAAACCACTATATTTTATCTTTTTCCCCATAAAATACAATTGCCTTCTTATAAAATAGGCATCCGCTTTTGGGCTTTGTAAAGTTTCTAAGATTTCTTTTTTTACTTCGGAAGTGAGTTCTTCATCGGGATCAAAAAATAATAACCATTCGTTGTTTGCTTTGGAAATAGCAAAGTTTTTTTGAGCTGAAAAATGATCGAAAGCCCTTTCATAAACTTTAACCTTTTCAAATTGTTGGGCAATCTTAACCGTTTCATCGGTGCTGAAAGAATCTACAATAATAATTTCATCCACAAAGTCGAGGCTTTTTAGAAAGTCAGAAATAACTTCTGCTTCATTCAAAGTAATGGCGAGTGCCGTAATTTTGGGTGATTTTTCCAAAGAAGACCTATATTTTCTGTAAAAGTAATAATTTTACAAGGATAAATACTTTTCAAACTTTGGCCAAACTTCCCATTTTAATGTACCATAAAGTAAGTGACTCAGAAAGTGAAGGACTTACTATTTCGGCATTAAAGTTAGAAGCGCAGCTTCAATATCTTTCCGAAAAAGGATATCGAAGTTACCATCTTTCCGAATTGATGGATTTACAAAAATTACCTTCCAAAAAATCGGTAGTAATCACATTCGATGATGGGTATGTAAGTCAGTTAGAATATGCCGTTCCGTTACTTGAAAAATATGGTTTAAAAGCCACATTTTTTATTCCTTTAAAATATATGGGAGCAACAGATGCTTGGAACGAACCCTCGTTTCCTTTACTGTCTTCAGAACAACTAAAATCTTTAGATCCCAGTTTGGTGGAGCTGGGATATCATTCCTTTGCCCACCAAAAATATACTGAATTATCGCTTTCAGAAATTGAAGAAGATACCCAAAAAGCGTTTGAAGCCGCTTCAAATAATGAATTACCGCTAACAGCCACCCTGGCATATCCGTATGGGAAATTCCCTCGTAAAAACCCTGAAAAAGAAGCATTTTGTAATCATTTAAGGGAAAAGCAATTTGTGTATGGTTTACGAATTGGAAACAGGATAAATCAGTTTCCATTTAAAAACCCTTTTGAAATTAATAGGATTGATGTGAAAGGTGAGTTTTCCCTGCGAAAATTTAAAAGAAAATTGAAGTTTGGGAAGTTCTTTTGATTTTGTCTCCTTGAACGCAGTCGAAAGGTCTTTAACAAAATCAACGCATCCCTCGTTGAAGCAATAACAACTTCACATACCTCAAAAAAACACCATACGCATTACTTGCAGAAATAGCCAATCCCGGGATGCCGTCTTTAAATCCGCCTTTTAAAAAATAACTGCTAAAAAACCGAAAGGTGGGTTTGGTGAACAATAAAAATAAGCTTGCTTTTTTCCCTTTTTTCTGAAGTTGTTCTGCCTGAAACCACGCATAACTTTCTCTTTTTTGAATATAATGCTCCAAACCTCGATACGTAAAATGTAATACCGGATTTTTAAGTTTCCCAACGGTGCCCTCTAATTGTAATTTTTCATGAACCAATCCGCTGAATTGGGTTCCTTCTCGTTTTACCAATCTCAGGACATTACTACTGTGATGATACAAAAAACGATTCATAAAAAAATGGGGAAAATTAAGTTTATAGCCACTGTGTTTCCCATGTTGCATCGCTTCCAAAATTTCCACCTGTAAGGGATAGGGGATACGTTCGTCGGCATCAAGAAACAACACCCAATCCCCGGTAGCGTGTTCTAAGGCAAAATTCTTCTGATTACTGAAATTATCAAAGGCTCTCTGTAAGGTTTTAGTAGCAAACCTTGAAGCAATCTCCAGGGTTTTATCGGTACTGAAAGAATCTACCACAATAATTTCATCGGCAAATTGTACCGACCGAAGCGCCGCCGCTACATAGGCTTCTTCGTTGTACGTAGGCATAATCACCGAGAGTGTTGGCATACCACAAAAATAGGATGTTTTTGCAAACCAAAAAAGAGGTGTAAATTTGTAACCTAAATACGTCAAAGTTTTGGATAGTCTCGGCATTTCGGTTATCGTAAGTACCTACAACAGCGAAGCTTGGCTTCAAAAGGTGTTAGAAGGGTA
>JAGQZA010000144.1 GCA_020435805.1 Flavobacteriaceae bacterium
TTTAAAAGAAAAAAGTAGTGCTGAAACTACTTTTTCTTATGGCGGTTAGCGCGTCTTCTTTTTTTGCGCTTATGCGTCGCTACCTTATGTCTTTTTCTTTTTTTACCGCTTGGCATACTAAAGTTAATTTATAAGTGTCCCGCCCAAAGGCGGGACTAGTTGATGATTTATTTTACTTCTACGTTGGTTTTTACACCTTCAACAAAAACCTTGGCAGGTTTAAACGCAGGGATATTGTGTGCAGGGATTTTAATGGTGGTATTTTTAGAGATATTTCTTCCTGTTTTTTCAGCTCTGGTTTTAATAATAAAGCTTCCGAAACCTCTTAAATATACATTGTCTCCATTTTCTAAAGATGTTTTTACTTCATCCATAAAAGATTCTACAGTAGCCTGTACATCTCCTTTTTCCATTCCTAATTTTTCAGAAATTTTTGTTACGATATCTGCTTTCGTCATTGTAATTATGTATTTATTAAAAATTTAAGTAATCCTGAGTTTTTTTCAAGACGGCAAATATAAGGATTTTAAAATCAAATAATCAAATCGTAACCTATTAAAAAATAAATACATATCCTGTATTTTTGAAACATGCTCGAAAATCCCATTTGGTTTGGTAACAAACTCATTTCTTGGTATTTACAAAATAAACGTGACCTTCCTTGGAGGGAAACCAAAGATCCTTATGCCATTTGGCTTTCAGAAATCATGCTTCAGCAAACTCGAGTTGCTCAAGGATTACCGTATTTTGAAAAATTTTTAACACAATTTCCAACAGTTTTTGACCTCGCCAATGCTTCGGAAGAACAAGTGTTAAAACTTTGGCAAGGGCTTGGGTATTATTCCAGGGCTAGAAATTTACATGCTACTGCAAAGCACATCGCCTTTGATAATAAAGGTAAATTTCCATCCACTTATGAAGGACTTTTGAAGCTGAAAGGGGTGGGCGACTACACCGCAAGTGCTATTGCATCTATTTGTTTTAAGCTACCCACTGCAGTGGTGGATGGAAATGTATATCGAGTACTAAGCAGGGTGTTTGGTATTGCTACTCCTATTAATAGTACCAGTGGTATTGCTCAATTTAAAGCATTGGCACAAAAACTTATAGATCCTTCTTGCCCGGGAACTTTTAATCAGGCTATTATGGAATTTGGAGCCCGTTTTTGTGTTCCTTCAAACCCAGATTGTAGCACTTGTATTTTTTCTGATGTCTGTATCGCTAATAAACAAAAGCAAGTGCCTTATTTACCTGTTAAAGTAAAGAAAGCCGTTGTAAAAAATGAATTTTATAATTATTTGGTATGTCTTTTCAAAGACAGAAAAACGCTTATGGAACAGCGTACCGATAGGGGAATCTGGCAAAATTTATATCAGTTTCCTTTAATTGAAAGTAAAAAACAGCTCCAAGTAAGCACCTTAAAAAAGGACCAAGAGTTTATTCGGTTTTCTGAGCAAATAAACATTCAATCTATTTCAAAATTCAACGATAGGGTGATTGTCCATAAACTTTCGCATAAACACTTATATACTACCTTTTGGATTTTGGAGATAGACGCTTTGTATGAGGGAGGAGTGCCCTTTTCTGAAATCCATTTACTTCCGGTTCCGGTACTTATTCAAAACTTTATTTACAGCTTCTTGCCGTTCAAAAATTAAAATTTTACCTATATTTAGTAAACAAAAATTACCTTTGCACAAAATAATTAAGTAAATGAGTGGTACATTAAATAAGGTGATGCTAATAGGGCATACAGGCGATGAAATTAAGATGAATTATTTTGAGGGAGGAGGTGCTATAGGTAGATTTCCGCTAGCTACTAACGAAACCTATACTAATAGAACTACCGGAGAGAAAGTTTCGAATACTGAATGGCACAATATTGTAGTACGAAACAAAGCTGCAGAGATTTGCGAAAAGTACCTTAAAAAAGGAGATAAGGTCTATATCGAGGGAAGAATTAAAACCAGAAAATGGCAGGATGATCAAGGGAATGATCGATATAGTACTGAAATTCAATGCACCGATTTTACCTTTTTAACTCCAAAGAATGAGACTAGTGCCATGCCACAATCTGCGGTAAGCAATACACCAACTTCAAAATCTATTACAGTTCCTCAAAATGATGATTTTGAGACACCTGTGGGTGATGAAGATGACGATTTACCCTTCTAAAGATTAACGAATAGTAACCATTTTGGACATAGAACCCCCGAGTTTATTGCTAATTTCCCTTATTTCTACAGCAGAAATAACCAGTATTGTCTTTGTTTTTGTGTTGCTGTTTTGTTCGGCGTTAATCTCTGGAGCCGAGATAGCTTTCTTTTCCTTAACGGTTTCCGATTTTGAAGAGGATACAAACAGCGAGCTTTCCAAAAATTTGCAACTGGTGCAAAAATTACTGCAAAAACCCAAAAAATTGTTAGCGACCATCCTTGTAGCCAATAACCTTATCAATATTGCCATTGTATTATTGTTTGCCGGGTTAAGCGATTTGTTTTTTGGAGGAATTGAAAACGAAACGCTCAAATTTATTTTGGACGTGGTTGTCGTCACCTTTTTTATCCTTCTTTTTGGTGAAATATTGCCGAAGATTTATGCGAGCAGAAATAAGGTCTCTTTTGCCGCCTTTATGGCCTATCCGCTCAATGTTCTCTATACACTGTTTTCGCCCATAAGCACCCCCATGCGATCGGTTACTATCTATCTTGAAAATAAATTCGGGAAACAAAAATCGAATCTTAGTGTAGATCAACTCTCGCAAGCTTTGGAATTAACTTCCAATACCGACACTACGCACGAAGAACAAAAAATTTTACAAGGAATTGTCACCTTTGGAAATACCGACACCAAAAATGTGATGAAACCCCGTCTAGATATTTTTGCATTGAACGAGGAAAGCACTTATAAGGAGATTCTTCCCGAAATTCTTACCCACGGGTATTCCAGAATTCCTGTCTATAAAGATACCATAGATAATATCACCGGGATTCTGTATGTAAAAGATTTACTGCCGTATTTCGATAGAAAAACTTTTGATTGGGTATCGTTAAAGCGGGAGCCCTATTTTGTACCCGAAAATAAAAAACTGGACGATTTGCTCAATGAATTTAAGGATATGAAAATGCACCTGGCTATTGTTGTTGATGAGTATGGCGGAACCAGCGGGCTTATCTCTTTGGAAGATATTATTGAAGAAATTGTTGGGGAAATAAGTGATGAATTTGATGATGAAGATTTAATCTTTTCAAAATTAGACGACAAAACTTTTGTTTTTGATGGTAAAACCTCCTTGAAAGATTTTTACAAAGTAATAAAGGTAGAAGATGCTAAAATATTTGATGAAGAAAAAGGAGAAGCAGAAACCCTGGCAGGGTTTATTTTGGAATTATCTAACGGATTTCCTAAAAAAGATGAAATACTAAACTTTCATCACTATACGTTTACCATAGAGTCTTTTGAAAACAAACGCATAAAACAAATAAAACTCACCATCGATGAATAGCCTACGGGCCCTCTTACTAGTAATTTCTATCATTTTTTTTGCTTCATGTGGTGACGAAGTGGTGGTAAAACCTGCCGCAAAACTTAGATTACAATACCCACTCCCCAGCTATAAAACGGTAAACATAGATTGTCCTTTTCAATTTGAAAAAAATGGTATTTCTTCAGTAGTCATTAAAGAGAGTTGTAATGTAAACCTTGAATACCCCAAGATGAAGGCAACGGTTTACATAACGTATCAAAGGGTAAATAATAATATAGAAGCATTATTGACCGATGCTCAAAAACTTACCTACGACCATACCATTAAGGCCAATGAAATTTTTGAACAACCCAGAGTCGATACGCTTCATAAAGTCTATGGAATGTTTTATATGATTAATGGCGATGCGGCTACCCAATCACAATTTTATGTAACCGATAGTATTCACCATTTCGTTACCGGTTCGTTATATTTTGATGCAAAACCTAATTATGATTCTATTTATCCGGCGGTGGTTTATCTGCGGGATGATATACGAAGGATTATGGAAAGTATAAAATGGAAATAAAAAACCACCTTAAAAGGTGGTTTTTTATTTACGCTTTTTTGGCACAGCAAGGCATTTTACAATCTTTTTTGCAAGCAGCTTTCATTTCTGCAGTGCAGCCATCTTTATGGCATTTTTCGGTGCAAACATGAGCAGTGGTGTCTTTTGCTTCGCTGGAAGTAAAAGATTCAACCGTTTTCATTTCAGTAACAGTATATGCTTCTCCGGCACTTTTTACCATTTCTATAAGAGATTCAGAAGTTACTTTTTCATGGTCGTATTCTACCATGGCTAATTTGGTGTCAAAGTCAACTTTAGCAGACGTAACACCTTCCATCTCGGCCAACTTGTTTTCAATTCTTTTGGCGCATCCCATAGCACAGGTCATTCCCTCAATAGTAAATTCACTTTTAGTAGTAGCTATTGGTTCGGTGGAAGTTTCTGTAACTTCTGTAGTTTCAATTGCTGCTACCGAACTTTCTTCAGATTTCACTTCGTTTTTACAAGAAGCAACTCCAAGAGAAAGGATTGCAGTTGTGAATAGTATGTGTATAGTTTTCATAATGTAATGATTCGTTTATTGTTGCAAATGTATGACTTTTGTCTATAGTTTTTAGCATATGCATAATAAGTGGGTTTATTTAGTGATTCTTTCCATTATCTGGGGAAGTTCGTTTATCCTTATGAAAAAAGGATTAGTAGGCTTAACCGATTACCAATTGGGTTCCCTTCGTATTGTGCTTACTTCATTGTTTTTGTTTTCGGTAGGATTTAAAAGCATTAAACAGATACAAAAAAAACATTGGAAATGGATTGCCATTTCGGGCTTTGTAAGTTCCTTTTTCCCACCTTTTTTGTTTGCTATGGCACAAAACTATATTGATAGTGCGGTAGCCTCCATTTTAAATAGTTTAACCCCTTTGGCAACGGTTATTGTGGGAGCCTTGCTATTTAAAATTGTAAGTTCCAAAAGACAAATTTTAGGGGTTTTTATTGGATTGTTGGGAACTTTACTACTTATTTGGGTTGGAGCCAATTTTAATGGAACAAATAATCATTTGTATGGACTTCTCATTATTATTGCTACAATAGGTTATGCCTTAAATGTGAATATCATTAAGAAATATCTTACCGATATTAGCGCCTTGTCTGTCACTACCGGCAACTTTCTGTTTATTTTCTTACCGGGATTGGTTGTGTTATATTTTACCGGTTTTTTTGAAAACATTCTTCATTCCAGAGAAATGCAAATATCTTCTGCGTATATAGCTATATTGGCTTTGTTTGGTACCGCTATTTCCAAAGTATTGTTTAATAAAATGATTCAAATTTCGACCCCCGTTTTTGCTTCCTCGGTTACCTATACCATGCCCATTGTGGCAGTACTTTGGGGAATTATCGATGGCGAGCAATTTGGAGTGTTACAACTTGTAGCGGCGCTTATTATTCTATTTGGGGTTTATCTTTCCAATAAAAGAACGGAAAAAAAATAATACATTGATATTCAGTGGTTTTAAAAATTTTTCCGAAATTTATAGAAATTAAATGTGGTGTTATGGGAAAATATGTTACAAAGTACGGGGTTGGTATTGCTATTGTTTTAATGCTCTATTTTTTACTCACAAAACTTTTGGGGTGGCACCAATACCCTGTATTAAGTTCGCTAAATGCCGTTATCTTTGGTGGCGGTATTTTTTATGCGATTCGGAATTATAAAAGAGATTCCAGTTCTTTTAACTATCAAGAAGGTTTTCAGTTAGGTTTGTTTACCGGAGGATTGGCAACCATTATTTTTTCCATATTCATGGCCATTTATATTTTTCAGTTGGACCATCAATTTGCTGAAGCTATTTTAGATTCTTGGAATTTAAATTTCAATAAGGGTGCTTTGATTGTTATTGTATCCCTTGTAATCATGGGCTTTTCCACTACGTTTGTGCTCACATTAGCATTTATGCAATTACTGAAAGACTCATGG
>JAGQZA010000145.1 GCA_020435805.1 Flavobacteriaceae bacterium
GGAACTTTTAAAGGAACTTTAGATCTTGAAAAAGATAATTCGTATGAATTCCGTTATATCGTTGATGGAAACTATATTAATGAAGAACAAGCTGATGCCTATGCTTGGAATGATTATGCCGGTGCTGAAAACAGTGTGCTACACGTATAAATTTTGCCCTAAATCTATAAAAAAGCCCTCTTTATGAGGGCTTTTTTTATGAGTTCATTAAAGTTTCAATCTCTTCCGCTTCAATAGGAATGTTTCGCATGAGGTTAAAAGGTTCTCCTTTCTCTTGAATCACCACATCATCTTCCAGTCGAATACCAAACCCTTCTTCAGGGATATAAATACCGGGCTCTACGGTAAATACCATATTTGCTTTCATAGGTTCCCGTAAAATACCATAGTCGTGTGTGTCAAGCCCCATATGGTGGCTGGTGCCGTGCATAAAGTATTTTTTATAGGCGGGCCAATCGGGGTTTTCGTTTTGCACATCGGCTTTGTCAATGAGCCCCAACCCTAACAATTCAGAAGTCATGAGTTTGCCCACTTCTACATGATACTCTTTCCAGAAATTTCCGGGGACGAGCATTTTGGTCGCTTCATTTTTTACTCGAAGTACGGCATGATACACTTCTTTTTGCCGTTGGGTAAACTTTCCATTCACAGGAATGGTACGTGTCATATCGCTACTATAGTTGGCATATTCGGCACCTACATCCAATAAAATGAGGTCTCCATCTTTACATTGGTGGTTGTTTTCAATATAATGCAAGACATTGGCGTTGTTTCCACTGGCAACAATGGGCGTGTAGGCAAAACCTTTGGAACGATTACATAAAAATTCGTGAATAAATTCGGCTTCAATTTCATATTCCCAAACGCCGGGTTTTATAAAATTTAGAATTCTTCGGAAACCTTTTTCAGTAATGTTGCAAGCATTTTGAATGAGATCAATTTCAATAGTATCTTTTACAGAGCGTAGTCGTTGTAAAATAGGATTGCTTTTTGCCCAGCTATGTGCCGGAAATTGCTCTTTGGTTTTTTTGATGAAACGATCTTCGCGGGTTTCGGTTTCTACACTTTGTCGGTAATGTTCGTTGGTATTAAAGTAAATGGTTTCGGCCTCGGTCATTAATGCGAAGAAAATTTTGTCAAAATCAGTGAGCCAATACACGGTTTTAATTCCGCTTACTTCAAAAGCACGTTCTTTAGTTAGTTTTTCGCCTTCCCAAATAGCAATATGCTCATCGGTTTCTCGTAAAAAAAGTACTTCGCGGTGTTTTTCTTCGTGTGCGTCCGGAAATAATAATAGAATACTTTCTTCCTGATCCACACCACTTAAATAGAAAATATCGCGATGCTGATTAAAGGGCATGGTACTATCGGCACTCACCGGATAAATATCATTACTATTAAAAACGGCAATACTTTTCGGCTTCATTTGCGCCATAAAGTTTTTTCGGTTTTTGATGTACAGGTTGCGGTCTATAGGAAGGTATTTCATGAGATTTTGAATTTGATTTCTTCAAAATTACGGAATGCATCGCTGAAAAAAGTAGCCAAATGGCGTTAAATCGAATTTTTTCGAATACGACTCATGTGCCTATTGGAAATTCCTAAGAACGAGGCTAAATACCGAAGCGGAACCTGTTGTAATAAATTGGGCTCGTTTTGCAACATTTTTTGATAGCGTTCTTCAGGAGAAAGCGTAAGCAAATCAATACGGTAATCGTCAATGAGAAAAATTTGATTTTCAATTAAGTTGTAATAAAACCGAAAGAAGGCTTCATTATTTTTAAGCAGTGTATTAAAGTTTTCAATAGATAACACCCAAAGAGCGCAATGACTAATGGCCTTAATATTTTTTCGAGAGGGAATTTGGTTTTTAAAACTTTTTAAGGCCGAAGTATAGGTATTTTTTAATGCCAGATAGGTGGTTTTTTCTTCTCCATTCACTACAATGGAGTGCATTAAAATACCGCTTTCCACAAAACAGAAATAACGACAAACGCTTCCTTCTTCAACAAAAAAAGTATTCTTTTTTAGTTCCATAAACTGAAAAGCATTCAAGATTTCAGAAAGATGCGATTCCGGTATTACATCTTTCAAAATGTGGGTAATGCTTTTTCTCAATAATTCTTTGGAAGGATCCATAAGTTATTTAATGCCTTTCCGAAGGTAAAAAAACTAATTTATTGGGTAAGGCAAACTTCTTCAAAATAATTTAGTGTATTTTAGTAATTCTGTTTTTAAACCACCAAAGATGAAGAAACTAACCACCTTATTTTTCCTTTCTTTTTCTATAACGCTTTTTTCTCAACAACCTGCTACCTCTGCCGGTGCCGTTGAAAAAGCACTACAACAGAAAGAACAACTCACGCAAAATTCCTTAGTTAAAAACCTGCCCTTCCGGAATATTGGCCCTTCGGTCATGAGTGGTCGTGTGGTGGACATTGCGGTAAATCCGGTAAATCCTACCGAGTTTTATGTGGGGTATGCCAGTGGAGGCGTATGGCATACAATAAATAATGGAACCAGTTTTGAACCCGTTTTGGATAGCAGTCCTACCCAAAATGTGGGTGCTTTGGCGGTGGATTGGAAAAACAGAACACTTTGGGTAGGAACCGGAGAAGTAAATGCTTCGCGTTCCAGTTATGCCGGAATAGGTCTTTTGAGAAGTGCCGACAACGGAAAAACCTGGCAAAATATGGGTCTTATGGATTCGCACCACATTGCTCGAATTCTTCTGAACCCCAATAACCCTAATGAAATAGTAGTGGGCGTCACGGGGCATTTGTATTCCAATAATGACGAACGCGGGGTTTATAAATCTTTTGACGGGGGAACAACTTGGAACAAAACACTTTTTGTAAATAATCATACCGGGATTATTGAAATGAGTGTGCACCCTAACAACTTTAATATCATGTATGCTTCCAGTTGGGATAAAGACCGTAAAGCATGGAATTTTAAAGGCAATGGAGAAGGAAGTGCACTCTATAAAAGTGTGGATGCCGGAAATACGTGGACCAATGTTTCAACAGAAGCCAGCGGATTCCCAACGGGCGATGGAGTGGGGAGAATAGGAGTGGCCGTGGTAGATGAAAATACCGTATATGCCATTCATGACAATCAATTTTTACGAAAGAAAGATTCCGAAGAAAAAAAGGAAGGACTTACCAAAGAGGATTTCAAAACGATGTCAAGAGATGCTTTTTTGAATTTGGACAATGCCAAGCTGGAAAGCTTTTTGCGGAATAATGACTTTCAGGAAAAATACACGGCTCAAAGTGTGAAGCAGTTAATTAAAGAGGGAACTGCTACGCCCGTGGATTTAGCTAAATATTTGGAGGATGCCAATACCTTATTGTTCGATACGCCTGTAATTGGTGCCGAAGTGTATAAAAGCACCGATGCCGGTAAAACATGGAACAAAACCCATGAAGGATTTTTGGATGGAGTCTATTATTCATATGGGTATTACTTCGGAAAAATTCATGTAGATCCCAACAACCGAAACGGAATTTACATTTATGGAGTTCCCATTTTAACTTCCAAAGACGGAGGAAAAACCTTTAAATCGATTGATGCAGATAATGTCCATGCAGATCACCATGTGCTTTGGATTAATCCCAAAATGCCCGGGCATTTAATCAACGGGAACGATGGGGGGGTCAACATTAGTTATGATGATGGGAAACATTGGATAAAGTGTAATACTCCTGCTGTGGGGCAGTTCTATGCCATCAATGTAGATCATGCGAAACCTTATAATGTGTATGGTGGCTTACAGGATAATGGGGTGTGGAAAGGAGCAAGCGATAGTGAAGAAAGTGTGTATTGGTATCAATCCGGTCAATATCCCTATAAAATGATTATGGGAGGAGACGGCATGCAGGTTCAAATTGACAATCGAGATAATAATATAGTTTATACGGGTTTTCAATTCGGAAATTATTACCGCTTAAATCTTGCCACTAATGAAAATGCTTATATTCAGCCGAAACATCAATTGGGGGAAAATCCCTATCGTTTTAATTGGCAAACTCCTATTTTGTTGAGTAAACACAATCAGGATATTTTGTATTACGGGGGAAATAAATTGATGCGAAGTCTTAATAAAGGAGACGATTGGGATGCCATTTCACCCGATTTAACCAACAATGGAAAACCCGGAAATGTGGCTTATGGAACCCTTACTACCATGAGCGAATCTCCTTTTCAGTTTGGGCTACTTTATACCGGAAGCGATGATGGGCTGGTCTATCTTACCAAGAATGGAGGCGGAAATTGGGACAATATCTCAACATCTTTCCCAAAGGATTTGTGGGTAAGCCGTGTAGTGGCTTCGCAGCATAAAAAATCGAGAGTCTATGTAAGTTTAAATGGCTATCGTTGGGACGATTTTACGCCATATGTGTATATGAGTGACGATTACGGGCAAACTTGGAAAAACATTGCAAGTAATCTTCCCGCCTCGCCCGTAAATGTGGTTAAAGAAGATTCGGAAAATGAAAATATTCTGTATTTGGGAACCGATAATGGGGTGTATGTTTCTTTCAACAAAGGAGGAAGCTGGGAGTTGTTTTCTGAAGGATTGCCCAATGTTGCCGTGCATGATTTGGTGGTACAACCGGAAGCTAAAGAATTGGTTGTTGGCACCCATGGGAGGTCTATTTACATAGCCGATGTTTCGTTGTTACAGCAACTTTCTGAAAATTCTATGAATACTGTTTTGGTAAATTCTATGGAGCCATTGCAATATTCGCGCCGTTGGGGAAGTAGTTTTAGTGAGTGGAACGATCCTTTTGAACCTTCCGTGGATATTCAGTTTTACAGTCCTTCGGAAGGAAATGCAACCATTTCAATTACTTCGGAAGACGGAAAAGAACTGCAAACATGGAGCGTTGATGTTGTAAAGGGTGTTCATTTTTCAAAATACCATGTAACCCTTTCAGAAAAGGGCGTAAAGAATCTTGAAAAGGCAGGAGCCAAAATTTCAAAAGCCCAAAACGGAAAGTACTATTTGCCAAAGGGAACTTATACCGTTGAGGTCATGGTTGGCGGAAAATCTGCTAAAGAGAAATTAGAAATTAAATAATATATTTTTTGTTTAAAACCATTCTAAATACACTTTAAAACAAATATGAAAGTTTGGCAATCATGCAATTGAGCCGTATTTTTGTGTATTGAAATTTTGAAAAACACACTATGGGATTACTTTCCTCTTCCATTGCCAGAAAAGTCGCCATGGCACTTTCAGGTTTATTTTTGGTTTTTTTCTTAGCACAGCATTTTGTTATCAACTTTACATCGGTAATTGCTCCCGACACCTTTAATAGTTGGTCGCATTTTATGGGCACCAATGGGTTGATACAGTTTGTCCTTCAGCCTATATTAATTTTTGGCGTGGTTTTCCATTTTGTGATGGGTTTTGTGCTGGAAATGAAAAACCGAAATGCACGCGCTGTAAAATATGCTAGTTATAAAGGAAGTGCAAATGCCAGTTGGGCTTCGCGAAATATGATTATTTCCGGAATGGTAGTCCTAGCTTTTCTAGGATTGCACTTTTACGATTTCTGGATTCCTGAAATCGTTCATAAATACATTGAATCACATCCTGAAGATTCTATGCGCTATTATGCCGAAACCGTTCACAAGTTTGAAAGTCATACACGTGTAATTATGTACGTTGTTGCCTTTATACTGTTAGCAGTTCATTTATGGCATGGCTTTTCTTCAGCCTTTCAAAGCGTAGGATTCAACAATAAATATTCCAAAGGATTGAAGGGCTTTACCAAAGCTTTTGCCATTGTAATTCCTGCAGGGTTTATATTTATTGCCCTCTACCATCATATTAATCACTTAATCCACTAAAAAGCTACTTA
>JAGQZA010000146.1 GCA_020435805.1 Flavobacteriaceae bacterium
TAAGTAAATCCAGTCTGGTTAGTTGTGGTTTGATTAAAGATTAGTAGTCACGATATTAGTATTCAGTTAGAACCTCAGGGCGGTGCGTTGTGGTTTGATTAAAGATTAGTAGTCACGATATTCGCCCTGCCGATAACATCCTAGAAGTTATAGTTGTGGTTTGATTAAAGATTAGTAGTCACGATATTTATTTAGGAGAGGATGCTTACAGTCGTTTCGTTGTGGTTTGATTAAAGATTAGTAGTCACGATATTGGTAAGGTTTGGGATGCAGCAACCCTTACCGTTGTGGTTTGATTAAAGATTAGTAGTCACGATATTTAGTATTCTTTAATGGCTTTTATTGAAGCTGTTGTGGTTTGATTAAAGATTAGTAGTCACGATATTTTAGCACGAAAAAGAGCTGAAATTTCAGTTGTTGTGGTTTGATTAAAGATTAGTAGTCACGATATTCTGTGTGTAAAACAAAATCACTTATTCTTCGTTGTGGTTTGATTAAAGATTAGTAGTCACGATATTTATATAGTAGATGGAAAATTGATAGGAACTGTTGTGGTTTGATTAAAGATTAGTAGTCACGATATTTTTCTTCGGCAATTATTATACTCATAACCGTTGTGGTTTGATTAAAGATTAGTAGTCACGATATTAGTTGGCTTGTTACCTTCTAATACTCAATAGAATAAAGGTTTATATCGTGAATAAAAATGCCCCTTTTGTGTTGTGATAAGGCACTCTTGGGGCATTTTTTTGATTAAAAAAGTTCGAGTTGAGTGGGTGGAGGTTCTTTTGGGACTAAGGCTTTTCCCCAAAAGTTAAGGATGTTGCCAAATTGTTTGTCTGTAATGCGGAGTATGCTTACTTTGCCTAATGGTGGTAATAGCTTGTGTACTCTTTTTTCGTGAACATCGGCACTTTCGCCACTGGCACAATGCCTAATGTACACAGAGTATTGCATCATGGCAAAGCCATCTTTAAGGAGGTTATTGCGAAAAGCGGATGCATTTTTTCGGTCCTTTTTAGTGTCGGTAGGGAGGTCGAAAAATACAAATAGCCACATGATTCTATACCCGTTTAGTTCCATAGTTTTGGGTACTTAATTTTTGTTTCAGTCCCCATAAAGCATTGTTGTAATGATGCTGTTGTTTTTGATAAGCCTACCATGAGTGGGCTTTTGCTGTTTTTAAAAAAGACTGTGTCTGTAAGCGTTTCCAATAGTTTTGCTTTTATAGCAGTGGTAAGTTCTTGTTCATGAAAGTTGTTTACGATTTGAATAACTTTTGCGTCTATCCATGGGCGGTATGGCTCCATGATATCATCTGCTAAGCAAAAGGCATTGTATTTGTTGCGGTGGTGTATGCCTATGGTGTTTAATAACCCGCTACCTGATAAGGCTCTAGCTGTAGCTGCCCTAAGTATTGTGTAACCGTAGTTGAGGAATAGGTTGGGGTATTGCCCATTTCGTTCTCTTTTGAATTGGAAATTGAAAAGGTTTTTCCAGTAATGAGCTGCTGCCATAGCTTCTCTATTATCTGAATCTCCGCTAAGAGTTTTGGACTTGTGGAATTCTAGGACTTTAAAATCTTTTTGTTGATTTTGGAGGAGGAGCATTTGGTTATGAATTTTTGCTTTTACTGTTTGCCTCCACAATTGTTTTTTTAGTGGTTCTGATGCCTTTATTTGAGCAGCAAAAACTTCTTGTTGTATATAGTGTGTATCGAGATTAAGCAACATACTTGAGGGTAGGTGCTTGTTATTACAAAAGATAACGGCTACGTTGTTTTCTGTAAGTTTATCTAATGCTGGTATTGAAATGTATGTTTCTTGATTTTCAATTACTAAAAAGCCAATATCTTCAATTGGGATTGTTGCTTCTTTTTCTTCGGTTTTTATTAATAACTGATTGAGTTTTGTACTTATTGATGATTTGTTTCCAATAAATATTGATCTTTTGAGCATACTCTTACTTAATAATAACTAATTGAACTGCTTGAACTTATGGGGAGAAATGTAAAGATATTAAAAATGTTAGTTGTTTTTTTATTATTCCCAAAATGCTATTGTGATTTTAAAAAGAAGGGGAGGTTGTTAGCGTTGTTTGTTCCATTCTGGGTTTAATTTATTAATAAGTGCTACTTCGTAGTAGTGACGTAGTGTATCTGGGGCTATTTGAAATAGTGCGATGCCTACTTGATTGTTATCTACAAGTGCCTTTTCCACTAGTTCTAATTTTGCTCCCGTGCGTGCATCTTTTTTGTAGAGGTGTTCTCTAAGCCTGTTGACCAAACTACCACTTTTACGTTGCCCAATGTATTTAAGTTGCCATGGTGTGTGCGAATTTTGACGAATGTACAAACCATAAATGTTAGGTCTTAAGGGTTTTAAAGAATTAAGCAGTGTTTTGGTTTGAGTGTGATTTATGACGGTTAAGGGGGAGGTATTTTCTTTCTGAATTTCTAGGATTGTTTCCAAGGGATAGACATTTGTAGGGTCTTTAAAATACTCTATTACTAATTGCTCTTTGAATACTGAAGTATCTGGGAATTCTAAATAGTTTTTCATGATAGGGTGGTGGTTCCTTCAAAAAGATAGTTGAGGATTTTATTGACTTCTTTGGTTTTGCGTTCTTGGGCGTGTGATAATTCCCAATTGGGTAGGTGTCCATGACTTTTAGCAATTTTGTGAGGGGTAGCTAGGGTACTATCATTATATCTCTTTACTTTAGCGTGGAAAGGATTATTACTAATACTTGTATTTATGCCTGATTCTAGCACCATTAAGTTGCCTAAGGAGTTGATCTCTTCTTTCCAAGTTTCCCATATTTCCGGTCTTTTTTCTTTGTAGTAATCGTTATATGACTGGATATGTTCTATGTCTATAGAATTTATAAATAGTCTTGTTTTTAAGTTGTCTGCGTCACAATTTGGGTCTTGGAGCTCGTCTATCATGGCAGAGAGGCGACAAATGATATTTTTTTGTTTGTAGTTGTCTGTGATGGGGCCGTTGAGGATGTTTTGGAGTTCTGTGTAAGGATATTCTCCTTTAAAGTGTTGTATTTTCTTTTCGATATCTTCTATAAGTGATTGTGGGGTACTTTGAGTGTTAAAAAGTAGTTTGTTTAACTCTCTTAAATAATTGTGTGTGTGATATACCGAGCGTTTTTTATGGATGCTTTTGATGAGTAGGTACCTTGTGATGTTTTTTATGTACAGGAAATGTTGTTGCCAATACAGGGGATTTTCCAGCGGGTTGAAACGGAATAAAAAGGTGAAAATATATAACCAATAGTGACGGTATCTTGACCAGCCAATAAAGTGGATTAGGGCAAGGTCTTCGGCATTCCATTGCCCTTCATGCTCATCCCAAAGATAGCGTACTTTAATAATGCTTTCCAGATCTTTTATGGTGAGTTTGATTTCGGGTGCTTTTGCTTTGAATGGTTGATGGGTTTCTATACCGAGCAGGGTGTCGAACAGGCGTTCAAAAAAAGTATCTACCCCTAAATCGTGAAGACCTAGAGGGAGGTTGTATTTGCCAATGAGAATGATTTGGTAAATTTCCAGTATTTGCCGAAAGTGGACATTGTTAAGTTTGAGCTCATTGTTTTTATTGTCTATGTGGGCGTATAGGCTGTTTATTTGGTTAAAAACTTCAATACTTTTTTCTTTATCCTTTTCGTGTTTGGTAAGGTATTCGAACATTCTAATCTTGAAAAGGTCGCTGCCCGCAAGGTCCATACCTGTGGTGTTGATGGTGTTGAAAATCTGTAGGGTTTTTGAGAGCCCTGCCTTAGTATCAATGACTACGAAGTAGATTTTTTGTAGGATGTAATTTGTTAGGTTTTGTATATTAAAATCCTCATCTACCGTACTGATTTCATCTTCTATTAAGCGACACAAAATAGCCGCATTTTTGATGTATCTGTTTAATGATTGCTCGTTATAAGTTTTATTTAGTTCATTAAACTCTTGCCAATACTTTTGCTGTTCTGGATAGCTTACCTATGTATTTAAGGAAAGGCTAAAGTTATTTTCGTTGTTGAGAGAGTATTCTTTGTTTAGGATTTTCAGGAGAATGAGCAGTGTTGTTAGTCTTTGTTGTCCATCTATTACATCATAGCCATCGTTATTAGGTGCTAATTGAATAGTTCCTAAGAAAAAAGGTGAAAGTTCTTCGAAATTATGGCTCTCTTTGCAGTTTACGAAGATATTCTTGATGAGTTTTTTTAGGTGTTCTTCTGTCCAGCTGTAGGGTCTTTGATATACTGGAATTGTATAATGTTTGTTTGGATTAAAGTAATTATAACTATCCTTTTTAATGTTGGTAAGTGTATAAACACTTGCTTTAATATTGAAATCTCCCATATTTTAAAATTAGCAAAAGTTTTTAATGTTACCTCCACAAATGTTAAAGTTTTAGAATTCTATTACTACGTAATAGGGTGGTGGTTAGGAAGGGGAGGGGAATAAAAATTGTAGGTAAAAACTTGCAGGATTGAATTTTTTGTATTTAGTTTGGTCTTCTATTGCCTTGACAGGCAGTAACATAACTCCCATAGTTTTATTAGAACACCGTATTTGCGGTAGCATTGATTTGATATCCTTCTTGAAACCTGCGCGCTGTTTTGAGGTTGATATATTACCAATTGTTTAACCGAGCAGGTTTACAACTGTATAGATGCTTGCTCTAAAATTTATTACTATGGCTAGAAATACTAGTTTTATTAAACTTGAAGGAACCCTGGATGGGTTGACTTTTTACGAGAAAGACGGAGAGAACTTTGTTAAGACCAAAAGCGCAATTAGTAAAAACAGAATTGCGAACGATGCTGCCTTTGTGCGGACACGAGAAAACAACCAGGAGTTTAGTGGTTGTTCTAAAGCCAGTAAGGCTGTGCGGGAAGCTTTTGCTACCGTTGTAAAGCTTATGGGCGATACTTATATTACCGGGCGCCTTACAGGTATTATGAAAAGGATAAACAAGAACGGTGTAGGAGTACGCGGTGAGCGTGCGATTGATATTGTGGCTAACAAAGAGTTGCTAACGGGGTTTGAGTTTAACCCTAAAGATACTTTAAGCTCTCAATTTTATGCTCCTTACGCACCGCCGGCTTTTACCTTAGACCGAGATGGGGTAACGGTATTGGTACCCGATTTTAATGCGAGTTCGTTTTTGAATGCTCCCGAAGGGGCTACGCATTTTAAGTTAGTGCTTGCCAGCGGACTGGTAAGTAATTATGCGTATGAGACTGCCTTAGAGAGTTACGAGCCTATTGATGAAGATGAGAACGGGAAAGGACTTGTAGCTTTTAGTGCCGCTTATTCTGTAAAAGGAATGGTAGGCGCTGCCATTACCCTTACTACAGATTTTAGCTTGGGAAGTGCTTTGCCTGCCACGGTTTCGAATATGGTGGCCTTGGGTATTGTCTTTTACCAGGAGATAAATAGTGAGCTGTATGAGCTTGCCAGTGGTAATGGGATGCAGATTATTACAGTGGGATAAAGGATTGTAAGTATCTGTTAGTGAATTCCCCTTCCGGTAGCTGAGAGGTTATTGGGAGGGGTTTTTTATGTTTAGTTTATGAGTTTATGAGTTTATTAGTTTATTAGTTTATGAGTTTATGAGTTTATGAGTTTAGGAGTCTTGTAGATTCTAACATACCAACATACTAACAATCCAATAATCCAATATACCAAATAGTTAGTTGATTAGTTTATGAGTTTATTTGTGTAGGGTTTATATAGATTCTAAACATACCAATAATCCAACATACCAACATACCAACAATCCAATAATCCAAATAGCAGAGCTATACGAAAATCTTGTATAATACTACTGTCATATAATTT
>JAGQZA010000147.1 GCA_020435805.1 Flavobacteriaceae bacterium
C
Organism: Flavobacteriaceae bacterium; assembly: GCA_020435805.1. Classification (GTDB taxonomy): domain Bacteria; phylum Bacteroidota; class Bacteroidia; order Flavobacteriales; family Flavobacteriaceae; genus Halomarinibacterium. Next base: position 2 of record JAGQZA010000147.1, read on the forward strand.
CAATTATTCTCTATAAATAAATTTTCGATTTCTTTTTTCAAAGTTTTATATATTTATTGTTGATCACTATTTTCAGCTTCTTCTATTTTCTTTTTTAATCGATTTGCTCTTCGATCGATTCTTTCGGTTAACGTCTTCTTCTGGCTAGGAGTTAATACATCCGGATCGAATCCGTGTTCCCTTAAGTCGTCTACGCTTAATATATCAATAGAAATATCCGGATTACTTAGCATTTCTGCAAGTCCTTCAAGGCTACCTGGTGTTTTTTGCTCTCCTTTACTCGATTTTCCTCCAGTGTGTTTGTAACTTTGCCCACTATAAAAGCTTAGAATCCTTAAACGTAATATTAAATTCTTTTCGCCGGCAAAATTGTGCAATACACTGCTACAATTATGACCTGTGCTCTCACCACAAGGAGAATTATTAATATCTACTTGCAATGTGTCTTTCCCTTCCTTTTTGTGTGGAAGATTGTCCCAACTTGATCGAAGCACTGCTACTAAGTTTTCTTCTGCATGATTACCCCCAGGGGTATTTTCGATTCTTCCAAGGGTCATTTCGTTAAATTTAGCAATAATCCAAGTAATAACGGTATCTTCTCTACTTTGAGGGACTAAATCTTTATATTCTACCGTTGGTGGATCTAAAGTAAATTCTCCTCCCTGTTCTTCCGGTGATGCGGCAATGTGAATTACAAATTTGGCAGTCTCACCTACTCGAGAAACCTTAATGTATTTCAGACCTTCTCCTTTATACTTTCCAAATATGCCTTGTAATTTAGAATTTATAGAAGCGGTATCTTCAACTTTGCCTTTTATACTTGACTTGATATCTGCCTTCACTTTACTTTTAACATCTTTGGAATCCTCCGTGTCTTTACCTCCAATTATTTTTTTCAAAAAGGCTTTTCCTTTAGAAACAATCCATTCCACCACTTTATCCATGGCAGTATCTATAGGCGCTCTAATCTTATTGATGATGTTAATAATGGCATCGGAGATTTTTCCAAGTCCTGCAAATTTCGCCAAGAAATTCACCGCCAAGGTTAGCATTCCGGCGAGGGTTTGTTCCACTTTATTGGCCGCAGCAGTAATGACACCATTGGCAATGGCCGCTATAGAGTCAATAATCGCAGCTCCCACTTGAGCGATTTGCTTAATCTTGTCAATAAGGAAAGTAATCGTCTGATAAATGGCAATAATAGCTTGAATTACTGCCCCGGCAGGATTCAAACTGGTAACTAATTTTGCAATGGCGGTCTGAACTACCTGTACAATAACAAACTGACTGATTTCCGAAATAATCATGGATTGCAGGTTGCTAAGGTGTTCCATAATCTTTTCCCAAGCTGCGGCGGGGCCTTCGGTAATTAAAATTTGAATGATTTCAAAACCAGCCTCCAAAGCTTTCACCGCAGGCTCACCCAAATGTTTCACCAGTTTGATGCGTAAGTTTTCCCAAGTCAATCCCAAAACAGAAGCCACAAATTTGAGAATTTCCTTGAAACTTAATTCTTGCGGGAGATACACCCCGGCACCTTCCAAAGATCCTAACAACCAATTAAGTAAACTTGCTTTAAGATGTTTGCCTATGTTGGCTGCAAATTGTTGGAAACCTGTTTTGGCAGCGGTCACCAGATTACCCACAAAACCAATTGGGTTTTCCAAAATGGTATTGAATGCAGCACCCGCTTTGGCAATGTATGGCATCACACCGGGGGCTACAACACTAAAGAGAATTTTCAACAAATCGATGGTGGTACCCAAAGCCCAACTTGTAAATTGGCCTGCAATGTTTAAGAAGGCTTTTCCAACCTTAATAAAGGCATTGGGTAAAATGATTAAATCATCCCATGTTAGTGAAGTTATGGTACTGATAACAATACCGGGAATACCCATAACAATGGCTTTAAGACCCGAAAGTGCTCCTTGAAACCAAGTGTAGGCCTGCCCAATAGCACCTCCTTTTTGAATGTTTTGCCAGATTTCTTCCTGGCCTATCAATTTCATAAATCCGCCAACGAGGTTTTCAGCAGTAGGAGGGTAGGGGTCTCCGGTGATTGGGTCTTCGCCTAAAACGGCCTTCAAAAGATCGTAACCCGCTGTGCCTTCTGCTAAGCTTGCTAAAGGAGAAAGAATGGCTTTTTTAACAATTTCATATATGGCACTTACTGTTGATTTCCCAAGTTCAATCAATTGATTGATAGGAGCCAAAATCATATTTTTAGCTCGTTCCCATACCCCGCCAAGGTCGAAAATATCACTCCAACTTAGTGAATCTAAAAAGTTATCGATGCCTTCTTTGATGGAATCTCCTGTGATACTTAACGAATCTAAGGTATCCTTCATAAGGTCGGCAGCTTCTGTAAATACATTGTATTTGTCAAGTACTTGAGTGATTAGGAATCCTCCGGGGAGAAATTCTACGATGGCGCGCATGATATTAGCCGCACTTCGCTCAACCGAACTCATATTAATTGGGTTAATACCCAAAAAGATGGTAAACATTCTGAATCCCGGAAGAGCATTAGCGGCGTTGGCAAAATGATCAAGGGCGTCGCTTATCCCTAAACGCTGCACAGTACCTTCCGACGTTTGTGTCGAGATTGCTTCCTTTTTTTGAATGGCATGCCCTTGTTGTACCACATGCGTTAACTCGTGGGCTAGTAAATGTTTGCCGGAGGTACTTTCCGGTTGGTATTGCCCCCTTCCGAAGAAGATATTATTTTTATACGTAAAGGCTCTGGCGCTTAACTGATTGTTGAGTTTTGCAGATTCCTCGTCTGTATGAATTTGTACATTTGAAAAATCGGTTTCAAAACTACGTTCCATAGAATTTTTCACGCCATTTTCAAGGGCACGGCCACTATTTGAAGCACTATGTATTCTCGATTCTATGTTTTGCGAGACAGAAGGCGTTCCTGTTTCCTTTCGTTGTAAGGTTAGCTCTTTGGTAGCAATAGGAACAGTTTCTTCCCCTTCTTCCTCTTCCTCTTTTTCTTGAAGTTCTTCTTCTTTAACAGGACTTTCCTGAATGTTCGAAATAGGTTCGGGTTTTTTTTGAACCTCTTCAAAAGGCATTTTTTGAATTTCGTTTTCTCCTAATTCTTCTTTTGCCTGTACCTCCTCAAACGGAACTTTCTGAATGGCTGCCTGTTTTTTGGAAGGAAAAAAAGTTGTGTCGCCAAAAAAGGAATCCTTTTGATTGCTTTTGGCCACCACTTTATCTGCCACCCTGTCTGCTTCAATTTCATACTTGTCATTTGCCTTTCCAACAGTAAGTTTAGCTTGAACACCAAAAAAAGATTCATTACCCCTGTTAACTAAACTATTTGGAGTTCCATTTTGAATGCTATTTCTGGCGGCCGTTTTCAACTAAAGCAAATTATTTTTGTTGTTGAAGTGTGTGCGTTAGCTCGTGAGCTAATAAGAGTTTTCCTTGATCTGAATGCGGGTCAAACTTTCCTTTGTTAAAATAAATGTGATTTCCATTGGTAAAGGCTTGAGCCCCCAATTTTTCGCACATCTCAATGGCATCTTCATCGGTATGAATTTTAATATGCGAGAAGTTGGCTCCAAATCCTATATTCATTTCTTCCAAAATAGCATCGGGTAATCTTTTACCTTTAGATTTAGTACTCTTTAAGGTTGCTTCTACACTTGCCATCATACTGGCATTAGCAGGTTTTTTCTGAACACTCTCCTCTTCTTCATTTTCTTTTTGCTGAAGGGTTTCTTCCTCTTCCTCTCCTTTTGCTTGTAAGGTCTCCTCTTCTTCTTCGCCTTTAGCTTGTAACGACTCTTCCTCTTCTTCTCCCTTAGCTTGTAATGCTTCTTCTTCCTCTTCTCCTTTTTTCTGCGCTAGTTCTTCTTCCTCTGCCTTTTGAACAGGTTCTTCCTCTTTAGGGAGTTCTTTTTTCTGAAGTGAAGAAATGGATTTTGAAAGCGGTTTTTCCTGAAGCTGTTCTTCTTCTGCCCCTTTTTTCTGAACATTGCCGACATCATTTTTCGTGTTTACCACTTTGTCTGCTACGGTATCTGCCTCCTTTTCGTAGGCATCCCCAGCTTTCCCTACCGATAATTTTGTTTGTATGGAGGGAAAAAACATACTCCCCGATGGGTTTTCATGCGAATTCGATGTTTTTTTCTTTTTTCGTAATCGTTTCATAATCTTTAAATTACCAGTTGATGAATAGTATTTTTTGTTTCCATGGAATTTTTAATATGTGAAAATTCCACGGCAGTGTGTCCAATAATAGGTCTTGTGTTTTACGCTGTATGTAAAGAGTGTCCCTTTCTGAAGCTATTTTGAGTTTTCCCTTGCGCATTAAAAATTCACTCCTAAGCACATCTGTATTTTGTGTTTTTAGGGTTTTCCAGTGCTGCAGCATGGCTTTTAATAGTGCTTCGCAAGCTTCCAACTGCAGTGCAGTAAGGGTCACTCTTTTTTTTATGGGGAAGTGTAAAGGAACATGGCACATGTATTTTTCAAAAACCAATGCGTGTTCGTCGGGTTGTAATTTTTTGCAAGCTAAATAGTGTAAAATATGTACGGCTTCATCTATCTTTTCTGGCTTAATGTTGTTTTCTGAAAGAAATTCCAGTTTTTCAAAAAAGTGTTTTATAAAAGGATGAATAAGAAGTAAACCCGCATTTTTCACAAGGATTCCTTCCTCTAAATCGGCTTCAAAATTTTGTAGATTCTGTATCGGATTTTCTTCCCTAAAAGTACTTTCTGAAGGACTTGTTGAAGTTGCTAAAGAGGGTTCTTTTCCGATCGATAAATCGGTATTGTTTTCAACAATTTTTTTAAGAATTTTTTGAGTTTTTTGTGCATCATTTTCCCAAGTAAAAAAATACTGATTGGGTTCTTTTTTGGACTCCTCTAATTGTATATGGAGCGAAAGATTTTGATTGCAAAACTCAAGTATGTTTTGCAATTTTTTTACTTCAAATCCTCTTAGTAGTATCGAATTATTTTCCAAAGTAAATTCCCGACTAATAAGATCATGAAATGCATTTATAAAATGGGAAGGGTTAGGAGAGAGGCGTTGCTTAAAAACCATTCTCCAAAAGGGAACTTTAACCGCCTCTTTTTGAAGCAAAGTTGGAATCTTTCCAACCTTTTTATTAATTTTTTCAGTAGTACCACTTAAAATACTATAAACCATTATAATTAATTTTAAGTCAAATTGATAGATAAATCTATCTAAACAATTATTTGAATTAAAAATTGTTCTAAATTGCTCTTTATTGATGGTTTTAATATCGTGCTCGGTAAATTGTTGATTTTCATCAAACCACCAAGGATATTGCCCTTTTTTAAGGTAGTAAAGAAATGCCTCTTGCACTCGTTTTTGAGAGTCATTTAGGAACGTGACTGTATTATTTACAGCCTTATTTTTAATTTCAATTTTTGCAATTGCTTCTTCCGTTTTTGAAATAATTTTCGGAATAATATTTTCTAATTTTTCACCTGAATTAAGTTCCATTGAAAGCGAAAGATAATCCAGTTTTATAATTTTGTCTTCACCTATTTTTTTGGAGATCACCTCGTCCAAAACCGGGGCCACTTTTTCTGTAAAAAAACTGCTTAAATCATCCTTTAATTGCAGCGTCATAGCCATGGAATTGGTATCCACTTCCACGGTCAATTTTTTTATGATATTTTTTGCTGCAATCACTTGTTTTTTAATTTATTTTTTGTACATTTATAAAACGATTCAGAGATGAATTACTGGGTTGTTAAGTTCATTGAGGTTGAGGTTCTTTTAGTGGTAGTTTTCA
>JAGQZA010000148.1 GCA_020435805.1 Flavobacteriaceae bacterium
GTTATGGACAAGGAGATAACTTCTTTAGAGGGTACTCAAATGGTAGAGCCACTATTGAAAGAGATAAGCAATTACCTGTAGGAACCTATTATTATGTTCTTAATTATGTAAATGCGAAAGGAGAAACTAAGCAATTAGCCGGACCATTATATATTAATAGAAAATAAAACTTAATATAAATACCTACTGGGTGAAAGCCCAGTAGGTTTAATAATATTACTTATGAAAAAAATTTTCGCAACCGTTTTAGTTCTTACAGCTTTTGGGTTTTGTACTGTGAGCGTAAATGCACAACAAGATGCTCAATATACGCAGTATATGTATAATCCATTAAGTGTGAATCCTGCTTATGCTGGCTCTAGGGATGTTTTGAGTATCATTGGTCTTTATAGGACGCAGTGGGTAGGTTTGGATGGAGCTCCAACAACCATGAATTTTGGGCTACACTCTCCTGTTGGGAAAAAAGTAGGACTGGGACTTAACGTTACAAGAGATGAGATTTTTATTTCCAATGAAACCTTCATTGATGCAATGTTTAGTTATGCCTTGGATGTTTCAGAAAAAGGAAAACTTTCCCTCGGACTTAAGGCTGGGGGACATATATTAGATATCAACTCAGATAGGGCAAATAACGGCCCATTTCAAGATGATGTGCTAGCAGAAATAAACATCAATAAATTTTCGCCTCAAGTGGGTGCAGGAGCTTTTTATTATACCGATAAATTTTACTTTGGATTAAGCGTTCCCAATGTACTACAAACAGAGCATTTTGATACAGCTTCTATCAGTAACAATTCAAACTCTAGTGCAACAGCCAAAGAGCGTGTTAATTTTTATGCCATGACGGGGTATGCTTTTGATATTACCGATAATCTTAAGTTTAAACCTGCCTTACTTAGTAAAATAGTAGCCGGCTCTCCATTGCAGTTGGATTTATCAGCCAACTTCTTAATTCACGATAAACTTACTTTAGGAGCAGCTTATAGATGGAGTGCTGCATTGAGCGGCTTAGCAGGCTTCCAAATTTCAGATCAAATCATGATTGGTTTTGCTTATGATTGGGAAACAACCGATTTACAACAATATAACGATGGATCTTATGAAATTTTCTTAAGATTCGAATTGTTTAACAGAAGCGAAGGCTTAAAAAATCCAAGGTTCTTCTAATACTTATTTATTATGAATTCAAAAATCACAAAATATTTTTTAGCGGCCCTAGTATTTGCATTCTTTGCAGCAATTTCTGTTGCTCAAGAAACGGAAGGAAACTCGACAATTGTGAAATCTCAAACAGAAAGCAAAAATCAAGAAAAAGGGAATTTGGATTACAATGATTATGCTTTCATGGATGCTCGAGAACATTACATTAAAGCCGTCGAGAGTGGCTACCGTTCCAAGGAAGTGTTAGCAAAGTTAGGTGATTCCTATTACTTCAATGGAGAATATCAAGATGCAGCAAAGTGGTATGGGGCTATGTTTGAATACGATAGTGATGTGGAAAATGAGTACCTGCATCGGTATGCTACCTCCCTAAAATCATTAGGGCGTTATGCCACTTCCGATAGAATTATGGAAATTTTAAACGAGCGTTATGCACAAGATAATCGCGCTAAGCTATTTTCTGAAGAAAGAAATTATATGCAGCTTATCGAATTGCAATCAGGTAGGTTTAATGTGTTTTCGGTTCCTTTCAATTCTGAATTGTCAGATTACGCCCCAGTATTAAATTCGGGTGAAATTATGTTCACCTCCAACCGAGGCACTAGAACAGCATCGCAAAGATTTCATGACTGGAACGATCAACCTTTTTCAGAATTATATAGTATTGTGGCCAGTGAAGATGGACAACCCAAACGATTTAGAGATAAGGTAAATACCCGTTTCCATGAATCCACGGCAGTATTTACCAAAGATGGGCAAACCATGTATTTTACCCGTAATAATTTTACCGATAATAAGCGTGGTAAAGATGGGGGTGGAATTACACATATGAAATTATATCGCTCTAAAAGAACGGAAAAAGGATGGACAGAACCCGAGGAGTTGCCGTTTAACAACGATAATTATTCAGTAGCACATCCTGCCTTAAGTGCCGATGGGAAAACCTTAATATTTGCTAGTGATATGCCCGGAAGTGAAGGAGCCTCAGACCTTTACAAGGTAAGTATTGATGGGGATTCGTTTGGCGAACCGGTAAGCCTTGGCGATGCCATTAATACCGAAGGAAGGGAAACATTTCCGTTTTTAGACAATAATGGAGACCTGTATTTTGCATCCGATGGGCACGTAGGTCTTGGGGGACTCGATATTTTTGTGGCCGAATTAAATGAAGAAGGAAATTATGAAGAAGGATATAATATTGGAGCTCCAGTAAATTCTCAATACGATGATTTTACCTTTGTCATTAATAGCAGTACCGGTCTTGGGTATTTTGCTTCCAATCGCCCTGGAGGGAAAGGAGAAGATGATATCTATTCCTTTGAACAAACCGCTAAATTGATTAAAAATTGTAGCCAAAGTGTGAAAGGGGAAGTTAGGGATATACAATCTACCAATCCTATTGTAGGGGCAAAAGTACAATTATTAGATGCTGATAAAAACGTTATGCTTGAGACCAAAACAGACAATCTAGGAAAGTTTGACCTTGGTATAGTGGAATGCTCAACACCCTACGCAATAAGAGCGACCAAAGAAGATTTTACGGTAGATGAAAAATCCTTTACTACAGATAATACCTATGATGGGGAAGTTAAGAAAACACTGTATTTGGAAACACAATTAGATAAAGAGATTAGGGATGCCGAAGTAGGCCAAGATTTAGGGTTGATTTTAAACCTAAATCCTATTTACTTTGACTTGAATGAGTCCTACATTCGTCCAGATGCACAAATAGAACTATTAAAAGTGGTCGATGCGATGCGTAAGTTTCCTAACCTTAAAATAGACGTTCGTTCCCATACCGATAGCCGTTCTAGTGCTGCGTATAATATGAGTTTGTCAGACCGTAGAGCAAAATCTACAGTAGAATATATTATAAATGCCGGAATCGATATAAGCCGCATTACCGGAAGAGGCTATGGAGAATCCCAATTAACCAATAGATGTGCAGATGGGGTACCTTGTAGCGAAGCAGACCATCAATTAAATAGACGGTCTGAGTTTATTATTGTGGCTAAATAACATTAAAAGTTTAGTATACAAAAAAAAGGCCCAAGATTAACCTTGGGCTTTTTAGTTCTTAGTCTCTGTTGCGCTTTCTGTCTTGTGGAACAGTAGATTGTTTGCTGAATTAATAGAAGGTTTTAGTATAGTAATAAACGATTAGGGGAAGTATCATAAAAGGGAATCGAATAATATAAAAGTAATTCCCACAAAAGAGTGCTTAGATAAAATATAAAAAAATGAGTTTTAAAAATATATATAATAAAATCTTATTATTTATTGTAGTACTAGTGGTTGCTTCCTGTAGTAAGGATACTAATTCGGGCGAAAATAATTCTTCCAATAATGATGACACCAGCGACCCTGTTGAAACCACTAAGCATATCAGTAAGATTATTTTTTATAATAATCATCAATATAGCGGGGAATTAGAGTACGGCTATAACAATGAAAAAAAGATTACATCCATAGAAGAGCATTATAGTAATAGCTTTTCGAGATCATTAGCTGTTGAATACACTAATGGGAGTGTTTCGAAGATTGTTATGGATGTAGATAATCTTCCTCCTAACAAAGAGATACATGAAGAATTTATAGTTGAATATAACCAAAATGTTATTTTGTTGAACTCACAAAATATTCAAATAGAATTCCATGTAACCAATGGTTATATAGATTACACCCTTGATAATAACGACACCTCGGGCTTTGGTATTAGCGAAATATATTACACCAGAAATTCGAATAATGATATCGTTTCTGTTGATGCTACGCTAGGAGGGAGCAATACATATTATACTTTTTCCTCTTTCGATAATGGGAAGGAATATGATCCTTTAGAGGGGGCTATGTTTGGATATCACAGCTATTTTTTTCAAATTTTTGGGCTTCAAGCATCAAAAAATAATCCACTACATGCAGTTGTTGAGGGGTATCAAGATTATGAAATTAATGTTGATCTAGAATATGATGATGAAAATAATGTAGTAAGCAAAAATAGAGAAACCAATATATCTTCTACTGTCTATGGTTATGAATATCATTATGTAGAATTGTAGACAATCTTTGAAAGAGTTATGAAGAGCTTTTATTTGTTTATGTAAGAAACTTTTCCCCTTCTGGCGCGCTGGCGCCTGTACCGAGCGTAGCCGAGGTATAAAGCGGGTCCATCTTCTTGGAGAGTGGTCTTAGCAAAAAGGCAACCACAGGGTTTATGAGTTACCCCCATATCCCACACACCAAACGCCCAAAGCCTCTTTCGTTTTAAGTCCCACCATACGGCCGTTATCTTCGCTGTAAAACCAAACCCTTAAGTACACCAAAAAGGGGCCTTTTGGAGGCGGCACCTTTTCCGGGGTCAAAACCAATTCCTCGGGCAATGCCTTAAGGTCTAGGGTTACGTCCTCGCTGGGATAGGAGCCCATTTGTTTATTTTCTGCATCGGGGCATACCACGGTCATCCGCATCTTGAGATGAGTTGCTTCGGTAGGGGTCTTGAGAGAAGTGGCGTCCAGCTCGTTTAATTGTAGGACATGAGTCTTTTCATCATACGTAACATAATACGGAAGTGCTGTCTCCATAGCGCACAAAGGACTATAGTTAAATGCCTGTAAGGCTTGCAGTCCCTGCGCTGTCACAATGCTATTATAGACATCCCGCTCCCCTCGCTTGCCGGGGGTAAATGCCCTAAAGCAAAACAAAGCACCCTGTAACCGGCTGTGCAGGTAGGGAATTTTAAAACTTTGAATCAATGGATGAAGGGCTCTTCGCAAATGCCTGTTGGGGGTAGCAGCCAGGGCAAACTCACTTTTGTTCTCTTGAATGCGCGGACTCTTTTTATGGACACGGGCACTAAAACCGCCTCCTGCTTTCCGTACCGTGTACTTGCCATCCAAAAAATAAAAGTTGAGTCCACCAATGGTCCCAACAAACGGTACTAATGATTCTTTTACACTTCCCATACGATATATTTTTAAGGTTGCCTCGTTGAAATTTTTATGCTGGTTCGCAGTAGTGGTGTAATTTTGGCTCAACTTAGGCTTAGACTGCACTTAACTCGCACTTTAACCGCACTATACTCCGTATTAAAGCCAAGGTTATACCATAGTTATACCATACTTATAGCATGCTTATTCCGTACTTATAGCAACAAATTATAATTAATAAAACGAAGCAAATGAAGAAGTTATTGCTTTGTAAGGGAAGATAACCCTGCTAAATAGTTGTTCAAAAATAGTACCAAAAACTCTGAAAATACCTTATCAATCACTCTCCTATTGGCGCCCTTCGGCTACGCTCAAGACAGGCTTCTCGCCCAACCTTTTCATAAGAAAAAAGCCACCCACTTTCGTAGACGGCTTAGGTGTCGCTTTGCTCCTCCTGTTGGGCTCGAACCGGACCGAGCGTAAAGAAAATGTCCGGTGGACATTTTTAGCGAAGGGGCGAGCTTGTCGCTGGGCGGGTCGTTGCGTTTGGGCACAACTAACCCAAAACAAAAAATCCAGTCGAAAGACCGGATTCAAATGATGCTCCTCCTGTTGGGCTTCCTTCGGCTACGCTCAGGACAGGCTTCTCGCCCAACCTTTT
>JAGQZA010000149.1 GCA_020435805.1 Flavobacteriaceae bacterium
TCCATGGGGATGAGTGGGGACTACGCTATAGCCATTGAACAAGGGAGTACCATGATTCGTGTGGGAAGTGCTATTTTTGGGGAAAGGAATTAAGCGCTGGAAGACGGATAACAAAAGTCGGAAGCTGGGAGAAGAAAATTAAAAAATGGAATTTGAGTTTTGGGATTTAAAAAAATTAGACATTAATCATTAAACATTAGTCATTTCTTTGTACGCAATTTTAGACATAGAAACCACCGGGGGAAAATACAATGAAGAAGGAATTACCGAAATTGCTATTTATAGATTTGACGGGCATGCTATTGTAGATCAGTTTTGCAGCCTAATAAACCCAGAGAGAAACATTCAGCCTTTTGTAGTAAATCTAACAGGAATAAACAATGAAATGCTTCGCAATGCTCCCAAATTTTATGAAGTAGCCAAGCGTATCATTGAAATTACCGAGGGGTGCATTGTAGTGGCTCACAACGCACAATTTGACAATAGAATCCTCACTACCGAGTTTGATCGACTTGGTTATCCTTTTGAAAGAGAGACCATTTGCACTGTAGAACTTGCCAAAAAATTAATTCCGGGTAAAGAATCGTATAGCTTAGGAAAGTTAACCCGTTCTCTTGGAATTCCCATAAGTGACCGCCACCGTGCGCAAGGAGATGCTATGGCTACGGTAAGTTTGTTTAAATTGTTATTAGCAAAGGATATTTCCAAAGAAATTATAAGGAAAATGGTTCGGAAGGATCCAAAGCGGCAGTTGGAGCCAAAACTTTTAGACCTTATTGAGCACGCCCCAACCGAAACCGGAGTCTATTACATGCACCGAAGCGATGGTTCTATAATTTACATCGGGAAAAGTAAAAACATTAAAAAAAGAATCATTCAGCATTTTACGAACGACAATCGTAAATCGAAGAAAATTCAATTGGAAGTAGCCGAAGTCACCTACGAAAAAACAGGGAGCGAACTCATTGCGCTCTTGAAGGAAAGTGAAGAGATAAAACGCAACAAACCGGTTTATAATCGTTCGTTACGACGAAGTTTGTTTCAATATCAACTTTCTTCTTTTGTAGATGAAAAAGGATATATTAATTTAAAAATTGAAAAGGCCGATAGCCGGAAAAAGGCCATTACTACTTTCACTAACTATCAGCAAGCAAAATCTTCACTCTATCGTATTACCGAACAGCACCAACTTTGTCAAAAACTTACGGGCTTATACGAAACCAAAACCAGTTGCTTTTTGCACAGTATAAAAGAATGCTACGGAGCTTGTATTGAAAAAGAACCTACCCATGAATACAATGAACGGGTAAAAACCTTTTTACAAAATAATAGTTATGCCAATAAGCATATGCTCATTATTGATAGAGGGAGGGATATCGATGAGCGATCTGCCATTTTAATTGAAAACGGAAAGTACATTGGCTTTGGGTTTTTCAATTTAAACTACCAAATCAATAATCCCGAAGTACTTAAAAGTATTATTACTCCCATGCAAGACAATAGAGATTCGCAACACATTATCCAGACGTATCTTCGGAAAAACAAAGTACTAAAAATTGTAAATTTAACACCAGATACGGTAGATTAAGGAATCTTACGTATTTTTATTTCATAAAACATAGACTTTTGGCAGCAAAGGAATATAGCGCATGGCGTAAAAAAATACACGACATTATCTATGAAGCAGATACCCCTTCCGGAAAACTGTTTGATATTATTTTGTTGATTCTTATTTTGCTAAGCATCATTTTCGTTATGATAGAAAGTGTGCGAGGACTTTCACCCAAAGTATATGATTTACTTTATATTGGGGAATGGATTATTACCATTTTCTTTTCCATAGAATACATATTACGAATCATTTCGGTTAAAAAACCTTGGAATTATATTTTCAGTTTTTACGGAATTATCGATTTGCTTTCTACCATCCCGTTGTACCTTTCTTTTATTTTGGCTGGAAGCAACTATCTACTTACGGTAAGAGCGTTACGATTGCTTCGTGTTTTCAGGATTCTTAAAATTACGCGCTACATAGGAGAGTCGAACAAGTTAAAAATTGCATTGCTGCAAAGTCGTGCAAAAATTTTGGTTTTCCTTTTTGCAGTTCTTATAACTGCTGTGATTGCAGGAACCTTAATGTATTTAATTGAAGGAGAAGAAAACGGCTTTACGAGCATTCCCAGAAGCGTGTATTGGTGTATTGTGACACTTACCACGGTAGGGTTTGGGGATATTGCCCCCGTAACTCCCGTAGGGCAGTTTTTAGCCACCATTATTATGATTTTGGGATATGGAATTATTGCCGTTCCTACAGGTATTGTGAGTGCAGAATACACCCGAAGCAAAGACACAAATTATGTGCATGTAAATACCCAAGCTTGTCCTAATTGTAATGCTACCGGGCACCGAGACGATGCCGAATTTTGCTATCAATGTGGTGAAAAACTAAACACAGAAGATAGCTAATGTCTTTTGAAACCCCTTTACTAATTTGTGTTGTAGGCCCTACAGCTATAGGAAAAACAACCCTTTCCATTACATTGGCAAAAGACTTTTCTGCTGAAATCATTTCGGCAGACTCTAGGCAGTTTTATAAGGAAATGACCATTGGTACTGCGGTGCCTTCGGAAAAAGAATTAGCGGCTGCTACCCATAATTTTATTCAAAATAAAAGCATTTTCGAAGATTATAGTGTGGGGGATTTCGAGAGAGAGGCTATTACATTGCTTAATGAACTCTTTAAGAAACATTCCATAGCAATTATGGTAGGTGGTTCGGGATTGTATGTAGATGCTGTGGTAAATGGATTGGATCACTTTCCGGAAGTTTCAGAAACCATTCGCAAAAAATTGATTGCCGAATTTGAAGAACATGGAATTTTACCCCTTCAAGAAGAGTTAAAAAAGGTAGATCCCATTTACTATAACCAAGTAGATGTTCACAATCATCAACGGGTAATACGAGCCCTGGAAGTATATAGAGGTAGCGGATTGCCTTTTTCCAGTTTCAGAAAAAAGAAAAAAACAAAAAGACCCTTTAAAACGCTTTATATTGGTCTTCGAGCAGAAAGAGAGGTAATTTATACCCGAATTAATGAAAGAGTAGATATTATGATGCAGGAAGGATTGTTGGAAGAAGCCCAAGGCTTGTTTCGCTATAAGGAATTGAATGCCTTACAAACAGTGGGATACAGAGAGCTTTTTGATTATTTTGACGGAATTATTTCATTAGATCAAGCTATTTCAGAAATTAAAAAAAATACCCGAAGATTTTCAAAAAGGCAACTAACATGGTTTAAGAAGAATCCGGATATTATGTGGTTTGATTATGACAAACCTGCTTCAGAGATTACTGCTTTTATTAAAAAAACCCTCTCCCAATAAAGGGAAGGGCTTTTTTCACTTAATATTTTGAAGATTTTATAAATCTACCTCACTTTTTACCACCAAACGGAACCCTTCTCCATGAATGTTGATAATTTCAACATCATCATCTTTACTTAGGTACTTTCGAAGTTTTGCAATATACACATCCATACTTCGGGAAGTGAAATAGTTGTCGTCTCTCCAGATTTTGGTAAGGGCTAATTCACGGGGCATTAAATCGTTTTTATGCAACGCTAGCAGACGAAGTAAATCATTCTCTTTTGGAGATAATTTAATGGGCGATTCCCCTTTATAGGTAAGAAACCGAAGCTTCGAGTTAAGTTGAAAATTACCAATGGTAAAGTCGAATTGTTTACTATCGGCAATAGAATCGGTGGCTTTACGCTGCACAATAGCTTTAATTTTCATTAATAATACCTCACTGTCAAAAGGTTTATTAAGGTAGTCATCGGCTCCTACTTTGTAGCCTTTAATAACATCTTCTTTGAGGGCTTTTGCAGTGAGAAAAATAATAGGCACATCTTGATTTTTTTCTCGAATCTCTTTTGCGAGGGTAAACCCGTCTTTATAAGGCATCATAACATCGAGAATACAAAGATCGAAGTCGTCTTTTTTAAATTTTTCAAAACCTTCCATTCCGTTTTTGGCATGAGTGACTGCATAATCATGCATCGTCAAGTAATCTTTTAAAACGGTTCCGAAGTTTGGATCATCTTCAACTAATAGAATTTTTTTGTTTACTGTTTCCATATTTTAAGATATTAAGTGCATTTTAATGGTGAAGGTACTTCCCTTTCCCTTCTCACTATCTACGTATATTTCGGCGTTATGGTCCTCCAATATTTTTTTTACGTAGGAAAGGCCAAGGCCATGTCCCTTTACATTGTGAACATCGCCGGTGTGTTCGCGATAGAATTTTTCAAATATTTTCTTTTGTACATTTTTACTCATTCCCATTCCTTGATCTTTGATTTTTAGGATAATGGTATTTTTTACATTTTCGGTAAAGATGTCTATTTTGGGCTCTCCTTCAGAATATTTTATGGCATTGTCCAAAATATTAACCACCACATTGGTAAGGTGTAAGTCGTTTCCCAAGACCGAAGATTTCATCGCTTCAAAATTTGTTTTTATGTAACCTCCCCTATCTTCTATTATCAAACTTACATGGGTAATGGCGTCTTCTACAATATCGTGCAGTTTAATACGCGCTTTGGGAAGGTCTAGCTCGTTCTTTTCAAGTTTTGAAATACGCAAAACATTCTCTACCTGGGCATGCATACGTCGATTCTCTTCACGAATCATTTTCAAGTAACGTTCAATAAATTCTTTATTCTCTGCAACCTTCGGATTTTTTAACGCATCTAAAGCCAAATTAATTGTGGCAATAGGGGTTTTAAATTCGTGGGTCATATTATTGATAAAATCGGTTTTAATTTGAGAAATCTGTCGTTGTTTAAAAAGTTGCTTCAATGCATTTGAATACGCCAAAATAATTACTCCGGTAAAGGCTAATGACAGTAGTGCCATTCCTAATATGGAGTTTAATACTTCTTTCCCTTTGTCTGAAAAATTCACGTAAAGCTGATAATTTGTTTTAAAAGTATCGTTCACAAACAATGGGACGCCATAGGTACTCACCGGATCCAGCTTAAAATCACTGGAGCGAATTTTTGTAGCTAATTCATTACTATATACCGCAAATTCAAATTTTGATTTAATGCCTCTTTCTCTAGCTTCTTCAGTGATAATTTTTTCAATTTCTTTTGAAGTTACCCTGTTGTGTATGGGTGTTTTTGAGGTAATATTACTTACTGCTTCTTCAAACCGACTCTTCTCAAAATCTCGCATTCTATTGAAGTCTATACTCGTTTCTTCAATAATACCTGTTCCATCGGGCCTCCCAATTATTTTGGTGGTCTGCTTTTTATTGGTAATTTTTTTAAACTGAATACTATCAAATTCAGTATCCAAAAAAAAGGAAGAAAGTTTATAATCTTCTTCTATAATGCCGTCTGAAAAAATAACCGTTTCATTTTTATTTTCGTTGGCAATTCTATAAATAAGCTCACTTACACTCACACTTTCCGGAACGTCCAAACTATCCACAAGCCCACTGTACAAATTATAATAATTTTCCGTTTCTTGTAATTGTACTTTTTTTGCTACTTCAATGAGAATTTGCCTAACACTTATTGTGAATTGATCTTCTTTTGTTTGATAGGCATTATTAATCCAATAACCTAGAACAAAAATAATTCCTAAGAGGGACAAAGACATGGAGCCAATAAGAAGCGCAAAGAGCTTTTTGTTCATATCTCAAAATTAAGATTTT
>JAGQZA010000014.1 GCA_020435805.1 Flavobacteriaceae bacterium
ATGGACTTCACTTCGGGCTTAGGGTTGGTTAGGGTTTAGTTGTAATTACATTTTGCGAACATCGCCAGAGGCTCCGTCTCTCACCGAAACATCGGAAGGATCGCCGTAGTACTTAATATCGCCGCCACTGGAAGCGTGACCTTCCATTTGTTCTTTTACATTTACAGTAATATCGGCGCCGCTACTGGCTTCTGCTTTGCAAGAAATAACTTCCAGTTCACGGGCTTTTAAATCGCTACCGCTGGAAGCATCGGCAATAAGTCTTGTAGCTTTTCCGGAGACTTTTAAATCGGCTCCGCTACTGCTACTGGCATACACTTCTTTGGCTAAAATTTCTACTTCAAGATCGGCTCCGCTACTGCTGCTTAAGGAAAGAGTTTCGCTTTTAATGACCGAGTTTCCCACCACATCGGCTCCGCTGGAAGCTTCAATACTTTCAAGGGATACATAGGTAACATGAACCTTTTGTGATTTGCTTCTGCCAATACTCTTCTTGGTAGTTACTTTTAACGTACCATTTTCAACATAGGTTTCTATGTATTCCATGAGGTTTTCATCGGCTTCTACCACCACTTTATTTTCAGATCCTTCGGTTAAAAAAACATCCATTCCGGCACTTCCTCTCACTCCCGTAAAATCACCAACAGGTCGTTCTTCGGTGGTGACATTTCCGTTACCGTTGACTTCGCCTAAGTTGATGTCGAAGTGACAACTGGTAGTTATGATGCCTATAATGGCAATAATTAAAATGTTAATTGATTTCATACTGTTCTATTTTTGATTGATGATTAATTTATGTTGTCTGTTATGGTAATAGAATCTTTTTTCTTTTCACCGCTGAAATCTTTTTCAACTTCTTCTTCCCAAGCTTCTGTGTTACCGTTATGCTCATTTTCAACTTCATCTTCCCAAGCTTCTTTTTCTTCCGCAGGACAGTTTAAGCAGCGGGTATTTCCTTCTTCAATGAAAAGGTATTTTTCCTCATCACCATTTTCTAAAATATCTCTGTAATACGAATCATTTCTGTGGAAAGAATAGGTATTGTTTTTAGCATAAAGAATAGAGCCCACAGGCATATACACAATAACTTCTACTTCTTGTTCACGGTATTTATTGTCAATGTCTGTTGTTAAATAAGCGTCTAAGTTTAACGTGTTACCCGAAAACTGGTATCCATAATTAATAGCTTCGGCTTTGGACTTTGCATGTAAATAATCGAAACTTTCGGCTCTTTTATTTAGTACAATTCTCCCTGCAGAGTCGTTGGTAGAACGAATAATAAGCCGTACATCGGTTGAGTAGATGATTTTTTCGTCATTGTCATTGTATTTCAGTTTTAAACCACCTCTTCTATGGGCATCGTATTCATACTTTTCGTTTGAAACCATGGCAATGTTTAAGGTGTCCCCACTTTGTATGGGTAAAGTCTCTTCTATCATAACCTCGCCTTCAAAAGCTGTTTCGGTAGCTTGGCGAACACCTAATATTACTAGACCAACCAGAGATGCTACCCAGATAATAAACAAGGTTATTTTTGCAGGTAATCCTATACTTTTTAGGTTGTTCACTAGCATTTTTAACCCTAAGATGAACAATACAAAGAAGGGAATTCCCACCGCAAAGAAGGTTAATAGGGAAATAAGCCACAGCGGTGCATTGGTGGTATCAACAATTTGATACCAATCTACAAAATCGCCATGCCCCCACATCCCGAAACTTCCGGCAGTAAATAAACCAATAAGGAGTGCTACCAAAGTAGAAAGTGAAACAATGATGACAATAACTCCTATGAATTTGACAAATATTTTGAAAAGTGTAAGAAAGATATTACCAAGCGTGTCGAAAAAGGTAGCAGAGCTATTTTTTACTTTTTGCCCGTATTTGTCGTAGTCGGCGTTTTTTACTTTATCGGCGACAGTTTCATATCCTTCTTTGAACTTTTTTTCGATATTGGAGATATTGATGGGTTCCCCCGTCATTTTTAACTTATCCGATGTACTTTCGGCAGCAGGAACTAATATCCAGAAAAGGATATATACAAAAATGAAAGTTCCACTGGAGAAAAGCGTTAATAAAACCCAGATAAGGCGTACCCACACGGTGTCAATTCCTAAATAGTGGCTCAATCCAGAAGCAACTCCCGAGATAAATTTGTTGTCAATATCCCGAAACAATTGTTTGTGAGAACTTCTCGATTTTTTAGAAGCCTTGGGGGCATCTTCAAAAAGTTCTTCGTCCACAGCATAATCTTCAGGCTGTCCCATCACAGCAATAACTTCGTCCAATTCTTTTAAAGTAACTACCTGGGTAGGGGATTTCAGTTTTTCTGAAAACAATTCGGCTATACGCGCTTCAATGTCTTTAATAATTTCGTCGCTGCCTTCAGGATCGGTTAACGATTTTTTGATAGCGACCAAATAGCGCTGCAGCTTTCCATAAGCATCTTCATCGATGTGGAAAAAAGTCCCTGCTAAATTTATATTTACTGTCTTGTTCATTTTGTAGTTTTTGTGCTGGTTACTCTATTTACCGCCTCTTGCAGTTCGCTCCAGGTGGTATTTAATTCTTTTAAAAATAATTTTCCGGTCTCCGTAAGTCCGTAATACTTACGTGGTGGTCCGCTGGTCGATTCTTCCCAGCGATAGCTAAGTAACCCTGCATTTTTTAAACGGGTTAACAAGGGATACACAGTACCCTCAACGACCAGCAATTTGCCTTCTTTGAGAGACTCTATGATGTCACTGGTATAGGCTTCACCATCTTTTAGGACGGAGAGGATACAGAACTCCAAGACCCCTTTTCGCATTTGTGCTTTAGTGTTTTCGATTTTCATATTGTTTTTTCATTTAATTGAGACAACAATTCGTCTCTCGTGATGAGGTAATGAGGGTTGAGTTGTTGCAAGCCTGCATCGCAAACTTTTTGCTCAATAGGGGAGGTGCTTTCGGTAACTTTCGGAAGCTCTCCTGCATGTAGTAGGTTGAGTACTAACGCTGATAAAATACTAACTAACGTGCTCATTTTTTGATTGATTTACTCGCAAAGCGAGGGTTAAACTTTTCAGTCTTTGATGATTTTTTGATGTTGTTTTTCATAGAACGTCCCCTGCTTTATTTTCAAGATTCGTTTCCGGCTCTATTTCCGGTTGTACTTCAGAAATAGGGAATGATTTTTTGATGAATGAAATACTTAATGGGTATTTATAGAATAGTCCTTTGTTGGCATGAACCGTGGCTGTAATAACGGCATACAGTTCAAAAACAAAAAGGCCTAATAAGAAAATAATGGCAACAAGAAATAGGATTACATAGCCCGAAAGATTTTTGAGTTCGTTCATGGATATTTCGTGTGTGTGGTGATCGATCACTTCTACCAGCGACACGAAATTGGAAGCAAAAGCCACAAAAAATGGTAGGCAGATAAGCCCAATAACAATACTATAAAGTAAAATGCTTAATTGAAAGTTAATAGCTTGTCTTCCATGCTCATAAGCAAAGGGCTTTTCTTTATTGGCACTCCATAATATAAGCGGGAGTAAAAAATTGCCAAACGGAAAAATGAACTTTGCAAAGGAGGAAAGATGCATCGCTGCAGCGATGTTTTTGTGATTTTCTGGGATAGTTGTTTCCATTGCTTAATATTTTCTTATGCAAATATATGTTTAAAAAACAGTATTATGTTACGCATAGTACTTAAATTTAACATTACATTAACAAAATGATTATTGAATTATTTTGAATATATTAGCAGTAAATAGGAGGGGAGACCCTATAAATAGTAGGTTATGAAAACAAATTATCTTTTTACTTTCTTAAGTTTAATCTTAGGAAGTTTTTTAGTCCAAGCACAGATTGTTAATATCCCGGATGCTAATTTTAAGAATGCGTTGGTAAATACTAATTGTGTAGATATAGATGGTAACGGTACTGGTGATGACGATGTTGATACTAACAATGATGGAGAAATTCAGGTAAGTGAAGCGGAAGCAGTAACAAATTGGCTTCGGGTAACATTTCAAGGAATAACTTCGTTGGAGGGAATAGCTTCGTTTATTAACATGAAACAATTTCACTGTGATGGTAATAATATAACAGAATTAGATTTGTCTCAAAATGTTAGTTTGGAAGTTCTAATTTGTTACGATAATCCGTTGACAGAATTTGATGCAACTTTAATTCCTAATTTAAGATTATTAGATATAAGCTATTGTAAACTTGTTACTTTAAACTTAGGTAACCCAAATCTACGAGATGTTTGGTGTGAAGAAAACAATCTTACTACTATAAATACAACTGGTGCTATTAATCTTATGGCTATTCAATGTCATAATAACGGTTTAACATCACTCGATTTTTCATCTAATTTGAATCTTGATACTGTCAATTGCTGGGGGAACCAGTTAACTTCATTGGATTTTTCAAACAACTCTATAATAAGACAAATTTCTTGTAGAAATAATAATTTAATCAATTTAAATATAAGCAATGGCAACAACATTAATCTTGAACGCATGTGGGCACACAACAACCCTAATTTAGAATGTATTAAAGTTGATGATGAAGTTTTTTCTAACGCACAATTATGTGATCAACCAAATGGTACTGGCTGGTGTAAAGACGAAACGGCCAGTTACAGCGAATTTTGCGAACTGGCTGTTACCGATTTTTCAGAAAATGAAATCATTCTTTTCCCTAACCCAACCAACCACACGCTAACGCTTCAAAGTGAGTTTCATATTGAAAAGGGGGCAATTTATAATCTGCAAGGAGTTTTAGTAAAGGAATTGAAAGAAACTAATGTAATAGATGTTTCCGAATTATCTCAAGGATTATATTTTGTTGAAATCACTTCGGATGGGAAAAAACAAATAAAGAAGTTCATTAAATCATAAATCTTTGAAACTCACTCCAAAAAAAATAAACTTCTTCACGCTATTCAAATTGCCTTCTTGTTATTTTTCGGGAGTTCGGGTTAAAACCATTACAGCAGAAAGTTGCACTGTTACAGTGAAACACCGCTGGATCAATCAAAACCCTTTCAAGTCTATGTTTTGGGCCGTGCAAGGGATGGCTGCAGAGTTGAGTACCGGTGCTCTGGTGATGGGTTACATCAAAGAAAGCGGAGAATCCATCTCTATGTTGGTGGCGAATAACAAAGCTACCTTTTCAAAAAAAGCCACTGGGAAAATTACCTTTACTTGCCATGATGGACTTCAAATTAAAGAGGCTATTGCTAAAACAGTAATGACAGGCGAGGGACAAACCTGTTGGATGACTTCTATTGGAAAAAACAAAGAGGGGGTAGAAGTATCCCGATTTCAGTTTGAATGGACTTTAAAATCAAAGACTTAGCATTTTTTAAGAAAATTTTAATTCCAAAAACATACGGAAATAAAATTTCTAATCGTTTTTTCATTATATTTAATCTCGTAAAATCTTAAATCTTTGCTTATTGACAAAAACTACGTAACCTAACGCTTGTTATTTATGGCTAGAGCAATGTTCGATTACACAAAAGCGGTACTTAAAAAAGTGAGTTTTGACGCTAATCTGTTTTGCAAAGAGTTGAAAAAGGCGCTGCAACGACTTCTTCCCCACGAAATTGAAGAACTTAAAATTTGGGTAAATTCCCTCATTATGCAGAACCCTCAACTAAACCAATGTCTAATCCTTTTAAACGAATAAAAAAGTCCCGTCTTTGGCGGGATTTTTTAGTTACTTAAATTAGATAGGGCTTATTATTTTTACATCCTGAAAACGGATGGCTCCACGTACAACTCCAGCAATAAGTTGATACATGGCATCAACAATATGAAGTTTTAATTCGCTTTTAGGGTAAATAATACTTACCTCTCTCGCAGGAGGTGGCTCTTGAAAGTAGCGCAGGTTTTTTTGCTGTTTTTCTGAAATATCCAGTGTATGTAAATACGGCAACAACGTCATCCCCAATCCTTCATGAGACAATTTAATGAGTGTTTCAAAACTTCCACTTTCCAGCTGGAAACTGTCGTTTTTGGCCATTTTAGAGGCCCTGCATAAATTGATGACTCCATCTCTAAAACAGTGCCCGTCCTCTAACAATAAAATATCATCAATGTCAAGGTCTGAGGTTTCAATTTGCTTCTTTTGCGAAAGTCGATGACTCTCTGGGATATATCCCACAAATGGCTCGTAATACAATACGCGTTCTTTTATGGTTTCGTGCTGTAAAGGTGTTGCAGCTATGGCAGCGTCTAGATGGCCTTCCTCTAATTTATGGATAATCTCTTCCGTAGAAAGTTCTTCAATTTTTAAATGAACTTTGGGATATCTTGCCGTAAATGTTTTCAGAAACATAGGTAATAAGGTAGGCATGACTGTGGGAATGATTCCTAATTTAAAATCGCCCCCTATAAACCCTTTTTCTTGGTCCACGACATCCTGCATGCGCTCTGACTCATTGACAATATTTTTTGCCTGATTCACAATTTTTTTTCCTACCGCAGTAAGCTCGATAGGTTTTTTACTTCGGTCAAAAATAAGAATATCCAATTCCTCTTCCAGCTTTTGTATTTGCATACTTAGCGTGGGTTGGGTTACAAAAGTTTTCTCAGCCGCTTTGGTAAAATTTTGATGCTCGGCTACGGCAAGTACGTATTTTAATTGGGTAATGGTCATTAGAAAAACTTTCTACAAAAGTACAAATTTGATAGATTAAAATTATTGCTTTGTGTTGTAAAGAAGTTTTTATCTATAAAAAATACCTCAAAACTACTTACTGAAGCATTACAAAAGTCCCCGCGCCTTTATTTCCAAATACTTATTTATGGTATCGATGGTCAATTGCTCGGGGGTAGTTAAAATAGAATGAATACCAAATTTTTTCAACTCATTCACAATCAATCGCTTTTCGAAGGCAAATTTTTCGGCAATTACCTTGTCATATACTTCCTGAATGGTTGTCGCTTCAGTCTCAATTAAGGCTTTAAGTTCAGTATTTCTAAAAAAGATAACCACCAGTAAATGATTTTTTGAGATGGCTTTTAAATAGGGTAGTTGCCTATTGAGGCCGTCCATGGTTTCAAAATTGGTATAGAGAAACAATAAACTGCGATGGGTAATGTGCTGCTTAATACTGGTGTATAATTTGCTGAAATCACTTTCTGAAAAATTGGTTTTTACATTGTATAAAGCTTCCAGAATTAATTGCATTTGTGAACTTCTACGTTCTGCCACAACTCTATTTTCAACCTTTTTTGAGAAAGAGAGCAATCCGGCCTTGTCGTGTTTTCGCAATACCACATTGCTAATTACCAATGCCGAATTAATGGCGTAATCCAATAGGCTTAATCCTTCAAAAGGCATTTTCATGACCCTTCCTTTGTCGATAAGGCTATAGACCGGCTGGGATTTTTCATCCTGAAAAAGATTAACCATTAATCCATTAGTTTTGGCAGTAGCTTTCCAGTTTATGGTACGTAAATCGTCCCCAAGAACATATTCTTTAATCTGCTCAAACTCCATACTGTGCCCAATGCGGCGCATTTTCCGAAGACCAAATTCTAACGAATTTTTGTTAATGTTGAGCATTTCAAAGCGTTTTAATTGCTTAAAACTAGGGTAGGTTTTTACCATAGTATCCTTATTGAAGGTAAAGCGCTTTGCTACCAGCCTCAATTTTGAAGACGCATAGACATTCAAGTCGCCAAAATGATATTCTCCACGTTCTAAGGGTCTTAAGGAATATTCCAGTAGCTGTAATTTTTTTGATGAAAGGGTCGCTGTAAGCTTAAAATCACGTAGTTGAAACTGAAAGGGAGTTTCGTCAATAATCTCAAGATATGCTTTAAAAAAGTAATTATTTTCAACTTGAATATGGATGGTATTTTCATCTCCATTCGAAAATTTCTCAGGTACCATTCGCTCGGCTTCTATCTTGTTTTTTCCCAAGAACACAAACAGGAAATCTAGAAAAAAGAGCAATAGGAGTAAAAGCAAACACAGTTGAGCCATGCCAAATAAGAAAGGAACAAAGTAACTAAGCACAAATATCACTATAACCCCACTGGCGGCGATAAAAAATGGCGGTTGTATATAAAAGGGCTTGAGGAATTTCATTTTTCTTTCCAATAGGCAATGATCTTTTTGTCAAAAATTACCCACTGCTTTCTGCTATCTAGGTATTTCTGTCATCTCGATAATTTGCTTAATAATATCAGCACTGGTAAGTCCTTCCATTTCTCGTTCGGGGGTTACAATTACCCTATGGTGTAATACAGGAATTGCGGCTCTCTTGATGTCTTCAGGGGTAACAAAATCACGTCCATTCATGGCTGCAAAAGCTTTGCTGGCTTTTAATATGGCAATGGAGGCTCTGGGAGACGCTCCCAAATACAAGTATTGATTATTCCTTGTGGCAACAATAATTTGTGCAATGTAAGCAAGTAGATGTGCTTCAATAAATACCTGCGAAACTAAGTGTTGATAATTTGCAATTTGTTCAGCACTTAAAAAGGAAGTCACGGTTTCTGTTTTTACAGTATTCTTTAGTTCGTGCTCTCTTTTTAAGATTTCAATTTCATCTGCCAATTGTGGATAATCTACTGTTATCTTGAATAAAAACCGATCCAACTGTGCTTCGGGTAAACGATACGTACCTTCCTGTTCTACAGGGTTTTGTGTAGCCAATACCATAAAAGGGGGAGACATATCGTACCTAATTCCGTCCATGGTGATTTGGCGTTCTTCCATCACTTCAAACAATGCCGCTTGCGTTTTGGCAGGAGCACGATTGATTTCATCAATGAGAATCATATTCGAAAAAATAGGACCTTTTTTAAACTCGAATTCTGTCGTTTTTAAATTAAACACCGAAGTCCCCAAAATGTCGCTTGGCATCAAATCGGGCGTAAACTGAATTCTGTTAAATCCTACCGAAAGGGTTTTGGAAAGCAATTTTGCCGTTACCGTTTTGGCAATTCCGGGAACTCCTTCAATTAATGAGTGTCCTCCCGCCAACAGTGAAGCTATAAGTTTGTCTATCATTTCATTTTGTCCCACAATCACTTTGCCTATTTCCTCACGGATTTTTTGAACATTTTGGCTTAGTTCTCCCAAATCCAACCTGCTTTGAAATTCCAGCTCCTCTTTTTCTGTTCCCAAAACTTTTTCCACAGGATCTGTGTGCTTTGTTTTTTGTGAATCTTCAGCCCGGTAGTTTTCTTCTTTTTGTTCTTCCATAATTATTCTGAATAAAATGCTTCCATGTATTTGTTCAATTGTATGAGATTACTCTCAAAATATTGGCGCTTGTTTCGCAACCATGCAATATAATTAATAAGTGTTTTCACGGTTTCTTTTTTTACGCCCGATTTTAAACTTAGTCGCTCAATAAAATCATCGTCAAGAGTTGTCGTGTCTAAGTGGTATTGGTTTCGAATGCGTTCTAAAAAATAAGTCGATTTTTTGTCGATAATATTTTTATGATCTTGGGTTTCAAAATAAAGGTTCGAAATGGTTTTTACAAAAGCCACCGTGGTATTCTCCAG
Source organism: Flavobacteriaceae bacterium (assembly GCA_020435805.1). Taxonomy (GTDB): domain Bacteria; phylum Bacteroidota; class Bacteroidia; order Flavobacteriales; family Flavobacteriaceae; genus Halomarinibacterium. The sequence continues at coordinate 9,527 of JAGQZA010000014.1, forward strand.
AGGTTTTACAATAGCAACCACCCGTTGCCTTCTTTTGGCGGTAAAAATGACAAATAATAACGCTAATAGCAACGCCAAATACCACGCCCATCGAAAGGCTCTTTGCTCTAAAAACCAACCTAAATCCGATTTTCGTTCCACTTCGCTACTATACGGAGTTTGGTATTTGTAATACGAATCGAAATAGATATCTTCTGAAGGTAAATAGGATAAAATCCCTTCTACATATTGGTATCGCTCTTCTTTTAAAAGATGATAGTTGGTAAATACTTTGGGCTGGAGGTGTAAAAAAATAGTTCCTTTTTCGAAAGGAATTTTAATAAAATTAGGTTGTTTAGCTTCGGTTTCCACATAACCCAAAACTTCGTAATCTAAACTATCCATTTTGTCGAAATAGAAATCTTTTGCACTGCGATCTATTACTGTATTATTTGTTGAATCCGGATATCCGGAAAAAGACAATTTCGAGATACTGTCTTTTTTAGCACTATGCGATTGTATTTTAAGCCCCAACGTATCTGTTAAACGGGTAGGGAAGTAGTAGTCTGAAATAAATGCTGTATTTCCATCGGCTACAAAATAGAGCAGTTCATAGACAGACTCGTAGCTTATGGCTTTGGAGTTTCCTATTTTCATGTATAGGCCTTGCGCTACGTGATCCCCGTATCCATCTTCACTATTGGCATAAAAATAACTATCGGGTTGATAATACAGGGTGCGTATTTTTTTATCTTTGAAAAGAGTCCCCAATTCTTTATAAAAGACACTTAAACCATAGGGTTTGTTGCTTTTTTCATTGAAAGACTCATCCCAATCGATGGTTTTTTCATAAGAAAAATGACAGCTTCTAGCCAACAGAATAACCAAAGCAATGATTACAGACCCTATAAGGTACACCCGTTTCATGACGATACCTTTTTTATAAGTGCTACAAAATTGCCTTTGGCTTTTTGGTATTGCCTTTGGGTAATAGGAAATTCTCCGTACCAAATGTAATCATACAGATACGAAGTGAATTTAAAATCACTGCTGAAGGGGCGTTGCTTTAATTCATAAAAATATTCTTCATTGGTTTTGTCCTCTTCCAGTTGGATAAGATTTTTTTGACTCAAACTCTTTAACACCCACAAATGGAAGTAGCGTATGGCAAGTCGCAGATTTCCTTCCTTTTCAGCAGCTTGGATAAGCCCTTCCATATCGGTTTCTTCAATATTCTGAAGGGTAATTTCTTCAGGAGTGGCAATGACGGTATTTTTTTTGGAACTAAAAATCCCCGTACTACCTTCATTCAACAAAATAGAGATTAAATAAACCACGGCTGCAATAAGTGCCAAAACAAAAATCCAGTTTAAAAACCCAAATCCGGGGACATCGCCCACCACTTCTTTTTGGTTATCTTCCTCTTCAATCTCTGTGTTTTTGTTTTCGTAATCCTCATACTTTCCGCTCCCTCTTTGGGTGTAACGGGCAACTTCTTTTCCTTCATAATTAAATTTGTCACTTTGGTAGCGCTCCTTAAAATCCTCGTCAAAAACGCGCTCTGTTTTTACTTGAGCTTTGGTGGTTTGTAACATAAATAGAAAAGGGAACAACCCTATCCAAAACCCAAAGCGTGAAAAGAGATAAGCGACTTTATGCTGCATGGAGTGTGCCTGAAGTTAACAACCTTTGGTGTATTTTTTTCTGAACCACAAACGGATATACCAAATAGTAATAGCTAATCATGGAAAGTGTTACGAGGATAATCCCTACCGAAAGAAAGTTGGGCATAATATTAGAATATCGGGTAACAAACCCTTCTAGAAATCCCGCAGAAAAAGTAAACGGAAACGTACTGATTAATATTTTAACTCCTGCCTTGACCCCTCGTTTAAAGGAATCCATTCGCGAATAGGTGCCCGGAAATAAAATACTGGCACCCAAAATAAGTCCGGCAGCAGCTTCAATAACAATGGCAAAAATTTCCATGGAACCATGTATCCAGATCCCCCGAACGCTTTCCCAAAACACATTTTTTTCATAAAAGAAGTACTGAAAACTGCCTAACATAATGCAATTTTTAAACAGCACCCATAGCGTTCCAAATCCGCCAAAGATTCCTAAAACAAAAGCAATGAGACCTACCTTAAGATTGTTGAAGGTAATCCCGATAAAGCCTCCCCAATTGCTTCCGCTTTTATACACGGCTACCGGATCGCCGGCTTCAATATTCTCAAGGGTCATATTAACGTATTCATCTCCCAAAATAGAACGAACAAACTCACCATCATTGGCTGCAGAAATCACCCCGATAGCCGTAAACAGTGAAAACACGGCAAAGGCGATATAAATAAACCTTCGATACTGATAGGTAAGGAGGGGTACTTCGGTTTTCCAAAAACTAATAATACGGTTTTTATCTTCTCTTTTGGTTTTGTAAATTTTATGAAAAGCCTTTGCGGCTAACTGATTGAGATACCCAATAATCTTACTCTTTGGGTAGAAGGTTTGAGCGTACGCTAAATCGTTGATAATTTGAATATATTCCGAAGCTAACGCATCGGGATCCTGAAGTTGATTATTGAAGATTGCTTTTTCAAACTTCTGCCATTTTTCCTTATTTTGTTTGATAAAAGCAACTTCCCTCATAACTTTACCAAATTAAAAATAAATATGGCAGAGTTACAAATTAACACTACCCAAAATGTAAAAATAAATTATGTAGCTGCAGGAGCAGGAGAGCGACTTGCTGCCTATAGTATAGATGTAGCCATTAAGTGGGGATACCTTATTATAATAAGTTGGGGTTTTGGGGCTTTTAATGATTTGGATACTTGGTCTCAAATTGGCATTAATACTATTTTAAGTGTGCCGGTTATTTTTTATACCCTCGTACAGGAAGTGTTTTTGGACGGACAAACCCTTGGGAAAAAAGTATTGAAAATTCGGGTGGTTAAAATTGACGGTTACCAAGCTTCTTTGGCAGATTATCTCATTCGTTGGTTTTTCAGGATTGTGGATATCTATCTATTCGGAATGGGATTATTTTTTATTGCTTTCAGTAAGAAAACCCAGCGCATAGGGGATATGGCAGCAGGAACATCGGTAATTTCCATAAAAGATAGGGTGCTTATGAGTCACACCATTTTAGAAAACTTAAAGGAAGGCTATGTGCCAACCTACCCCAATGTTATTAAATTAAGCGACAACGACGCTCGTATTATTAAGGAAACATTTACCGCTGCCAAAAAATCTAACGACTTTAAAACCCTTATCCGGCTTCGTTCAAAAATTATGGAAGTGGCCGAAATTAAAGACCGAAAGCATAAAAATGACATGGAGTTTATCGACGTAATTTTAAAGGATTACAACTACTATACGCAGCATATGTAAGTTTAAAAATTCCAAAACCCAAAACCCAACTTCCGTCCTCCGTCTTCCTTCCTCCCTCTTCCAACCCCTGTCTTCCTTCTTCTCACATCCCACATCCGTCTTCCGTCCTCCGTCTTCCAACCCCCGTCTTCCGTCCTCCGTCCTCCGTCTTCTATCTTCCGTCCTCTATCTTCAAACATTCTAATTAACTCATTTTCAAATTATCTCATTTACTCATTGAACAATCTCTGCCGTAATAAATACATTTTGCAAAGGCCATTCACCATCATCGCTGGGCAAGTTGGCAATGGTGTCCACCACCTCCATCCCTTGCGTAACACGCCCAAAAATGGTATAGTTCCCGTTGAGGTGAGCGGTATATTTATCGGGACCCAGAAAGATAAAAAATTCAAAAGGAGCTGTTCGCTTATCCGGATTTTCACGATATTCCTTTGCTCCCGAAACGGTACCTCGGGTGTGCTTTCTTCCATTTTCAAGCTCGGCGGGAAGTAAGTAGCGAGCACCAATGGTGTTTCTTTTTTTTGGTGTTTCTTTTCGGTCACTGTTCCCCCCCTGAATGATAAAATTAGGCACCACTCTGTGGAAAAACGTATCATCAAAATATTGCTGTTTTACCAAGTACACAAAATTGGCACGATGCAACGGGGTGTCTTGATACAATTCAATATAAATGTCACCGTATTGCGTAGTGATTTTTACCTGTGTTTCCGGATTTTCCTTTCCGTATTGGGTTAAAAACTCCACGACGTTATCGTTAGTAATTTCGGGATACCGTACTGCTTCGGGTTCTTTTTCTTCGGGTGTTTTTTCAGAAATTATACTGTCTTGCGACCGTTCTTTAACGACTTGTTTTTTTTCTTCGGAAGTCTTTTGTGTATCTTCACAGTTTGCAAATAGGAGTATTAATAGTAAAAAAGAAAAAGGATATTTCATTGATGCAATTTTCAGAATTCGAAAAACAGATTTTAAAGGTAAAAAAAATGGAACTTCCGGGCGAAGACTTTCATTTTAAAATGGCACCCCTAGAACGACTGAAGGAATTGAAAGCCCGAGCCGTAGATATGCAATCTGCCAGAAAAGCTGCAGTGCTCTGCCTTTTTTATCCTTCTTTGGAAGCCGAAACGCGTTTCTCGTTAATTCTGAGAAAAACCTACCCGGGGGTTCATTCGGCTCAAATTGGTTTTCCGGGCGGAAAAATGGAAACAACCGATGTCTCGTTGGAACACACAGCACTACGTGAAACAGAAGAAGAAGTAGGGGTGCCTCAGCAGCGGATACAGGTAATAAAACAGCTTACCGAGGTGTATATACCGCCCAGTAATTTTTTTGTGCATCCTTTTTTAGGGATTACCCCTCATACACCGCATTTTAAAATTCAGGACGAAGAAGTAGAAGCCTTAATTGAGGTGCCTTTACTCGAATTTTTAGAAGACAAGGCTCGTATCACACAAGTACTTTCTACCAGTTACGCTAAAAATATTGAAGTCCCTGCTTTTCAATTGCAGGGGCATGTGGTTTGGGGTGCTACGGCTATGATGTTGAACGAGGTACGGGAAATACTTCAAAAATTAATCTAACCCATGCTTTTTAGTATCTTTGCATCTCAAAATTGATACAAGTTTACATGGGGCTATTTAAGAAGAATCCTTTTGGGCATATCCTTTTTTTGAAAAAATGGTTAATTCGTATTATGGGGGCGCTTACTCATAGACGTTTTAAAGGGTTCAATCAATTACAAATAGAGGGGAGCGAGATTATAAAAAATCTTCCTGATACCAATGTCCTTTTTGTGTCCAATCATCAAACCTACTTTGCCGATGTGGTGGCTATGTTCCACGTCTTCAATGCCAGTTTAAGCGGTAGAGTGGACAATATTAAAAACATTGGGTATTTGTGGAACCCCAAACTCAATTTATATTTTGTTTCCGCCCGAGAAACCATGCAAGCAGGATTATTGCCTAAAATACTTGCGTATGCAGGGGCTGTTAGTATAGACAGAACATGGCGTTCTAAAGGGAAGGACGTAAAACGTCAAGTAAAAATGAGCGATGTAAGGAATATAGAGAGGGCTTTGGACGATGGTTGGGTTATTACCTTTCCGCAGGGAACGACCACCCCTTGGAAGCCTATTCGCAGGGGAACCGCTTTTATAATAAAACAGAACAAACCCATTGTGGTACCTATTGTCATTGACGGATTTAGAAGGTCGTTCGATAAAAAAGGAATTCGAATTAAAAAACGAGGGATTCTTCAATCTATGGAAATAAAGGAGCCTTTGCAATTTGATTATGAAAACGATTCTATAGAAGTGATTATTGAAAAGCTGGAATATGCCATAGAACAACACCCTTCGTTTTTAAAAGTAATCTCGGCAGATGAGCTTCAGAAAGAAGAAGAGCTCAACAAAACCCGGCAATGGAAGTATAAAAAAGAAAAAGAAAAGAAGCCGAGTGAAAAGGAAAATACTACTGTTTCAGAATCCAACGATCCAATCATTGAATAATAAAATAATCAAATCAACCAACTAGACTTCTATTTTTTTTAGTTCCTTATAATTTCTTTTCAACCTTCGCAATAAAAGCCCGTAAATAAGGGAATAAAACAAAATTAAAAAGCCAATAATAATAATACCTCCTATAATATTGTATCCTATAAACGTCTCAGCGGGAACCGATGAAAAGAAGTCATCGCTTTTTAGAAGGGCATGTAATTTTTCTTTGTTGTAATAGTAATATAAATTGGTGGCAAATAGTAAAACGGCGGCCATCCCTATATTGTAATACACAAAATAGTGCACCGTTTTTCGGGTTTTGAGAATATTCTTCATCAATTTTTTTACAGAATTAGTCACTTGTATTTTTTGATGGTTTTTGTAAAAAAGGTAAATAAAGACAAATACAATTACATAATTTAAAATGTTCAACGCAAGGAAAATGTCATTCAGTCCCATACCTTCCTGAAATTTTTTACTGGATTCGGGTACAAAAAAATACAGAGTGGTCCACAATATCATCTCGGCAATGCTGATGTAAAATATCCATTTTACCATAGAAGAAGATTTCTTCCAGAGCATAGGATAGAGCTCCTTTTGGGTAAACTTTGGGAACTCCTGCTCCCTAGCTTGCCATTCTTTTTTTAATACATCTAATTCGTCCATACGTTTATGGGTTAAGAATGGTTTTTAATTTTTCTTTAATTCGATTCATTTTTACTCGGGCATTGACTTCTGATATCCCCAATGTATCGGCTATTTCTTTGTAGTTTTTATTTTCCAAATACAAAAAAACCAATGCTTTATCAATATCTCCCAAGGTTTTTACGGCACTGTACATTAATTTTAGCTGCTCCTCTACTTTGGGGTCGTATTCTTCCGAGGCAATTTTGAAACTTACCCCTTCATAATCCTGGGTTTTAATGCTACGCTTATTTTTTCTGTATAGCGTAATGGCGGTATTTAAAGCCACACGATACATCCACGTACTAAACTTTGCCTCTCCTCTAAACTTGGGAAATGCCTTCCATAACTGGATGGTTATTTCCTGAAATAAATCATGGTGCGAGTCACTATCGTTGGTGTACAACCGACAGATTTTATGCACAATGTTTTGGTTTTCCTCAAGTTGGGAAACAAAACTATGTTCCAATTCTTGCGTCAATGGTTTTTTGGTTAATTATACACATTAGTACCCAAGGGTTGCTAATTGTTACAAAGGGGTTTTAATTATTTTTTAAGATTACAGGGATGGCACTTCCGGAAAAGATACTACTGCCACCTACTTCATCAATATTAATATCCAACTCATCACTGGTATCAATGTTTTTGATGTTTACCTTCATTTCGTCATACGTATCAATGCTTTTTACATTTACGTTCAACTCATCGTAGGTGTTAATATCTACAATACGAACATCAATCGTTTCAAGGTCACTTACCGGAACCAAACGATATTCAGTAGTGGTGGGCACTTCAGAAGGGTTTTCAGAAGCAAGGGCAGCCGGAATTAGTTCAAAATCCTTTACAAGATGGAGGCTTAAACAAACAGCAATAACTGTAAGAACGGCTTTGGTGTAAAAATCGGTTTTCATATGTAATGTGTTAATGAGTTAATGAAATAATGAATAAATATTGTGCGGTTGCTTGCAAAAAATATTCCTAAAAAGCAAAATCAACAATTTTTGTATTTGTCGTGAAGCCCCTTTCCTTTCAAAATTAAAATTCTTGCTTTTTCCAATCGCGAAATATTGGTCTGTTCCTGTTTGGCAGTGCCAATGTGTTCGGCATATTCGCGTTGTTTCCCGGGGGTTAATTCTTGAAAAGCCTTACGTAGTGTAGGGTCGTTTTTTAGTGCTTCTTTCAAAAAAGGAGCAAGGGTGACGCCTTTTTTGCGTTCAATTTTAACTTCTTTTCCGGCCACACAATTTTCAATGGCTTCCTGAATATAGTTTAGAACCAAAACTTCCCGAATGGTATCTCCTTTTTCAAACCGCCATTGGCGCATCGCCTTGGTCTTTCCCTCCTGTGCATTTACCAATACCTTTTCCCTATCTTTCAAAAATACCCCTTGGTGAAACCAAATAGCATAATGATTTTTAAACCCTGTAAAGCCAACAACCAGCTTTCCGTTTAGGGTGTAGGTAGGGGCGCCCCATTTAATTTCCTCCACTAATTCGGTTTTCTGAAAGAGGGAACGAAGAATAGTTAATTCCTTACTCCAGGTGGTTTGTTTGGCAATAAACTCGGTAACTTTTTCAGAAGGAGTCATACGAAAGCCAAGCTATTTTTTTATGAATTTCATACTCACAGTTCCTTGTTGGGTGTAAAGCTTCAGGAAATAGAGCCCTTGAGACAAGCCTGAAACATCAATCTTTTGTGAGGCATAGACGTTTGACGCAATTACTTTTCCGTTAACATCCATAATTTGATATTTCAATATACTAACCGAAGCTTCGGAAGAAATATGCAACAAATTACTAACTGGGTTGGGGGAAAGGGTAATTTTGGAAGCCAGTTCCAAGCTTTCGGTACCTAAAAAAGCATCGTATAAATCCTGCAAAAGATCTATAGGCTCAATCCCAAAAGCCTGCTGTCCCACATTTAAACGAATATAGGGAGCTGTGGGGTCGTCTTCCGGTCGATAGACTAGTAAATAGGCAGTAGTGGAAGAGGTTCCGTCTGCCAGGCAACGGCTATCGGCTCCGGCAAAATTGGCGCCTTGCATGGCCGCCATGAGTTTATCGGCAAGGGTTCCTACTGTGTTATTAAAGTTGTTTTCCATATTGTCTATTACCGACTGGTTCAACAAAATATTTCCTTGGATACTATAGGTAGCTCCTTGGCGGTCTTCTTTATAATCATCTGTCGAAACACCAGAAAATCCGGCGGTTCTTGGGTCTCCGTTGCTGTCAAAATCGGCAATACCGTATTGTCTATATTCAGGATTAAAACTCTGCGAACTACAGGCATCATTGTTGTACAACCAGTCAATAATTTCAGTAGGGTTGGAACCTGCTTCCATTTGGGCAATGGCATTGTTGAGGTTCACATTGGGAATGCACACATAGGCCTGCGAGTTAACCCCACCCCGCCCGGGAATAATTTTGGTAATAATATCAATAATACCATTAGCACCCACTCCGGTAACACAAGAAGCTCCGGCAGAACCAATTTCACCGGTTGCGGGATCCACGGCAATAATAGAAAAGGTATCTTGGGCGTATAGTTGCAATGCGAAGGCTCCCATAATACAAGAGCATATTAATTTTTTCATGACGGAAGGAATTTGTTTGCTAAAGATACCAAATTTTAAAAATACATTTCAGAAAGAGAAAATAACAATTGAGTAGTTTTGCTTTTTGAAATTCTGAAAAGCAAGGCACCTTTGCGCCATCAAACACAATCAAAAAAAAATGAATACCATTAAAATAGCGTTGCTACTATGTGTTGCCTTAGGCCCCTTGTCAATTACTGCTCAAACGGAAATTTCGGGTACCGTAATCCAAAAAGACGGAACCGCTATAGCAAATGCAAATGTCTATCTGGAAGGAACTTACGATGGTGCCTCGACCAACGAGCAAGGGAAGTTTTTGTTTACCACCACCGAAACAGGGGTGCAAACACTGGTGGTTTCCTTTATTTCGTTTGAACCCTTTCTTATGGCAGCCGATGTATCTCAACTGAAAAATCTTTCCATTACCCTAAAAGAAGATGTCAACTCTTTAGACACGGTGGTTATCTCTGCAGGTACCTTCGAAGCTGGAGACAACAGCAAGGTATCGGTATTAAAACCGTTAGATGTGGTAACCACGGCAAGTGCCTTGGGCGATTTTGTAGGGGCGTTACAAACCCTTCCAGGAACTACGACGGTAGCCGAAGATGGCCGCCTTTTTGTACGCGGAGGTGATGCGGGGGAAACACAAATATTTATCGATGGTATTCGGGTGTTTACGCCCTACACTCCTTCCACCAATAATATTCCCTCACGGGGACGCTACAGTCCGTTTCTCTTTGACGGAATTACCTTTTCTACCGGAGGCTATTCCGCCGAATACGGACAGGCACTCTCTTCAGTTTTATTGTTAAATACCATAGACGAACCCACACAGAAAAAAACCGATATTTCGTTAATGACTGTTGGCGGCGGTTTGGGAAATACCCAAAAGTGGAAAAACAGTTCGTTAAGTTTAAATGCAAGCTATATTAATTTAGCGCCGTATCTGGCCGTATTTAAAGACCGAAATGAGTGGCAAAAACCCTTTGAAGTCTTTGCCGGGGAAACGGTGTTTCGGCAAAAGCTGGGCAACGGATTGCTAAAATGGTACACTGCTTTTGATGCGACCAATTATGAATTGACCCAAGAAGATGTCAACTTACCTAACGGACTATATTTTAAATTAAAAAACACCAACTTATATACTAATGCAAGTTATAGTATAGATTTAGGCAGCCGTTGGGATATGGAAATCGGTGGAAGTTTTACCCGTGGTAATAATCAAACAAATATTGAGGATAATGAAATAGATAGCGAAGAGCTTTCGGGACATGTAAAACTGAAGCTGAAAAAGAAGTTCAGCAATCAGATAAAATTATATATAGGGGCCGAACAATTTTTTACCAATTTCACCGAAGATTTCCAAAACCCGGAAGTGTCTAAAGTGACCTACGGTTACACCAATAATATTACAGCGGCCTTTGCCGAAACAGACATCATTTTTTCCAAAAAACTGGCGGCCAAAGTAGGAGCGCGGGGAGAGTACAGCGGCTTGTTTAATGAGTTTACCATATCGCCCAGGGCTTCGGTAGCGTATAAAAGTTCGGCACACGGACAGTTTTCGGTAGCCTATGGCGATTTTTACCAACAACCCTTAAGTGATGTGTTGAAATTTGAAAGTGATTTAGAAGCCCAAAAAACACAACATTACATTTTGAACTATCAGTATAGCCATAACGACCGTATCTTTAGGGCGGAAGCGTATCATAAGGAGTACAGTAGCCTTATAACTTACAACACCGAGCTTACAGATTTCAGCACTCGGTTTGCCAATGAGGGGGAGGGTTATGCCCGTGGATTGGATGTTTTTTTCAGAGACAACCAATCGCTTAAAAATATCGATTATTGGGTAAGCTATTCTTTTTTGGATAGTGAACGTAAATATCAAAATTATCCAGTAAAAGCCACACCCCCTTTTGCCAATGCGCACAACCTAAGCGTGGTGGGGAAGTATTGGATTAACGACTGGAGAAGCCAAGTAGGATTTAGCTACCAATTTGCCAGTGGCCGTACTTATACTAATCCTAATCGACCGGGCTTTTTACAGGAACAAGCCAAAGCCTATAATAGCGTAAGCTTAAATTGGGCCTATTTATTGACCCCTCAAAAAATACTGTATTTCTCCATCAACAATGCGCTGGCAACCAAAAACATCAATGGTTATCAGTACGCCACTACGCCCGATGCCAATGGCATCTTTAACCGCAGGACACTTCGTCCCGCTGCCGACCAATTCTTTTTTGTAGGGTTCTTTTGGACCATCAGCGAAGACGGGAAAGACAATCAATTGGATAATTTATAAAAGTATCTGTTCGAGCGCAGTCGAGAACTCTTTAGTCCGTTCTAGTGATTTGCGTATGCAAATTGTAGCGAGAACTTGTTTGAAGTAAACTTCTCGATACAACTATTGTTCACAAGTTCACAATAGTCACTCCTTTAGATTTTTTTATATTAAAAACGGAAAAGACACACTAACAATTCACTATAATATTTTAAACTACTTTTCGATTTAGGCCTTTTCCGCTTGAGCATAAATACTTTTACTTTAGTCTCATTTTAGATTCAAAATACAAACTCGAAGGAATTTCAGTGATAGATGGTGGCGCAAGCGGAAGTGCGTTTTGCGAAGCAAAAAGAAAGCATGCAGCGATAGCGACAGCCGCGGTTTTGGCATTGCCAAAAATCACCTTAATTCCTTCTTGATTTTTTGGTTCGTTTTGCATCAAGGCAAAATGAACATAAAGAAAAATACCTTTTGTTGAGCTACACTCGCAATCTTCATGCAACTAATTAGGTAGCCTCTCTGAGGCATCAAGGCAAAAATGAATTATTACATAAAAATTACCCCTTCAATCGTTCCAACTCTTTAGCAACACGCCTCAGCCATTTTTCGGTGTCTTCTTCTGAAAGCGCATGCTTTTTAGCGTTTAGCATGGTTTTAGCGGCCTCGTAGGTGGCGATGGACTTTGTTGGGGAGCCCAATTCCTCCTGCACCCAGGCCTTCCCGAAATAGGAGCGGATGTCGTAGGTATCTTTGGCTAAGGCCATTTCATACAGTTCCAGGGCGGGTGCATACTGCGCTTCCTCGCCCAGATTATCAGCATAACGCCGCAAAGAACGGGCCGAAAGCGAGACAAAATATCCCAACTTTTGTGTTTGTTGGTTTTCGTACTCCTTAATTTGCTGTGTCATGCTTTTTTGGGTATTGGCAGCAAACTGTTCGATAAGAAATTCATCTACTTGGTAGGCACGATTCATTTCCAGCAAACCAAAATCTAAGGAGGGTGCTACTACTCCCCAGTGGGAGACCTCGTCAATTTGGCGGGTATGCCAATGCAGGGTAGGGTTGGGGTGTTCGGCAACTAACGAATCGAGGTATTGCACTTGCGGTCCAAAAAACCGTTCGTTACTTCCCACGGTACCGTGCGTGCCAAAGAAAAACTTCTGAAAAGATTCTTTTTGTGTAATGCGCTTCCTGGCATCGTTCAGGATTTGATTGTTAAGGTAGTGCATGGCAGGGCTAATGGCGATATAGGCATGAAAGAGGTCCTTTTGCTCCCCAAATAAGGTATGGGCGATAAACGCTCCCCCCCGGGAATGGCCTATAAGGGCCCGAAACTCGTTAACCCTAAAATTTTCTTTGATAAACGGAAACACTTCGTTATTTAGGTGGTCCTGTAATACTTCGGCCTGTCCGTTGTTGTTTTCATCGTCCAGCGGTTTGGTGTGGTCTTTGGGTATAAACTCGATACCACGGTTCTCGCTGTGGATGCCCACCACGATTACAGGGAAGAGATGGGAACTCCACACCAGGTAATCTGCAATGCTTTTGGCCTGATTGTAAAAAGAAGTTGCTTGCGCATCCAGCACATAGATAACCCCAAAGGCTTCCTCGGTGTCATAGTACAGCTCCGGCACATGCACATAAAAGGTGCGGTCGGTGTTAAAAGCTGCCGAGGGCCGGGTGTAGGTAAGGTCGTAGGGTTGTTCCTGGGCAAGACCGGTGAGGCAAAAAAAGCAAAGCGCAAGGGCAAAAAAAGAACGATACATGGAAAGTTAGTTACAATGGCTTAGACTACTAACGTAAAAAGGGGTGGGGTTATTTTATATAGTTATGTCTTTCTGACCCTATGGAAGTCTCCATGTCCGTTCGAGTGATTTACGAGAGATAGTATCGCGAACAACTTGTCATTCCGCACGCTTGTGTTGAGCCTGTCGAAGTATGATGCGGAATCCACCTAACAAGTGTTTTTATGGACGCCCAATCAAGTTGAGCGTGACAAATAGTAAAATTCCTAACACAAGCCGTCCTCCCATTGGACTTCGGGAGTCCGTTCCGTAAATACTCGAAACATCCCCCTAACCCCCTTCAAAGGGGGGATATCAAAGTAAGTTTACAAGAGGCTTTAAAGAATAGTAAGGACTAGATTTTTTTGTTTCGATGTCACCCTGAGCATTAGTGAAAAAGAAAATATATTTTCTTTTGAAGCTAGTTTATGAAGTAAGTCGAAGGGTTGGGCGATGGAAAAAAGAAACATAAAAAACCTACTACTCCGTATTAAAGTCGTATTTACTTCGTGCAGTATTGGGTCAAAGGTCAAAGGTCAAAGGTCAAAGGTCAAAGGTTAAGGGTAGATTTTGTATAGTAGGCAGTGGCAGTGTGCAGTAGTGAATAGTGAGTATTGAATCGTAGGTGGTGAATAGTTATAAACTTCCCCCTTTGAAGGGGGATTAAGGTGGATGTTTGACCTCGAAGTGACATATAGGTATTATATATTAGACCCAAAATCCAGCACCCAAAAAC
>JAGQZA010000150.1 GCA_020435805.1 Flavobacteriaceae bacterium
AGAAGGAGGTTCTTTGACGATTGTGGCAACAGCACTTGTTGATACCGGATCGCGTATGGACGAAGTTATTTTTGAAGAATTTAAAGGAACCGGAAATATGGAATTACAGTTGGACAGAAAAATCTCCAACCGAAGAATTTTCCCTGCGATTGACCTTACCTCATCCAGTACCCGTAGAGACGATTTATTACTCGATGAAAATACCATCCAGCGTATGTGGGTGATGCGTAAGTATTTGGCAGACATGAACCCTGTAGAAGCCATGGAATTCATCAATGATAGAATAAAACAAACACGAAATAATGAAGAGTTTCTTATTTCTATGAATAGCTAACAATTTATTTAGATATTTTTTGAAAAGGGGCTTTAGGCTCCTTTTTTTATTTGCAATAAAGTTTCATCTTTACAAATACTTATCAAACACTACAAAATGAAATCTTTCATAATCTCCGGTTGTTTATTATTTCTAATTATATCCTGTAATTCCAAAAATGATAAAATCGCTTACGATTTTGAAACTACTTTTGAAAAATCAAAAGGTACTGAAACGCCCACTTATAGTGAAGTTATCTCCTTTTATGAAAATTTAGCGGCCACCTACCCTACCGTTGCCATGTATGAAATGGGAACTACCGATAGTGGAGAGCCATTGCACTTGGTGGTTTTTAATCCTTTCAGAAAAGCAAATACTACTGTAGAAAGTGAATTTTCAGCAATAGAAAACCAAAATGTACTGCTCATAAATAATGGAATACATCCCGGGGAAAGTGACGGTATTGATGCTTCTATGCTTTTACTTAGAGATATTGCACAAGAAAAGATAAAAGTTCCCCAAAATACTATCATTGCCGTTATCCCTATTTATAATATTGGGGGTGCTTTAAATAGAAATACAGGAACGCGAACCAATCAAAACGGCCCTAAAGAATATGGCTTTAGAGGTAATGCTCGCAATTACGATTTGAATAGAGACTTTATTAAAGCAGACACCAAAAACGCTCAAGCGTTTGCAGCACTATTTCATATTGTAAACCCGGATTTGTTTATCGACAATCACGTGAGTAATGGCGCCGATTACCAATACACGCTTACCCATCTTTTTACGCAGCACAATAAATTAGGGGGCGATTTAGGAGCGTATTTACATACTTCGTTTATGCCTCAATTAGAAGATTCGCTGGCAACCAAAAAATGGGATATTACCCCCTATGTGAATCTTTTTAACCGAACTCCCGAAACCGGATTTTCTCAATTTATGGATTATCCCAGATATTCAACGGGTTATACTACGCTGTTCAACACAATGGGAATGATGGTTGAAACACATATGCTGAAACCCTATAAACAACGTGTAGAAGGCACTTATGAGTTGATGAAAACATTCATTAGCATCGCCGAAAAAGATGCTTCGCTTATTCAGAAATTTCGAAAAAATAATGAAGCTCTTTACAAAGCCGGAAACTCCTATCCTATTGCATGGGACATTGATAGCAGCAAAACAACAACCCTTCAATTTAAGGGTTTTGAAGGAACTATGGAGCCCAGCAAAATTACCGGTGCAAACAGATTACAATACCACAGAGAGCAACCTTTCACAAAGCCTGTAATGTATTATAATGAATTTAAGGTGGTCGAGGAAGTGGTTATTCCGCAAGCATATATTATTCCTAAAGGATATTGGAATGTGCTAGAAAGATTAAAAAATAATGGCATTGAGCTTACTGAAATAAAAAATGATACCCTAATTTCTTCGGAAGTGTATAAAATTAAAAGCTATGAGACTTTTAAAAATCCGTACGAGGGACATTACCCACATTTCAATACCCAAGTCGATTCTTATAAAGAAGAAGTGTTCGTAAAAGCTGGCGATTTTATGGTATTTACACAACAACCGGGAGTTCGGTATCTACTAGAAACACTAGAACCAATGGCTATGGATTCTTTTTTTAATTGGAATTATTTTGATACTATTCTTCAGCAAAAAGAAGGGTTTTCTCCTTACGTTTGGGAAGATATGGCATTTCAATTTTTGGAAGATAACCCCAAAATAAAACAACAATTTGATGCTAAAAAAACTGCCGAACCTAATTTTGCTTCCAATTGGTATGCACAATTAGACTGGATTCACCAGCAATCGCCTCATTATGAAAAATCATTCCTGCGATACCCTATCGTTAGGGTGCGGAATTAAATATTCTCTGGGAAATAGTAATTTGATATTTTCGTAAGAATCCTGAAGGGCTTTTTGGGATTTTTCAAAATTTTTCCACTTCACCTTTTTAATTCCTTCAGAAGGTTCGGGAATCAAAGGACCGTTGTAATCACTAAACATCTCAAACCAATAGGTAATCTTTAGTTTAAATTTGTTATTTCTTTTAAAGATATGATAGGTCTTGGTTAAAAACTTTCGCACTTCCAAATTTTTAACCCCCGTCTCTTCAATGGTTTCCCTAACAGCTGCTTCTTCATAACTTTCCCCTTTTTCCACACGCCCTTTGGGCAAATCCCATTTGTTGTTACGCCGTATAAAAAGAATCTCCCTTTTGCTATTATACACCATGCCTCCACCTGCTTCCACAACGGGAAGCTTTTCACGTAGGAATTTTTCTAAGGTTTCTGCGTTTTTATGATAAATATTTACATACAGCAACTCCCCATTATTAATTTTTTCAATTAGTTTTTTAAACTTAACTTCCTTTAGTGGAATGGAAGTGTACAGCTTACCAATTTTTTTCTCTGTGGAGAGAATAATGGGAATCTCATTGACAAAAACTTTATACATTTGCAGTATGGTCTTAAAAAAAGAAACAGCCCAAAAAACAGCCGAATTACTTTTGCAAATTAATGCAATAAAATTACAACCACAAAACCCTTTTACATGGGCTTCGGGATGGAAATCGCCAATTTATTGCGATAATCGACTAACCCTCTCATATCCAACCATAAGAAATTACTTACGGGAAAATCTTGCCAATCAAATTGAAGAGCTTTACGGAAAGCCTGACATGATTGCCGGAGTCGCTACAGGGGCCATTGGTATTGGTGCCTTGGTAGCAGATTATCTTAACCTCCCTTTTTGTTACATTCGCCCCGAAGCCAAAGCACATGGGCGGCAAAATAAAATTGAAGGTCACCTTGAAGAAAATCAAACTGTGGTAGTCGTGGAAGATTTAATTAGTACCGGAAAAAGTAGTCTGCTTGCCGTAGAAGCTATACAAGAAGCCAAAGCAAATGTTAAAGGAATGGTTGCCATTTTTTCTTACGGATTTACGGTGGCTGAAGAAAATTTTGCAAAGGCAAATGTTGCTTTACATACGCTAAGCAATTACGAAAACTTACTGGAACAAGCCCAAAAATCGAACTACATCTCGCAGCAAGAAGCAGCGGCATTGAGTCTTTGGAGAAAAAATCCAGCCGCCTGGAAATAGGCATAAAATTTGTAATACCCCGCATAAAATATCACAATACTATTATGGAAATAAAAAGCAAAAAGGCAACTGTAAATAAAAGTGCAGAAGGATTATTCAATTTTTTGAAGGATGTAAAAAACTTTGAAACACTCATGCCGGACAACATTAGTAAATTTGAAGTTATTAGAGAGGATGCTTTTGTATTCGCTTTAAAAGGAATGCCGGAAATTGCTTTGGAAATTAAAGATTTGCAACCTTCTTCAAAACTCATTTTGGGAGCCATTAGTGATAAAATTCCGTTTACTCTGGAAGGAACTATTGAAGAAATTTCTGAAAATAATGCTGCCATCGAGTTACTTTTTAGCGGTGATTTTAATCCCATGATGGCGATGATGATAAAAAGCCCAATTACCAAATTTTTGGAAACATTAACCTCAAAAATGGAAGCGCTTTAATACAGCATTTTAATTTCTTTTAATCGATATTCCTTTACTGTAGTATCCTGTAATTTTACCAATAACATTCCATTGTTTGAAACGCCTTGTATGGTGCCGTAGAACATTTTTCGTTCTATATCTTCGAATGTAGAAACAATTCCTATTTTATATAGATAAGATTCATATTGCTTTTTGTATGCTTCAGCGTTTGTAGCTTTTACCAATTGCAATTCAGAAAGTACAGCCTGAAGCACTTTATCAAAAACCTCATCTAAGGAGAAATGTATTCCTGTGCTAAGTAAAAGTGAGCTTGCCTGTGGGAATTCCGGAAAACTTGCATTGTTTACATTAATCCCAATACCTATTATACTGTGCTCGATATGTCCTTTCTGAAATTGATTTTCTACCAATATACCACATACCTTTTTCCCATCTGCCAATATGTCGTTTGGCCATTTTATAGAAACTTTTGGAATCCCCAACAAATCCAGCCCTTTTTTTACCCCTATACTTACCGCAAAATTGACCCAAAATTGTTTTGAAATGGGCAGCTCATTTGTTTGTTTAAATATACTGAAAGCCAGACTATTACCAATATCAAAATGCCAAGTAGCACCCATTTGCCCTTTGCCTTGGGTTTGATGCAATGTCTGTACTACGGTTTCATCCTCTAACGGGATGATTTTCGCTTGCTTCTTTAAATAATCATTGGTAGAGCCAATGGCACTGATTTTGATAATTTTCAATGGAATTAATATTGTGTTAATCTGAACAATTAAAACGTTTCAAGAAACAAAAAAGTAATAACTTTGCCCAAAATAAAAAGTAATTAATGCAAAAAAAAGAAGTAGGATCAGATTTATTAGTCACAGAAATAATTAGAGGAATTGAAGAAGTAAAAGGACAAGACATTCAAATCTTGGATCTTAGGGAGATAGAAAATACCGTTTGCGACTACTTCATTATTTGTAATGGTACTTCAAATACGCAGGTTAACGCCATTGTTAATTCCATACAAAAACTTGTTAGCAAAGCTTTAAAAGAAAAACCCTGGCACGTAGAAGGAAGCGAAAATGCAGAATGGGTGCTCATGGATTATGTGCATGTAGTAGTTCACGTGTTCCAAAAACACATTCGCGAATTTTACGACATAGAAGGCCTTTGGGGCGATGCAAAAACAGTACTCATTAAAACTACTTATTAATTAAAGCCCCATGGCCAAAGACAATAACAAACCTGAAATACGAAAACCCAAATTCAATAATTTTTGGATTTATATCCCTATCATTCTAATTTTTATAGGACTTCAAATTTTTGGAGGTAGTACGCTTTCAGCTCCTGAAAAAACGACCCAAGTAGATTTTCAGAAAATGCTTCGTGAAGGAGATGTCGAAAAAATTGAAATTATTAATAAAAAAGTAGCTAAAGTATATCTTACCGAAGCTGCTTTTCAAAATGAAGAACATACCAATAAGTTTAAAGGCAAGCTTTTAAAACCAACGCCTAAGGATCCCGTTTACCAATTTGAATTTGGAGATCTTCAAAACTTTGAAAATAGCACCAATCAAATTATTAAGGATAATGGCTTAACTACCAAAATAGGATGGACTACCGAGTCCAATATTTGGGCAGAGTTCCTCCCTTCTATTCTGTTTTTTGCAATTATCATAGGTGTTTGGATTTACATCATGCGCAGAATGTCATCTGGGGCCGGTGGTGGTGCTGGAGGGCAAATCTTCAATATTGGAAAGTCCAGAGCCAAACTTTTTGATGAAAAGACCGATGTAAAAACCACTTTCAAAGATGTAGCTGGGCTGGAAGGTGCTAAAGAAGAAGTACAGG
>JAGQZA010000151.1 GCA_020435805.1 Flavobacteriaceae bacterium
GCATTATGACTGTGCACAAAGAGTGAAAGAGTTGTTGCAACGCTACAAACAATTACAAGATATCATTGCCATTTTGGGGATGGAAGAACTTTCAGAAGACGATAAATTGGCCGTAAGTCGTGCGCGTCGTGTACAACGTTTCTTGTCACAACCTTTCCACGTTGCTGAACAGTTTACAGGGATTCCGGGGGTATTGGTAGATATTAAAGACACTATTAAAGGATTTAATATGATTATGGATGGAGAATTGGATCACCTTCCTGAAGCTGCCTTCAACCTTAAGGGAACCATTGAAGATGCCATTGAGGCAGGTGAAAAGATGTTGGCAGAAGCGTAAAATTAGTGCCCAGTTAGCAGTAGCGGTAAATATCAATGCAAACTGTAAACTGGATACTGTAAACAATATATAATATGTATTTAGAAATTGTAACTCCGGAAGCATCTTTGGTTAGTGGTGAGGTAGAAAGCGTTACTGTACCGGGCGTGGATGGAGAGTTTCAAATGTTGAATAATCACGCAGCTATCGTTTCTTTATTAGGAAAAGGGAAAGTGAAATTTGCCGGAAATCCTACTATTGCTGAAGGATATAAAAACAAGTTTACTCAAGATAATGGTAAATGGGTGCTGGAAATTAATAGTGGAACCGTACAAATGAGTGATAATAAAGTGATTGTTTTGGCAGACTAATATTGTCGATTTATAGTATTTAAAACCCAAATTCATTAAAAATGAGTTTGGGTTTTTTGTTTTATAAAAGAGATAAGTACAGCAATGCCGCTATCGCCCCCCCTGCAATAGGCCCAACAACGGGTATCCAAGCATAGCCCCAATCGGCAAATTTGTTTTTAATGGGTAATAAAGCATAAACTATTCTTGGCCCCAAATCTCTGGCAGGATTAATGGCATATCCTGTTGTGCCACCAAGGGACAATCCAATAGACCATACCACCAAAGCAACGGGTAAGGCACCTAAAGAACCTAGCCCAATAATTGCTTTTTCACCAGATTTGCCTATAAATTCCGGTTCGGCGATATAAAATACCGCCAGTAATAAAACGAATGTGCCAATCATTTCAGAAAATAAATTGGACGGGGTGTTTCTAATTGCTGGGCTATTACAAAAAGTAGTTCTTATTAAATCTACCTCATTGGTAGTGTCATAATGTTTTTTGTAAAAAACATACACACAAAGGGCGCCTAACATGGCTCCTATAAACTGAGCTAAAATGTAAGAGGGAACTAAATTCCAATCAAAAAGTCCAGCAATGGCTAATGAAATTGTTACCGCAGGATTAATATGAGCACCGCTCACAGGCCCTGCAATTAATACCGCAACATAAACGGCCAATCCCCAAGCCGTTGTAATAACCAACCAGCCAGCGTTGTACCCCTTGGTGTCTTTTAAGAGGACATTGGCTACTACACCGTTCCCTAATAGCATAAGGATGAAAGTTCCAATAAATTCGGCAATAAAAGGAGTCATAAAGATTTTTTAAGTTAGTCTAATATATATTTTTTTGAAAGTTTATAAAATTCATTCACTTGATTTTGCTCCCATGTTTCGGTTTTTTGGAGTTCCTTCCTCATAACGGAAGCAACTACTGCTGTAGCTTGCACAGCTGCTTTAGCATCTAATAATAACAAACGTATCCTGCGGGATAAAAAATCTTCAACGGTTCGTGCCATTTCATTTTGAATACTCCACACGACCTGTCCTTTGGTAAATTCATAATGAGGATGAATTTTTTCAGTAAACTCCGGATTTGATTTTTCAAAAGTAAGATAGGCTTCTAAGTCGCTTCCGTAAAAACTAAGGCGATCTGGAACATCGAGCTTTTCAGAAACGTTTCCGTGGATGGAAATTTTTTCCGTAGTGCAAGCCACTTTGGTAAAATGGAAGGAATCTATTACTTGATCGATTACATCCTCGGCCATCTTTCGGTAGGTAGTCCATTTCCCGCCGACGATACTTATAAGGTTGTTGTCGATAATTATTTTATGATTTCTTGAAACCTCTTTAGTTGTTGTCTCTTCTTTGGAAGGTTTTGCCAAAGGGCGTAATCCGCTAAATACTGAAAGCACATCTGTTCTATGGGCTGTTTTAGTAAGGTATTGATTGATGGTTTTTAAAATAAAATCTACTTCTTCATGGAGCGGTTGGGGTTCAATTTTTGGTTTTTTAATAAGGGTATCGGTAGTGCCTGCCATTACTTTGTTGTGCCACGGAATAATAAAAAGCACCCTGCCATCACTGGTTTTGGGAATCATTATGGCTTTATCACTATCCAAAAAAGAGCGATCTAATAGTAAGTGAATCCCTTGACTGGGAAATACCGTTTTTTTATGATTGGGGTTATACATTTTTAACACCGAGTCGGTAAAAATACCGGTAGCATTTATAATAGCTTTTCCTTTTACAGAGTATAATTTGCCTGTTTCGGTATCGGTAACTAAAACCGATTCAATATTCCCCAACTTATTTTTTTGAAAGCTTTCAACCTTCATATAATTAATACAAACGGCACCCCATTCTATGGCAGTTTGCGCCAAGTTGATGGCGAGCCTAGCGTCATCAAATTGTCCGTCGTAATACGAAACGCCATTGGCTAAACCTTTCGATTTTAAGGTTGGTAACCAAGTTAGGGCTTGTTTTTTGGAAACGAGCTTTGAATTTCCCAAGCTCAATCGTTTCGAAAGCCAATCGTATATTTTTAAACCAATGAGATAATAAGTCCCTTTCCACCAACTATAATTGGGAATAATAAATTCCAGTTTTTTAAAAAGATGTCGTGCATTTTTTTCGAGATGACCTCTTTCTTCAAGGGCTTCCATCACTAGTTTGATATCCCCTTGAGCCAAATACCGCACTCCTCCATGAAGCAATTTAGTACTTTTACCGGAGGTTCCTTTAGCAAAATCGTATTGTTCAAAAAGTACAGTTTTAAATCCGCGGGAAGCTGCATCCACGGCAATTCCTAGTCCGCTAGCACCGCCCCCAATAATGATGGTGTCCCATTCATTATGGTAAGAGAGTTGAGAAATAAGATGTTTTCTGTTAGTAATCAAATTTTAGGATTAAGTTGCTTGAAAAGCTCTGTTAAATTAGTGTAAAACTGGATAACATTCAAAGTACATTTATTTTAAGAAATTGTTACTCCAAAGTTTCTTAATTTTACCTTTTATTTTTAATGATGCAATTACAGGAAATAGACAGGGTAAAAACCATTACCAAGAAAGATTTTCTAAATAACTATTTTAAACCGCAGAAACCTGTAATTATTGAGCATTTTGTTGATGATTGGCCTGCTGTATCTAAATGGAACCTCGATTATATGGCAAAAGTGGCAGGAGATATTGAGGTGCCGCTCTATGATGACCGCCCTGTGAGACATGATGAAGGCTTTAATCAAGCCCATGCCAAAATGAAAATGAAGGATTACGTGGCATTATTGAAAAAAGAGCCTACCCGTTACCGAATTTTCCTTTGGAATATTTTAAAAGTTGTCCCTCAATTACAAAAGGATTTTAGCTATCCCGATTTTGGATTGAAATTAATGAAAGGTCTGCCTATGCTCTTTTTTGGCGGGGAAAACAGTTACACCTTTATGCATTACGATATTGATTTGGCCAATATATTTCACTTTCATTTCCACGGAAAAAAACAATGCATTCTTTTTGACCAAAAACAGAATGATTATCTCTACAAAATACCTCATTCCTTAATTGTAAGAGAGGATATTGATTTTGCCAATCCCGATTACGAGAAATGGCCGGCATTAAAAAAAGCAAAAGGGTTTGTGGGGAACTTAGAACACGGGGAAGTATTGTATATGCCAGAAGGTTACTGGCATTATATGCGCTATGTTACTCCCGGATTTTCCATGAGTTTACGTGCCATTGCGCGTAACCCTAAAAACTTAAGCAAGGCATTGTACAACATTTTTGTGATGCGACATTTTGATAATCTCATGCGCCGCTGGAAGGGGCAAGCATGGATTGATAACAAAAATGAAAAAGCCATCACGAAAACCCATGCTAAGTTGGGGATTTCTTAGTTTATAGAATTCACTTTTTCCCAAACCAGATTTGCTTCCCAACCTCGATACAGCAAATAATCAGCTAGTTTTTTCTTCTTTTTCAGGAGATTTTTTTCTGAAGTTAATTGGTTGAGGCGTTTCTCCACCAATGCTTCAAAAGTAAAAAGATAAGCATTTTCAGGAATTTCCTGCAATGCAATTTTGACATTGAAAGTGCTAATATCTCTTAATTTTAATTCTCGAATAATTCGTGTTTTCCCCCAAGATTTTTGTTTAAATTTTCCACGGGCAAAAGCTTGTGCAAAACGGGTTTCGTTGAGGTAATTGTGTTGTATTAAGTGGTGGATGATGTGATTTCGAGCTTCCGGAATCATCCGCATTTCTTTCAGTTTGTTTTCCACATCCTTATGGCAACGTTCCTGATAGGCGCAGTAGCTTTCCAATCGAGTTTTTGCTTCTTCTACGGTATAGGTTTTATAGGTGCTTTCCACGCTTAAAGATACAAATTTTCCCCTCCTTTTTAAGGAGGGGTGCCGTAAGGCGGGGTGGTTTTTCAGATGAAAGTAAATGTATAGCATAAAAAAAACCCCTCCATTTTTGAAGGGGTTTCAGGTTATTTAATCTCGTTACCATCTTTATCATGAAAATGGTATTCGAGGTAGGTGTAAGCATCTCTTGGTTGAATTTTTACCCATTTTTTGTGCTCCATAAACCACTTGGTGCGCACAGATGGAAATCCTTTTGTTAAAAAGGCTGCTATAAAAGGATGTGTGTTTAAGGTCAACTTTTTATAGTCTTTGTGGAAGAGCTTTTTCAAGTCTTCCGTAATTTTTGATACTACTCCTATAGGTGCTTCTATTTCTTCACCATCCAGAATTGCATCGGGGTTTTCTTCCCTAGTTTTAATATTGACTTCAGGACGTACCCGTTGTCTTGTAATTTGGATTAATCCAAATTTACTGGGGGGGAGAATTTTGTGTTTGGCTTTATCATCTTTCATCTCATCACGAAGATGATTAAAAAGTTGTTTTCGGTGTTCGGCCTTGCCCATATCAATAAAATCCACCACAATAATACCTCCCATATCGCGAAGTCGCAACTGCCTTGCAACCTCGCTGGCAGCAAGCATATTAACTTCAAGGGCGGTACCTTCCTGGCTGTTGGATTTATTGCTTCGGTTACCGCTGTTTACATCAATAACATGTAATGCTTCGGTATGTTCAATAACAAGATACGAACCTTTGGCACCGGAAACTGTTTTTCCAAACGATGTTTTAATTTGTCGTTCAATTCCAAATTTTTCAAACATAGGAACTTTGGAATCGTACAGCTTTACAATATTCTCCTTTTTGGGTGCAATGGCTTGCACATAATCTTTTATTTGTAAATAAAGGGTTTCATCATCAATATGAATGGCAGAGAAAGAGTCGTTAAACAA
The DNA here is from genome assembly GCA_020435805.1 of Flavobacteriaceae bacterium. GTDB lineage: Bacteria > Bacteroidota > Bacteroidia > Flavobacteriales > Flavobacteriaceae > Halomarinibacterium. The sequence continues at coordinate 5,476 of JAGQZA010000151.1, forward strand.
GTCTCTAATAATGGAAGCTCCTCTATTTAATTCACTTAGCACCTTGCTGGGGTGGTGCGCCCCTCGTAGCTTTTTACACATCGCCGTCCAGCGATCGTATAGATTTTGTAAATCTTTGTCCAGTTCGGCTACTTTTTTACCCTCTGCTACAGTGCG
>JAGQZA010000152.1 GCA_020435805.1 Flavobacteriaceae bacterium
TCAATCGAGAGTAGAATTTGAATATGTAACACCAATTACCGTTCAAACGGCTGGTCTCCCCAGTGGAAGTGTGTTCCCTATAGGAACTACCACCAACACCTTTGTCACTACTGATGGTGCTGGGAATACGGCTACCTGTTCGTTCGATGTTACGGTAAACGATACCGAGCTTCCAATCATCACTTGTCCGGCTAATATCTCTGTGAATAATGATCCTGGTGTATGTGGTGCCATAGTTACTTATCCTGCACCCACTACCAGCGACAACTGTCCCGGAGAAACTATTTCACAAACAGAAGGTCTGCCAAGCGGAAGTACCTTCCCTGTGGGAACAACCACCAATACATTTGTAGTAACCGATGCCAGTGGAAATACTGCCTCTTGTAGTTTCACCGTTACCGTTACCGATAATGAACCACCGGTGGCGAATTGTGCAGCTCCTTTTACCGTACAGTTGGATGCCTCGGGTAATGCAACAATTACTGTGGGAGATATTGATAATGGCAGTACAGACAACTGCGGAATCGCTTCTATGTCTATAGACCCAAGTAGTTTTACTTGTGCCGATGTAGGACCCAACACAGTAACATTAACTGTAACCGATGTGAATGGAAACACCAGTACTTGTACTACCATTGTTACTGTGGAAGATAATGTCGCACCTATTGCTGTTTGTCAAAACATTACGATAGACCTTGATCCTGATGGCAATGCAACCATTACCCCAGCCGATGTGGATGGAGGTAGCAGTGATGCCTGCGGAATTGCAAATCTTTCTATAGATATAGATACCTTTGACTGTAGCAATGTAGGACCCAACAATGTGGTACTTACCGTGACCGATGTGAATGGTAACACCTCACAGTGTACTGCTGTGGTAACCGTACAGGATGTAACCGCTCCTTTCATTGCTTGTCCTGCAGATATTGTCACGGTCGCCGAACCCGATATTTGCGGTATTGTACTTACTTATGCAGACCCATTTGCTTCGGATGCCTGCGGTGTTACCAGTGTGGTACTTACCAATGGCTTGCCCAGTGGAAGTGTGTTCCCGGTAGGTGTTACTACGGTCGAGTGGACCGCCACCGATGTAAACGGAAATTCGGCAACTTGTAGTTTCACCGTTACTGTGACAGATATCACACCACCGGTAGTTGTATGTCAGGATATAACCATTGCGTTGGATGCCTCAGGAAATGCAACCATTACCGTCGCAGATGTGGATGGAGGTACGTTCGATAATTGTGCCTTAGATACATTAACCATAGACATTGACACTTTTGATTGTAGCAACGTAGGGCCTAACAACGTAACCCTCACCGCTACCGATATCTATGGAAACACTAGCACCTGTGTGGCTGTGGTAACTGTAGAAGACGTCACTGCTCCTATAGCTATATGCCAAAATATCACGGTTCAGTTAGATGCTACCGGAACGGTCACTATAAATCCGGCCGATTTGGATGGAGGTAGTACCGATGCATGTGGTATTGATACCGCAGCCTATTCGGTAGATATCGACACCTTCGATTGTTCCAATGTAGGAGATAATACGGTAGTGCTTACCGTTACCGATGTTAATGGAAATACTTCCACCTGTACTGCTATTGTTACTGTGGAAGATACTTCCACCCCAGACCTTGTATGTCAAGACATTACCGTAGAACTGGATGAAAACGGATTAGCTTCTATTGTTCCTGAAGATGTTATTGCTAGTAATACTGATGTTTGCGGAATTTTTGAAACGAGTGTGGACATAAGTGATTTTGACTGTGATGATATAGGCACCCCTGTAACGGTAACAATCTTTTCAGAAGACGTTAACAGCAACATATCAAGTTGTACCGCAACGGTAACTGTGATTGATCTATTGCCTCCTGTGGTGACTTGTCCTGCAGACCAAACAGTAGATCCGGGAGGACCAACAGACCTTTATGAGGTGCCAGACTATTTAGCAACAGGTGAAGCTACAGCTGTGGACAACTGTACCGATCCGCTTACCATCACCACACAGGTGCCTGCACCAGGAACATTACTGGGTGAAGGAACATACACTGTTACTATCACGGCAGAGGATGAATCCGGAAATATTGGCACTTGTACCTTCGAGCTTATAGTGGACAGTACTTTGGGCACCAACGATACGGTGTTTGATATTTCGACCATTGTGATGTATCCTAACCCTGCGCAGGCAGTAGTCAACATCAGCAACCCACAAGCCATTCCGCTGGATAATGCTACCATCTATGATGTAACGGGGCGCTTGGTAAAAACTTTTGACCTAAGGAATATGGGAACTGAAAAAACGCTGGATGTAAGCACACTTGCCTCTGCTACCTATGTAGTAATTATTCAAAGTGAGAGTGGAACCATTACCAAGCAGTTGATTAAAGAATAAGTAATTTAATTAAATCTAAAAACCCCTTTCCAAAAGAAAGGGGTTTCTTTTTATATTTATAGCCTTTAAAAAACACTTGAATATGCTACCATGGCACCAATACCTCCTGGGTATATTGTTTATTGTTGCTGGGTTTTTCCATCTTCAGAAACCTAAAATCTATGAAAAAATAATGCCTCCTTACATACCTTCCCATAAGAGTATGGTTTTAATTAGTGGTATAGTTGAAATGATTTTAGGATTTATGATACTAAATCCGGTTACACAAAAATTATCGGCGTGGGGAATTATAATTTTGTTGGTTTTATTTTTACCCATACACGTATATATGCTTCAAGAAAAAGAGGCCTCCTTAAAACTACCTAAATGGGTTTTAATTTTACGGTTTCCGCTTCAGTTTTTATTGGTGTATTGGGCTTTTCAATATGTATAACTTAGATAGCTATATTCAAGAAGCGAAAGAAATTCCAGTAAAATTACCCCTAGATGACGCTGAAATTTTTTATTATCCAAACTTCATTTCAAAAAAAACAGCAGACACCTATTTTCAGAAACTAAGGAAAGATACTCAATGGCAGCAGGATGTTATAACCGTTTTTGGAAAAACCCATCCACAACCAAGACTTACTGCCCTTTTTGGTGCTGACCGAAAAACCTATACCTACTCCGGTATTACTATGTACCCTACACCTTTTACCAAAATTCTACTTTATATTAAAGAAAGCGTTGTACAGGTTTGCAACTCAAATTTTAATACTGTATTACTTAACTTATACCGAAGCGGGAGTGATAGTAATGGTTGGCATAGTGATGATGAAAAAGAACTCGGAAAAAACCCAGTCATAGCATCGGTAAGTTTTGGAGTTGAAAGATTTTTTCAACTTAAAAATAAAAAGGACACCTCATTAACCTACAAATTAACTTTACATCATGGAAGTCTATTATTGATGAAAGGAAAAACCCAACATTTTTGGCACCACCAAATACCCAAAACCAAAGCCCCTATTAACGAACGGATTAACCTTACCTTTAGAAATATTGTTTAACAGACACGTAGTTTTTTTTGAAGGATAAAATAGTAAGTAAAAGAAAAATAATTAGCTCAAATAGTAGATGAATATAGAGCTTACTTGATATAACTACGAGCGCTAAAAAAGTTAAAACAAAAAGGGCGAGCATAATAGATTGCTTAAGCTTTATGCTAAATAAAATTAAGAGTCCTGCAAAAAATTCAAGAAATGGAATAAAGCTCCCTACTATTATTAAGAAAGTTTCGGAGGGTAAAAAATTGTGTAAATTTTGTAGAATAAAATCTGTAAAATCGGAAATAAAAAATATTTTAAAAAGCCCATGAAGGGCAATTAATAATCCTGTAATAAACTGCAATCCGAAATTTATTTTAGCTCCTTTATTTTGCATTACACTATTTTAAAAAAGGATGCAAAAGTATTCATTTACAGAAAGTTATAAATTAAAAATTTATTAAAATTTAAATATTTATTAACAGTGCTAAAAAAATTCGATATTATGCACTCATAATAGGATAAACTACATAAGAGAAAGTGGATTTTAACAATTATTAAGAAAAAATACTGTTGAGTACTTGTGCCAAACGAATACCCCCTTTTTGTAATTGATATCTAACTATATGGGCATAGCGATACATATATTCGTAACTCAGTTTTTCTCCTACTTTGGTATGGGCATATACATCTTCACAAAGAGCACGACCTTCATACATCCAGTCTTCTATAGTGCCCTTTTTAATATTTTCTAGTTCTTCAGCGGAAAGCTTTTGAGTATTTTCAGTTAATTCAGTATAGGACATCCCAAATTGCTCAATAATTTTTTCATCCCACACCCAATGCAAATTAGTGCCTTCATCAAACCACTGTACCTGAAAGGTATTACCTCCTTTATCATCGGCCAAGCCAATATGCAATGGCTGGTGCAAATCTCCTATAAAATGAACTAGCAACTTTACATAAAATGCCTTGTCTTCTTTTGAAGTTTCTTTATTTTTTAAAATTGAAATACATTTTTTTATGGCCACTACAATATCCCCTTTTTCACTTTTGGGAGAATCCTCGTAGGTACTGTCAAAAGGGAAATTAACATAATGCCACGGAGCAAATTCTTTATACCGACTATCACTTCGTATTTCATCAGCAAATGTTGATACTAATGCCAGCGATTGCCCATCTAAAATTTCATCAATTAAATGAGCCACTTCTGGCGTAAGGTAGTTTTCTGCTATTTTTCCCACTGTTCTATGACCTGTGGGTCCCCAATCTTCGGACGAATACGAAAAGTGAAAGAAAAATATTAGTACAAATAAGAGGATATGCTTTTTCATTTTGGTATTTTATAGTGTAAATATACAATTGCATTTTTAAGTTAATGTTATATCTTCAAAATTAAAGTACAAGAAAGTTAGTGTAGATTTCGTTTAATAAGCAATATCTTTATAAAAACAAAAGCTATGAAAAATCTTCTGTTCCTAATTTTATTTTCTCCGCTAATATGTTTCAGTCAAACAACCGGGAAAAGTGGAAAAGATATTAGTGTTTCCCCTATGATCGAGGGTACTATTTTAGTTCCTGAAACCGATGGAAAACCTGCATTGGCAATTCTTATTGGCGGCTCCGGACCTACCGACCGAAATGGAAACCAATCTATGATGAAAAATAATTCATTGCGATTTTTAGCCGAAGGTTTATATGAAAACGGAATTGCTGTTTTTAGATACGACAAGCGTATTTTAAAACAACTTAAAGAAAAAACCCTTACCGAAGAAGCGATTCGTTTTGACGATTTTATTAAAGATGCTAAAGATGTCGTTGCCTTTTTTAAACGCTCCAACGCCTTTTCTAAAATTTATGTTATTGGACACAGCCAAGGTTCATTGGTGGGAATGATCGCTGCGCAAAATGGAATTGACGGGTTTATTTCCATTGCCGGCGCCGGGCAAGAGATTGACGATGTAATTGTGGATCAAATAGCTATACAGTCGCCAGGGTTGAAAGATAATGCGCGTACCGCTTTTGACGATATGCGGGCCAATGGTATTACAGTAAGGTTCAGCCAAGGATTAGCTTCTATCTTTAGGCCACAAATACAACCTTTTATGATTTCATGGATGAAATACAACCCACAAACCGAAATTGCCAAACTGCAGATTCCTGTGTTGATTATTAATGGTGAAA
>JAGQZA010000153.1 GCA_020435805.1 Flavobacteriaceae bacterium
CATTGGTTTTTTCTGGAAATATTTTCTTTCCATTTCAGGTCTTTTTTAATACTCAATTCCTTTTGTGAACGCAATCTGTTCCCTGCAATGATATGAGGAATTTCAAAAGTGCTATTTTTTAAATTATCTATTTTGCTTGTAGTACCAAAAAGGTGAGCCTCTAGTTTATGTATGGTATTTTCGGGATCATTCACAAAATCTTCATACCGTATTTTAATAATTCTTTTATCAAAAAAGGTAACCCATTGTGCCCAACAATTTATTAAGGTATAATAAAGAATTGCAGAGAGTGGTTTTTTGGGTGTTTGAACATTTTTTCCGAAGGAATGAATGACGCCACGAACATCTCGTATTAAATAGATTCCTTTAAGGTTAATTTTCTTGTTTTTACGCTGAAGCAAATACCTTGAAATATATTTTGAAGAGTCCAAAAGCCAAGGCTTGGATATTTTTTTTTGAACCTCTTCAAAAATCATATCCCCCATTTTTTGATAGGTTTTATTGAGCGGCTTTCCTAAAAGATAAAAAGGAATTTGATAATGCTTTTCTAAACTGTTGGATAAATCAACACGGGCCTTATTCTTTAGATAACTAATATCCAAATCTTGTAATATAGCTCCCCAGAAATCACATTGAGAAAGGTTTTTACCGCAGGAGCAGTCTTTATCTTCCAGCATATAATCCAAAAATTGATGCATTTCCCCTAAGGTGTGTATTTTGGAATGTGTATTAAGAATGGTGGCCAGCATTGTAGTCCCGCTTCTACCGGCACCCAATAAATAAATTAAATTGATTTTTTCTTGGTTCATACCCACCCCAACTCAACAATTTTATCCCTCTGCAGGAGCTTTCTCATTTCTATATTTAATAACCTTAGCCGGCACCCCTCCCACCACAGCATATTCTGGAACATCTTTGGTCACAACCGAACCCGCTGCAATTACGGAATGATTTCCTACTTTACACCCCGCAGTGATAACCACATTGGCTCCTATCCAAACATCATCGCCAATATAGGTATTATAATAGTTTTTCCCTTGAAGTGCTATGGGTTTATCAAGGGAATCAAATTTATGATTCCTGGCATAGATTTTTACATCTGGCCCCATAATTACATAACTTCCTAAATGCACATTCGATTGGATCATGCAACGTGTCCCCATTTCAGAATAATCACCAACGGTGGCATACAAAGAGATTTCGGCTCGATTTTTAACTAATGGTTTTTTTCCACATTGTTTCAAATAGTTTCTTACCAGCATACTTCTCATCCAAGGGAAGAAAAGACTATACGGACGATAATCTTCAGGGGTATTCCTAAAAAAAACTAAATAAATGAAGTATAAAAACCTTTTCATTTTCGGTAAATAATCATTAGCTCCTTACATATTGCTTCCAAAGATATTTCTTTAAAAGATTCTTTGGCATTCAAAGTGAGGGTTTGGTATTGAGATGGAGAAATCTTCATTAGGTTGCCTAAAAGGACTTCTAGTTTTTGGGGTTCGTCAAGCGGAAACATAAACCCATTTTTGTTTTCAATAACCTGTTCCAAAAATTGAGGGATGTTAGAAGTTATTACCGGGGTGCCGCAATACATAGCTTCTACAATGACGGTAGCAAAGCCTTCCGACCTTGACGGAAGTATTAAAAACCGTGATTGATTATACACCTTTCGAAGTTCTTCATGGGTTTGGTCGCCCTTCAATTCAATAGTATATCCCTTCAGCTTTAAATCTGAAAATTTTTGTTGGTATTCTTCCCCATTACCTACAATACAAAAGCGGATATCTTTAGGAAGGTTTATGATGGCATTGTATAGAATATCAATGCCTTTAACCACAAAAAAAGAACCTACAAATAAAAAATTATATTCCTTTTGTGTGTGAGGTTCGGGGTAAAAGACATTCGGATTTACTCCTACCGGTAGTATTTTTCCAATAGGGAGCCTTAGTTTGTTAACTACATTTTTGCCTACTTCTATTCCAACAGGAATGGTAAAGTCAATTTTTTTTGCCAAAAAACGCATGAATTTTTCATTTCTTTTATTTACTTGAAGGTTAACTTCCATACCGTGAAAAGTAACCACCAATTTTGTTTTGGGGTAGAGTGTTTTATATAGCCAAGCGGAAACTATTAGAGGGAAAAAACTGTGCAAATGCACTACATCATATTTTCTGAAAAAATGAGGGATAAATTTAAAAAAGGAAACGAGGTGTTTTAATACGCTTCCAATAAAGGAAGTTATTCTTCTTCGGATAAAAAAAATTTCAATTGTGTCTCCATCGCCAATCAACTTTTGTAAATACTCATATTGATTTTTGACAAAAATCCCCGAATACTTCTTTTGAGCACTGGGATACATACTTGTCATAATCAAAACCTTCACTTTTCTTCTGTATTAGCAATTAACAAAAATGCAGGAATGCTCATAATTATATACACACTATTGGTAAGCATGGGGTTAGAAATGCAAAAAAACACAAACACCCAAAACATCGCTTTTAGCATGGGAGAAGGTTTCGTCCCGCTAAAGTTATTTCTTAGGTGCCAATATGCATGCCGAAACAAATAGGTGAAAAGCAAAATACTCATAATACCATACTCCCCTAAAATAGAAGCAAAGTTACTGTCATAAATTCCCCACTCTTCTACAAAATAAAAACGGTCACTAACTCCAAAGTCTTTATAGACCTGACTATCTTTTGCAAAAATAGAACCAAAGGTTCCTGCCCCAGAACCAATGGGAAAATATTGGGCAATCAACAATAGGGACATATAAAACATAAGCCCTCGTATATAATCAGATTGAAGGCTATAGGACATTTCAATATTATCCATAATACTTTCCGGAAGGTTCGTAAATAACAAGACTCCAAAAACAATGAGCATTCCTAAAAAGATAAAACTAAAGAACACCAGCATATTTTTATACAAATAATCCCAATAAAAAACAGTAAATAATATGGCAATAGCTAATATCGCTGTTCTTGTATCGGCTAAAATAATGACCCCTACTCCTATCATAACCTTGAGCCACCCTTGTAAAGAAATATTCTCATTTTTCTTTTTAATAGTGTCTAATGTTAATGCTATAAAAACAACTGCCAGATAGGCTAAATGGTTAGGGTGTCTAAAAAATCCCGTATATCTTATATTAGGCCTGGCATACTTAGATACGCCGTAAATAGCATTAAATTTTTCCCCTAATAATAAATGCAACGCAACTCCTAATGCGGCAAAAGCCAAAAGCCAAAACAGGAATTTTCTAATTTCCCAAATATGGTTTTTGAAAAGCATGACGAAGGTCATCAAAAAAATAAAAAACTTTATGGAAATAATACTTTGTAGGGCTATTTCAATAAAACTTCTATTTAGCCCAAAAATAAGACTTATTACAATTGAATACGTTAGGAATACAAAGACGGCAATATGCATTAAAGCTAATTTCCTTCGACTCCAAATGCCTTGAAGCAAGATCGCAAAGGAAAAAAGCAACAATAGCTCTTCTGCGTAATCAAATATAGTAAGGGTGGTTATCTTATTAAAAAAGAAATTGAAAACACTTAATGTGGATAGCGTTAAGAATATTTTTCTTGCTATTTTATTCATGAGGTTTTCCAGATTAATTTTTTTACATAAATAGCACTGGCAATCTTGGAAAAGATTAAGCTACATGCTGTTGCAAAAGCAACTCCATTTATTCCATAAGGTTTTACCAAAACCAAATTAAGGGTTAAATTAATAATAAATGAAATTACCAAAATATTCTGAAACACCTTTTGATGCCCGGTCATTTGAAATATGGAGCCTACCGGGCCAATAATAGAATTGAAGAGCTGTCCAATACAAAGAATGATAAGTGCTATCGTGGCTTCTATAAATTCTGGGCCAAATAAATTTAAAATGAAATCTTTAAATAAAAATATCCCCAACACAGAAACTATAGAAATGACTGCATTGATGAGGGTTGAAAATTTAATTAAGCTTTTAAATAGAATTATATTATCTGAATAGTATGCATTGGATAGCTTTGGCGCAAGAATTGAATCTACCGCCTGTAATGAAAAACTAACTACCGTTGCAATTTTTAAAGCAACACTGTACATCCCCACAACATTACTTTCTTCATAAATACCCAAGACTACAGTATCTGTCCAGCCCAGCATGACAATCATTGAAGCAGATAAAAACATCGGGAATGAATCCTTAAGAAAGGAAGAAACCTTGTAATGAGTTTGTTTGGTAAAAGGGTGCAAATGTTTTTTAAGATACCAAACAGAAATAACAAACAAAGTTCCTATAGCAATGGTATGTGCCGCTGCCGTTATAACAGCATCTCTTTTCCATAACCAAACGAAGAGTCCAAAAAACAACAACGTAAAAATGAAACGACCTCCATTAAATAGAAAAGCATAGAGCGTATTCATTCTAAGACCTCTAAAAACAGACGCATTTATCAACATTAAAGTATAAAGCACAATGCAAGGGGCTGTCCATTGAAGAAAAGGAGCCAATTCTGGGTCTTTAAAAATATAGGTGCTTATCCAAGACGAAAAGACGAAGAGAACTGTTCCTAAAAGGGCTGCGCCACCAATAAAAAAAGGATAGGCCTTTATAAATAATCCTTTAGCATTGTTAAAATTGTTCTCTATGGCAAAAATCTTAACAAAATTCACATCCGCTCCTAAAATAGAAATCAACGATGCAATCATAAGGACCGAAAAACTTAAAGAGATTCTCCCCTGCGTCTCTGCCCCAAAAAAACGAACAGTGTAATACACAAAAAGATACCCGGCTAAAAAGCCTAATATTCTTAAAAAAAGAGCGGTTCCTCCTTTTTTTAAAATTTCTGAAAAATCATCTCCTATCCGTATCACTGTTTTAAATTTCTCTAAACCGCTATCCTTTAGTTCTGTAATCCATTTACGAAGGCCACTATTCTTTCACAAGCTTTACCATCTCCATAAGGGTTATGTAGTCGGCTCATGGCTAGATATTCGTCCTTGTTTTTAAGAAGATTCGAAGCTTCTAATACAATCTTTTCCTTACTCGTCCCCACTAGTTTTACTGTTCCTGCCGAAACCGCTTCAGGTCTTTCGGTTGTTTCGCGCATGACCAAAACTGGTTTTCCTAGGCTGGGTGCTTCTTCCTGTACACCTCCACTATCTGTGATAATTAAGTAGGATAGATTCATTAACCAAACAAACGCCGGGTAACTTAAAGGCGGAATAAGTAAAATATTATCTATGTTATTCAACAGTTCGTAAACCGGTTTTTGAACATTGGGGTTAAGATGCACCGGATAGATTATTTGAACTTCTGGGAAACCTAAGGCAATTTCTTTTAAAGCATTGCAGATATCGATAAACCCTTGCCCGTGATTTTCTCTTCGATGTCCTGTAACCAATATAATTTTAGTGTTTGGTTTCAAAGATTTTTTCAATTCGGAAATTTCTAAATCTTCAAAACTTGATGAAGTGACCTTTTTTACACTATAATTTAGGGCGTCAATAACCGTATTTCCGGTTACTAAAATTTGATCACTCTTAATATTTTCAA
>JAGQZA010000154.1 GCA_020435805.1 Flavobacteriaceae bacterium
ATTAATGACCTCCGGCTGATTACCGGAGGTTTTTCATTTAAAAAAACCAAGATTGTTTAAATCTTCTTTAGTATCCTGCATTATATTAAACTCTATTTGAATACTTTACACCATATTCATATTCAATTCTGAAATCTAAATTCTGAAATCTAAATTCTAATTGGTACTTTTGAAAAAACTTTCAGAAATGAGTGATACCTTGATAGCTCCCTCCATACTTGCAGCCGATTTTGCCAATCTACAACGCGATATTGAAATGGTAAACAACAGTGAAGCAGACTGGTTTCATATAGACATTATGGACGGTGTTTTTGTGCCAAACATTTCCTTCGGAATGCCGGTATTACAGGCGATTGCTAAACATGCCAAAAAGACTATAGATGTACATTTAATGATTGTGGACCCGGATCGCTACATTACCACTTTTGCCAAATTAGGAGCCAATATCCTTACCGTACATTACGAAGCCTGCACCCATTTGCACAGAACCCTGCAAGCTATTAAAGCCGAAGGAATGAAAGCCGGTGTGGCATTAAATCCGCATACTCCAGTTTATTTATTAGAGGATATTATCCAAGATGTGGATTTGGTTTGCTTAATGAGTGTAAATCCAGGGTTTGGCGGACAAAGTTTTATTGAAAACACGTATGCAAAAGTAATTGCTTTACGAAAATTAATTTCCGGAAAAGGTGCTTCCACACTTATTGAAATTGACGGCGGTGTTACTCATAAAAATGCCAAACAATTAAAAGAAGCAGGTGCCAATGTGCTGGTAGCGGGTAGTTATGTGTTTGGAGCACAAGACCCTATCGAAACCATTGCCGGATTGAAGAAAATGACTCAATAAGGTTAATAATTATAATTTTATACTTCTTTTGGTAGCTTTATTGTAATTTTCAACTATGAATTTACAAGCTACTCCTTCCTTCGACTCTTGGACTTCGTTATTTCTTTTGGCCGTAGCCATGGGGTTGTTTTTATTTTTTTCATTACTGTTCTCTAAAAACAGAAAGAGCTTTCCTATCGCTTTTTTAATTTTAGCTTTTTCAATTATCCTTTTTCAATACGTTTTGTTTTGGACCAAGTATATGATAATTTTTCCCTATTTGGGGTTATTACCACACGTTTGTTATTATACCATTGGGCCATTACTATACCTGTATTTTTTACACTTATTTAAAAAGGAAGTTTCCTTTAATTATGCTGTGCATTTTTTACCTGCCTTCTTGGTTTTTGTTACCTACGTTGCAATGCTTATTAATTACCTACCTAATACAACGGTTAAAGTTCCCTGGGTATGGTTTTCTACTAACCCGTGGTTTATTGCCATTCATTTAACCATTTATATTTTTTTATGTTGGTTCCTTTTTCAACGAAAAAAAGCCAACAATACTTTCGAAAGATTGAGAAAGCGATGGAGTACTACACTTTTAGTGCTGCTTAGTACATTTACATTGGCTTACCTTTCTTATTATATTTTAGTACAATTTCCATTCTTTAATAGTCAATGGGATTATATGATTTCCATTACTATGAGTGTGTCTATTTATACCATTGGTTTTTTTGTGATCAAGCAACCTCAGGTATTTGACGGTGAATTTTTTTCACAACTTTTTTTGCCTTCGGAAGATTATGACGCTTCTTTTGAAGAATCTCTAATGAATGAATTCTATCTGAAGCTAACTCGTTATATGGAAACTGAAAAACCCTTCGTTGATAACGAATTGAGGCTTGTGAACTTGGCAGATTCCTTAGGCTTTTCTACCCATTTATTATCGAAGGTCATCAATAAAAAATCGGGAAAAAACTTCAATCAATTTGTCAATGATTATCGCCTTCAAGAGGCAAAAAGGTTATTATTGGAAAATCCTAACTACAGTATTAAGTCAATCTATTTTGATGTGGGTTTCAATAATAAAGCCACTTTCTATCAAGCATTCAAAAAAGAATTTCATTGTACTCCTTCTCAATTTAGGGATGCTTCAGTTTCGTCTTAATTTATAAAAAAAGAGTCCATTTTTATAATTCTAAACCTATTATAAAAACATAATTTGGAATATTGTTTTAATTAACATTAAATCCAAATTTTATGAAAACATTAAAACTAATTTCAATAGCCTATTTCTTTTTTATTTCCACCATTATTTTTTCACAAGAGTATAGAGTGTATGTTAGTAGTGGAACGGGAGGTTTTAGTAGCGTTAAAGAATTTACGCTTCAAGGTGACTATTTAGGTGATTTTGTAAGCTTAGGATCAGGCGGATTAGACTGGCCACAAGATATTATTTTTTTAGAAGATCAAGAAATAATGCTTGTGTCTGGACTTAATAGCCAAGCCATACATCAATACAATTCAATTACCGGTGCCGATGAAGGAATATGGGCCAATATACCCGGGAAGCCAACAAGAATGAAAATTGGTCCAGACGGTTATTTATATGTTTTACAATGGGATACCAACTCCAAAGTACTTAGGTTTGAACTTGACGGAACACCTCTTGGCGAATTTACAAATACTGGAGTTACACAAAGTATAGGCTTGGAATGGGACTCAAGCGGGAACCTATATGTGTCTTCTTATGGGTTAGGGGTTGTACAAAAATTCAACACTTTAGGGCAAGATCAAGGAGTATTTATCTCGGGTCTATCAGGTCCAACAGATATTTGGAGGGATTCAAATTCGAGTGGTGATTTTTTAATCAATCAATGGAATGGCAATAAAGTGAGGAGGTACGACTCTAATGGCAATTTTATAGGAGATTTTATCCCTTCTATTATTCAACCCGAAGGTCACGCCTACCTCCCAAATGGAAACTTACTTATAGGTTCTGCCGGAACAGCAGACAAGATTATAGAATATCAAAGCAACGGAACCTTAGTAGGAGATTTTGCCACTGGTAATGGCTTGGCGAACCCAAATGCTATTGTTGTTCGAGATGCGACATTTTCCACTAAAGACTTTAAAAAAAATAAAGTTCTGGTAGCACCCACTATGGGTTCAACATTCAAACTAAATACTACCGAAACACACTCTTTAAAAAGTTTGGAAGTAGTTTCTCTATTAGGCCAAAAAGTAGCCGATATTGATTTAATGCAAGAAACTTGGGAGGCAAGTTCACTAAAAGAAGGAATGTATTTTTTGGTGGCTAAAGACAAAGGAGTTATGTACACACAAAAAATTATTGTGAAAAAGTAAAGAGAAATAGACGCTTACAGAAAGCCCAATTTGATTTTCATTTTGGGCTTTTTTAATACCCGGCAAACTGAAAATTCAAAAGTTTCTTGGTAGCCTCGTAAATTTCGGGGAAATGATTTTTCAAATCTTTAGGCGATTCAAAAAAGTATTCGGCTAAAACAGCCATAAATTCATACTGGTTGGTAAAAGCATATTCTCTGAAAAAACGGGTTTCCTCTAGTTTTTCTTTCACATTATCTTCGGTTAATCGATGTAAAATATTCTGAAATTGTTTTGAAAAACGAGTAGAATCAATATCTGCACTATTCTTAGACTCTAACTGCATCGCATGCATGAATTCATGAATTCCTAAATTAAGGTTATCATTACTTATTTGATACCCGTGTTCAAAATGTTCCCACGATAATACCAATGCCCTTTCTCTGGGGTTAAATTCGCCTTTGTGATAGTTATTATTCAAATTGCTGAAAAACTCATTTGGGTACACAATAATATACTCTATTAGCGTGTATTCATAATTTTTTCTTCCGAAGGAAACCATACAACCCACTGAAGCAATAAGGGTTTTTACACGTTCTGTAATTTCAAACCCATCTCTTCCTACAAATTTTTTATCACTAATGAAGGTTGCAACACGATGTTGAAACTGTCGTTTTTCCCTTTTGGTTAGCAAGTTATAAAAATGTAATTCCGTTTTAAGAAGTTCAATTTGTGAAGACGAAAGCTTTCGGAATACAACATAATGGCGGTAAAAAGGGCGGTCGTATTTTGCGGCAAACCAATTTTCAAAAACCCTAAAAAGGAAAAAACAAAAACCCAACAATACAATGGTATAGGCATAAGGCGCCAACCAGCTAACATTTTCTTGGGCTTGTAAAAATAGCATCATACAGATTTGGGAAGCGAAAGGTACTAATTATTTGCAAAACCCTGCTAATCTGTATAAAACGTTTGCTTTTCGGGTTTATTACTTGCTAGATTCTCCCTTAAATTGTTGCGAATTATTCTTAAAAAGAACATTGAACGTAGTAAGACTACCATAACAGCGAGTAATATATTGCTGCAAATCTATTTTTTCCTGATCGTCAAGGTTGTTACTGGAATTTATTTTTTGTTCCATCACTCGAAGTCGGTCGCGTAACATCACAATTTTATGAAAAAAAGTATCGATGGGAATTTCTTTACTTGCTAAAGTACTATCGTTAGGCTGAAGCACCATGGTCCCGCCCTTATATTTATCGGCAATGGGAACAATTTCGCTTACATCGCTCCACTTTTTTAATATCTCTCTAAGCGTTTTTTCTACTTCGTAAAAACTTACGGTGTCAATATCGTCTTCGGAAGCTTCAATAATTTCGAATGCATCATCCAGCGGAATGGTTTCTAATCCGCTGTCAATAAAAGTCACCCAATACATTCGGGAATCTACGTTTGTTACCACTCCTTTTCCGTGTTCGGGGTGATTTATTCTAGAGCCAACAGCAAGTATTTTATTCATAATAAATAATACAAAAATGGAATGGTAAAAATAGAAAGTTTATTTCTTCTTCAAAAATTTTGAATAAAGCATTGTGTTATTTTTTACCACTGAATTTCCCTATCTTTGCCCACTGAAAATCATGAAAGAATGAGTTTACAAGTACAAATTATGGATGCCCTTAAAACGGCTATGAAGGAGAAAAATACAGTAGCTCTGGAAGCACTACGTGCGGTAAAATCTGCCATTTTATTGGCGCAAACCGAAAGTGGTGCTAAAGAGGAGTTATCTGAAGCGGAAGAGTTAAAATTATTACAAAAACTGGTAAAGCAACGAAAAGACAGCGCTGTTATCTTTAGCCAACAAGGCAGGAACGATTTAGCCGAACCGGAATTAGCCCAAGTGGCGGTAATAGAGCAATTTTTACCAAAACAATTAAGTGAAGCTGAAATAGCACAGGTTATTAGCGAAATTATTGCTAAAACCGGAGCTAATTCTATGGCCGATATGGGCAAAGTGATGGGAATGGCAAGTAGCCAATTGGCAGGCAAAGCCGATGGCAAAACCATTTCTACTATAGTAAAAGCCAAATTATCTTAAAGTATTTCGAATATTAAAACAATGGCCGCGTAGTTCAACTGAATAGAATATCAGATTTCGGCTCTGAGGGTTGGGGGTTTGAATCCCTCCGCGGTCACTACAAGCAAGAAACCACACTATAAAAGTGTGGTTTTTGTGTTTTCAGGAGTGTCAAAAGACATCCTCTTTTGTAAACGAATGAAAATATAAAAACACCTATCGCTTTTCTGCGATAGGTAGTTTCATATTTGCACTATTGAGAATATAGGGAATTTTAATCCCTCCGCGGTCACGAATAAAT
>JAGQZA010000155.1 GCA_020435805.1 Flavobacteriaceae bacterium
TAATAAAAACTACATTTTATCGATTATTTAATTAAAAATGCTGTTTTGTAAATTCAACTTTAAACTCTTTACTTAAAATTAAGTCCAAGTAGAAATTCATATCGTTGGTAGAAGAAAAAACATTACTTGCTGCGCTAAAGTCTCCAAGTGACCATGAAAAAGCTTTCAGGGTGCTTCTTTCTACGTATAAAGAACGCTTGTATTGGCATATTCGGAAAATTGTACTGGATCATAACGATGCAGATGATGTTTTACAAAATACCTTTATAAAAGTCTATAAAAATATTCAAAAGTTTAACGGGGACAGTAAGATTTATACTTGGATGTACCGTATAGCTACCAATGAGGCTATTACGTTTATCAACCAAAAGGCTAAAAAATTACAAATTACATCGGAAGAACTTCAACAAAAAGCATTATTGCGACTTGAAGAAGATGTTTTTTTTGAAGGGACTGAAATTCAGTTAAAATTACAAAGAGCCATTGCTACCCTTCCACAAAAACAAAAGCTCATTTTTAATATGAAATATTTTGACGATATTACCTACGAAGAACTTTCCGAAATATTAGAAACTTCGGTAGGCGGATTAAAAAGCAGCTACCACTTAGCCGTTAAAAAAATTACGGCGTATCTTGAAAACCATGAAACCTTTTAAGTATTTGAAAGTCAAAAAAGAAATGAAAAGCAATAAAAAATACCCACACGGATTAAAAACCCCACCTTCCTATTTCGACACGTTGGAAGAGGATATTTTTATAAAAATTGCTGAAGAAAAACTTCCAAAAGATTTAGGATTTAAAGCCCCTCAAAACTATTTAACTTCATTTGAAAATAAGTTACTTTCAGAAATTACCTCAAAAAAGGAACCAGCCCTAATTTCTCTTTTTCCTAAAAAACACCTTAGATATGCCGCTCCTATTGCAGCGGTATTTTTGATTGCCTTTTTTGTGTTTTTCAATCAAAAAACAAATACCATAGATGCCATACAAACTTCAGAAATTGAAGCTTATGTAACCAACGGAAATTTGGATTTAAACACCCAAGATATTGCACAATTATTAACGGAAGATGACCTTGAGTCGCTTCAAATAGAAACCGCTTTTTTTTCTGAAGAAAATTTGGAAAACTACCTATTAGAAACTATTACCGATACCTCATTATTAATTGAATAATCATGCAAAAGTTACTTTTAGTTTTTTTAATGCTTGGAGCAACGCTCACATCTGCGCAAAGAAACGACAAAATAAAAGCGTACAAAACGGCTTATATTACCGAAGCGTTGGAATTAACTTCTACTGAAGCTGAAAAATTCTGGCCTATTTATAATGCTCATGAAGAAAAACTTCACGAATTACGAATACAAGAACGCAAGGAAATCTTTGAGATTTTAAAAGGCGATTTCAATGCCCTATCCGATGCAGAAGCCAATATACTGCTGGATAAAGCTATTAGCCTTAAAGAAAAAGAATTCTTGTACAGAAAAGATTTGGCGCAACAATTAAAAGCCGTTTTACCCGCTAAAAAAATACTGAAGCTAAAAATCGCTGAAGAAGATTTTAAACGCACCTTACTTGACAAAATGAAAAGCCGGCGAGAGCAAAAACCTCGAAATTAATAAAACCTAAGCTTTACGATACGATTTTGCCCACTTCCAAAGGCAATAGAATCGTTTACAAATTCAATGGAGTAAAGTCCTTCTTGCGAGAGTTCTTTCCATGTTTTTCCTGCATCTGCACTGTACGAGATTCCTGGAGATCCTACTGCTACCAACCCTTTTCCGTTAGAATTCGGTACAAAATCAACCGAAGATCGATACCCGGGTCCTTCGCCATTGGCAAGTAATTTCCAAGTCTTCCCTCCATCATACGTAATAGCTTTATTACCTTCATTAAACGATTTTTGTTCCCAATTGCCTCCAAAAATAACGCCTACTTTTTCATCATAAAATCGAATGGAGTAAATCCCCGTCATAGGTTTTCCTTGTAAAATAGGAGTATTAAAAACCTCCCAAGTGAGCCCCCTGTCTCCCGAATGAAAAACCCGAGCTCTTTTTCCTCCAGAGGCAATCCAAACATGAGTATCATAAAGGGCAATATTGGTATTACTTGCCGCAAAGGCTGCTTCCCCTTCTTCGGTCTTTGGTAATTGTGAACAATCTATTTTAGTCCAAGTATTTCCACCATCTCTAGTAACAATAATAGAAAGGCAGTTTTCTGTAGGGTCCCCCATGGCAATCCCTTCTTTATCGTCCCAAAAGGCCATAGCATCATAAAACACTTTCTCGCCGGTTTCTACATATACTTCTTCAATATGAGTAGCTTCTTTACCATTAAACCCAATTTTATATAATACTGCAGGATTTGCAATACTTAGTACAAATACATCTTCTTTGGTAGTAGCAATCGCCCTAAAATGAAGTAAAGAATCTTCATATTTAACCGTAGCCAATTTTGGTGTTTCCCCATCCAATAGTCCAATCATTCCTTTATTTGCGGCAAACCAAACACGATTTTCATCCAGAGGTGCAATGGCTCGAATACTCAAACTATCTGTAAATATAGTTTCAATGTCAACCTGCTCAATTAATTTGCTTTTTTCAGAGCAAGAAAAAAATACCCAAACAATCAGTAAAAAAGAAAGAAATTTCATCTAAAAATCATATTTAATAAAGTGGACGATGGAATGCCATTTTTAATGATAAAATTGTTTTGTAAAATTTATCGATGGCATTTCATTTAAAAAAATTTTAGCAAAAGTACTCAAAGCAATAAAGAATACTAACTTTGCAACCTATTAATTGATTATGAGACTTCACCGAAATTTGGTTTTTGCAACAATAGACTCTCTTCATCTCATTTTTAATGAGCAAAAGCAAGCCGATAAAGTATTGAAAAACACCTTAAAGCGCGACAAAAGATGGGGAGCTCGCGATAGAAGCTTTATTGCCGAAACCACCTATGAAATGGTACGCTGGAAACGACTTTACGCTGAAATTGCTGAAGTAAAAGAACCATTTGACAGGGAGAATCTGTTTCGCATGTTTGTGGTTTGGGCTACCCTTCGTGGGATAATACTCCCCGATTGGAAACAATTTGAAGGCACACCCACCCGAAAGATAAAAGGCCGTTTTGACGAACTTTCAAAAGTTAGAAAACTAAGAGAATCCATCCCAGATTGGTTAGATCAATTAGGGTTACAAGAATTAGGAAAAGAACGCTGGGAAAAAGAGCTTAAGCATTTAAATATGCAAGCAGAGGTTGTACTTAGAGTAAATACTTTAAAAACAAACTTACGGCAACTGCAAAATGCGCTAAATGATCAAGATATTGCAACCCATACATTAAAAGAACTAAGCGATGCTTTAATCCTTAATGAGAGAACCAACGTTTTTACCACAGAAGAATTTAAAAATGGTTGGTTTGAAGTACAAGATGCTTCCTCTCAAAAAGTAGCCCTTTTATTAGACCCAAAACCGGGCATGAAAGTGGTTGACGCGTGCGCCGGTGCGGGTGGTAAAAGTTTACATTTAGCGACCTTGATGGAGAATAAAGGACAAATTATTGCCATGGATCTTTATGAAAATAAGTTGACCGAATTAAAGCGAAGGGCTAGAAGAAATGGTATTCATAATTTGGAAACTCGTGTGATTGACTCTTCTAAAGCGATAAAAAAATTAATCGGTAAAGCAGATAAGGTACTTATTGATGCCCCTTGTACCGGTTTAGGGGTCCTGAAAAGAAATCCCGACACCAAGTGGAAGTTGCAACCTGAATTTTTGGAAGAAATACGAAAAACACAACAGGATATTCTTCAAAATTATTCAAAGATGGTAAAGGAAAATGGAGATTTGGTATATGCAACTTGCTCTATCTTGCCTTCTGAAAATACCATGCAAGTTAAAGATTTCCTAACTTCAGAAACCGGAAAATCGTTTACTTTAATCAAAGAAGAAACCGTGTATCCCAGTGAGTCGGGATTTGACGGTTTTTATATGGCGCTACTTAAAAAAAACAGCTAATATTAGTTTTATGAAAACTTTATTTTTTTCAGTAATTGCTTTAACAACAAGCATTACTATCTGGGGGCAACAACCCTATTACAACAATGTTAATTTAACACTTACTGGGCAAGATCTGTATTTTGAATTACAGAATAAAATTGACCAAGCAAGTAGTTCTTTTACCTATGGTGATGCACGAGATGCCTTGCAAATTAGCGATGAGGACACCAACAATAGTAACAATGTGCTCTTGGTTTATGGATATGATGATACCGATGGTAATTGTACTACCGATAGAAGCCGCTCCAAAGCAGATTTTGGAGGATCTTCATGCCAATGGAACCGAGAGCACGTTTTTGCCCGTTCCTTAGCAAACCCACCCATGGGAAGTGTGGATAATAATACCACCGGAATTGGTGCCGATCCTCACAATATTCGCTCCAGTGACCAACAAATGAATAACAATAAAGGAGATAAAAAATTTGCCTCCGGAAGTGGAAATGCCGGAAATGTAGGAAGTGGTCATTGGTATCCCGGAGACGAGTGGAAAGGGGATGTAGCACGTATGCTTATGTATATGTACACTCGTTATGGAGATCGTTGTTTGCCAACGCTTGCAGGAGTTGGGAGTTTACAGGGGAGCACTCAAATGTTACAGTTATTTTTACAATGGAATGTTGAAGATCCTGTAACACCGTACGAAGATCAACGAAATGAATATTTTGAAAACGCTTATGGAAACCGAAATCCTTTTATAGACAACCCTTATTTAGCAACCATTATTTGGGGAGGTCCTATTGCTGAAGACCGATGGAATATTTTTTCTATTGAAGATGAGTTTGTAAATACTTTTATAGTATATCCTAATCCCGCAGAGGATCTTATTTATTTTCAAACTACTACAATATTTGATAAGTATGTAATTTATGATCTCTTCGGAAAAGAAATTGCAACTAATGTATTAAGAAACGAAACATCTATTAACATTGCTACCTTAAAAACAGGAATCTACCTTATTGAATTTTCCTCAAATAAAAGTAAATCTTTTTCAAAGTTAGTTGTAAAATAGCTCATTCTAAAAAGCAGTAAATAAAAAAAGCGGACCCGTGGGTCCGCTTTTTTTATTCATTATTGAAATCGATATTATTTCACAATAATTCTTGCAGTTTTATAGGTAGTAGTCGCTTGACCTCCTACTCTCACTAAATAAACACCGCTTGCCATATTAGACATATCAAGATTCAATCTGTAAGCACCATCAATTTTTGGTAGTGCTTTATTGAAGCCTATTTGTTGACCTAATACTGAATAAACAGCTAAGAAAACACCTTCATCATACGACGTCTTGAATGCTATTTCAAAATGTTGATTGTCTGCTGAAACTATTTGCAATTCAGAGTTGTTAATGATAAAATCATTCACTCCCAAATTAACAATGCTCGCAGTATAATCTTCAGTTTCTCCGAAGGCAATGTCATCACA
>JAGQZA010000156.1 GCA_020435805.1 Flavobacteriaceae bacterium
GAAAAACTAAAAGCCACAAAAGATCCTAAAGAACAGGCAAAGATAAAAGCTGAAATGGAGAAAAAAATGGGGCAAATTCAAAAAACCAATCCTCCTGTGGCTGCAGAGACAGTAACAAATACTTCTAGTGATGACAACAAAGGGGGTAGTACCAAGCCTATGGAAAAGCCCAAGGTAACACCTAATGTAACCAAGGGCAAACCCACAGTTGCCATGAAAGACGAGAAGATTGCTACTGCAAAGGAAAAAATTGAAAAAGATCGTAATGACCTTGCAGTTAAAAGAGAAATGCTGGCAAAGGCCAATGCTAAAATTGAAGATGCTAGAGCCAGGCTGGCAAAAGAAAAAGAAGAAGGTAATTTAACCAAAGGAGATATTATCTCAAAAGAAGCAAAGATTAATGCTGCAGAAGCTAAAGTAAAACGATTGGAAGCAGCAATTAAAGCTGCTGAAACTAAGTATGCTGAGAAAGAATCGAAACTTTCCGATTTCTCTAAAAATCAAAAACAGTAGCTTACATTAGGCTCAAAATAGTCTTAAATCAAAAACCCCCAAGAGTTTACTCTTGGGGGTTTTTTTAAGGATAGTAAATTCATTATTTCAGCCAGCCTTTAGTCGTAGCCTGAGTGCAATACCACACCAGAAAAATACCAATGATAATTACCATAACAGGCATAATCATGCCTCCTGGTCCATACACATCCATAGCACCACTAATAAAGAAATTATAGATCATTTGTACTATAATCCCTAAAAGAGAGATAAGAAATATCGTTTTTGCCAATTTCTTCCTCAAAAGCATAAGGATAGCTCCTAAAACACCTCCCCAAACAGCGATGGCAAAGGCTGAAGTTACCCAAACAGGAATGTCATTATATAATGCTCTTTCGGCTTCAGGTAGCATTTCTAAAGCTTCGGGAGTCATCATTTGTTGACCAATGTAAGCCATAGCTCCCATACCATTCCAGATAAGGGCAATAACGGCAATTACCCAAAAAAGGGCAGGTGGTTTGTTGGTTGTTGTCATAATTTTTTGGTTTTAAGTTGTTTCAATCTAAATGTACAAAAAAAATTAAATACTATATTTAAGCTAAATTTTAGACCATGGCTGCAATCATTCCCAATTCAGTTTTTTCTTTTTTAAAAGACTTAAAGGCAAACAATCATAGAGATTGGATGCAAACACACAAAAAAAAGTATCAAGAAAATGAAAAGGCATTAAAGAAATTCTATTTAGAAATTGAAAAAGGGCTTAATGAAAAAGATCAAATAGAAACACTTAAGGTGTTTAGAATCAATAGAGATATTCGTTTTAGTAATGACAAAACCCCATACAATGTGCATCGAAGTGTAAGCTTTAGCAGGGCGGGAGAACACCGAAGAGGAGGGTACTATTTGCGTATTGAACCCGGAAAGACCTTGATGGCCGGCGGATTTTTTGACCCCAATCCATCAGACTTACTTAGGATTCGTAAAGAGTTTGAAATGGATGCCGCACCCATTAGAAAGATTTTAGATAATAGCGACTTTCAAAAGGCATTTGGGGGATTTAATCAAGAGTACAAAGTTAAAACGGCACCTAAAGGATTCAGTAAAGAAGACCCAAATATCGATTTAATACAGTTAAAAAGCTTTTTTGTTACCCATCAGTTTACCGATGCAGAGGTAATTGCACCTAATTTTAAGGAAAATCTTCTGTATCATTATCGGTTACTTCGGCCTTATTTCGATTATATGAGCGAAGTGCTTACTACCGATTTAAATGGCGTTTCCTTAATATAAATCTGCGTATTCCAGTAGTTGGATATTACTTTTAAGTCTGTCTTTTACAATATCCATCATTCGTTTATTTAATGCCGAAGAATTTTGAATATAGCGTTCATATTCTTCCAATGTAAATTGCCCAATGATAATACCCTTTAAAGAATTTCTGAACTTCATGTCTTTATGTATGGCATTTTCAATGTAATCCAGTCGCTTTTCAATAGAAAGGTCATAGAACACATTTTTATGCTTTGCGACATAATTTTTGAAAACGGCCAATAACAAATCATTTTGAAGTTTTGTTACGGGGCGTAATGTTTGGTTCTGAAAAATTTCATCGGAAGACATTCCAGGAAGAATCTTTGCCGAAACAATGGTAGGGCGAAGACTTAGAAGCACATCATCTCTCGTTTCCATAGTGTTGTGTTTTAATAAAATTATAAAAATTGAAACAGAAACTTTCGTAACTCCTGTGAAGTTGTAAACAAATCTTTCAACAAAAAAACCTGCCTTTTTGGGGCAGGTTTTTCAATGTTTATACTACTTTAGGTTTTCTTCAAAAAATCTTCTTTAATTTGAATGGTAGGTTTCTCCAAGTTATTCTTATCGAGAAAATCGCTGAATTTTTTTCCTTCTTTGTCTTTTATGGCTTGAAATCTTCGCTTCGCATTTTCAAATTCCTCAGAAATGAGTTTGAAATTTTGCTTTTGTGCTCCCGAAACTTGATCGTAACTGGAGGCCACATTGGCGTACAATTCACCCATTTTTTCTCGCAATTCCGGCTCGGCAGAAGCTACATAGTTGTCACCTGTAGTAATTACCAGATCTTTCCGAAGTACTTCAAGGGCATCGTACAACTTTTGGGCGTCTTTTTTCCCTTTTGCGTTATTCTCCGCAACCCATTGCGCTGTTTTTTGGGTTTCTACCAGCTCATGAACCATAAAAGCCAAATCTTCTACCATGGTAAATAGTGTGTTGGTTAATGCCTCTTGCTCTTTACGATCTTCTACCGTAGCCAGAGAGGTTTCATCATAGTTTAACTCAATAACTTGCTCGTACGTCTCTTTTCCTTTGGTTAACACTACTTTATATTTTCCGGCGGGTACACGTTTTGGGGTAAACCCGGCAAAAGAGAGCGTTTTGGCTTCGGCCATTTTGGGTGCAACCGAGTTGTACTGCCAGGTTACCACATTAATACCCTTTGATTTTCCCGGAGAAAGGGAAGTAACTTTATTCCCCTGCAAATCTTGAATTTCCATTTCCATTTTTCCGAAAGTATGTCGTTTCTTTAAATAATAACTAATACGGGCAGCGGTAGATCTATTAGGGCCTACAAACTGTGTTTCATTGCCAAATCCTCCCGAAAACCCACTTTGCTCTAACATTGTAAAAGGCTTTGTTTCAAAAAAAGCAACCTCTTTTGACAAGGTTTCTTGATTTAATTGCCGCAACGGGCTAATATCATCTATTATGATTACACCTCGCCCGTGGGTCCCCATAACCAAATCGTTGGTGGTTTTTTGAAGGTCTATAAAATGAACTGCAACAGCCGGCATATTGTTAGTGAATTTGGACCAGTTTTTTCCTCCGTCAATAGATACATACAGGCCAAATTCGGTACCTAAAAACAGTAAATCTTCATTTACATAGTCTTCTTGAATGTTTCTAACAAAGGCATTTTTTTCAATATCTTCTGAAATAATACTTACCCAGGTTTTTCCATAATCGGTAGTTTTTAAGGCATAGGGTTTAAAATCGCCACGAGTGTGACCATCAAAAACAGCATAGGCAGTTCCTTTTCCATGTACACTGGCTTCAATATGATACACCCAAGTATTTGAGGGAATTCCTACTAAATTAGGAGTCACATTATTCCATGTTTTTCCAGCGTTGGTAGTTACTTGTATGTTACCATCATCGGTTCCTATCCAAATAATATTTTCATCGAGCGGCGATTCGGCAATGGTAAAAATAGTAGTATGGTTTTCGGCACCGCTATTATCCATGGACAATCCTCCGGAAGCTACTTGGTTCTGTTTTTTAGGGTCGTTAGTGGTTAAATCGGTAGAGATAATGCTCCAACTGTCACCCATATCATCACTTTTGTGAAGAAACTGACTTCCCATATAAAAACGATCCGGATAGTGATTACTTACTGCCATGGGAGCATTCCAGTTAAAACGCAATTTGGGTTTTCCGGGTTCTTCCAGTGGCTGAATGGTTTTCGTTTTGTTTTTATCCACATCGTAACGCCAAACATTTTCGGCTCCCTGCATTTCTGAATAAACAATATTTTTAGTAGGGTGTTTCAATACTCTGAAACCATCTCCGTATCCCACACTATTCCAGTCTCTGGCTTCAATTCCACCAGGCGAAGAGGAGGGACCGTACCAGCTGCCATTATCCTGAAGACCTCCGTAAATGTTATACGGGGTTTCATTGTCCACACTTATTTGATAAAATTGTGAAAGGGGCAGATTTTCACAAATTTCGAAGGTACTACCACCGTTCCAAGAGCGGTAAAAACCGCCATCGGTACCACAATACATAAGATCACTTTCGCCGTTGTGAAATGTAATATCATGTATGTCACTGTGCATATTTCCTAAATCCTTAAAGGTTTTCCCTCCATCTCTACTAATGGAGCCACTTAACCCACCTTTTACAATGACATCCGGATTTCGAGGATCCACGGTAATTCGGGAAAAATAAAAAGGACGTACAGTTAATCCAAAGTCACTATTTAAATGTTGCCAAGTAACTCCAGTGTCGTTCGATCTCCATAAACCATTGGTAGATTTTTCACCGGTTTCAATTACAGCATAGAGGATATTACTGTCGCTGGGAGCTAATGCAATGCCTATTCTTCCTAATGCGCCTTCAGGAAGACCATTTTTAATTTTATTCCATGTTTTTCCGGCATCTTCAGATTTATAAATTCCGCTATTTACACCACCTGAATTAAAACTCCAAGCTGTTCTTCGGAATTCCCACATAGAAGCATAGAGTATATTGGGATTATTGGAATCCATAATAACATCGGCTACACCGGTAGCAGGATTAATGTATAATACTTTATTCCAGCTGTTACCGCCATCGGTAGATTTATACACCCCACGTGCGTCACTATCGCTCCATAAAGCACCTAAAACCCCTACGTAAATTTCATTTGTGTTTTGTGGATTAATAACAATGGAGGCAATACGCTCGCTGTTTTCGAATCCGGCAACTTCTTTCCAGGTACTACCACCGTCGGTTGATTTATAAAGACCATTACCAATAGAAACCGAGTTGCGTGTCCAGGTTTCACCGGTACCTACCCAAATGGTATTGTCGGGGTCTTTTGGATCTAATTTTACCACACCAATAGACTGCACATAATCATCAAAAATGGGAGAAAAAGTAGCACCCCCGTCAATCGATTTCCAGACGCCTCCGCCGGCTGCACCTATATACATAATCCGCGAATTGGTAGGGTGCATTTCAATATCATTGATGCGACCACTCATAAGGGCAGGACCAATTTGGCGCGCCTGTAAATCGCCAAAAAGTTCTTTTCCTTTTAGGATTATTTCTTGTGAAAAGCCTTCAGTAATAGAAAAAGCCAATACTAAGGCAATAATTATTCTTTTTTTCATCTGTACAAAATATTTAATAAAGAGGAAGATGGAATGCCTTGTTTGTTCATCCT
>JAGQZA010000157.1 GCA_020435805.1 Flavobacteriaceae bacterium
TACCTTCAGCCGACACAAACAGAGCCATTCTTAACTCGACAATGACAGCGAAACTCACAGCAGACAAGGACTTTACAACCTCGACAGACAGAAGGCCTGCTTATAACATCACCTATACGCAAGCAGGGGGTTCGTGCTTCGTTGGACAGAAAAGTGCTATATTTGAAGTTCAGTTCTTCGTAGGAAGTTCAGTGGTTAAAATCCCTGCCTGCGTATAGCTGAGAACCGTTGGCGGTAATATAACGAAACCCAAAACTCGACCCTACTTTCCAAAAATTTAAAGCGAAAAATTTGCGCAGTCAAATAGTTGCGCTTATATTTGCAGTCAAATAACTGCGTAATGAAATTAAGAAGAGATGTTTTCCAAGCCATTGCTGACCCAACTCGAAGAACAATCATTTCTTTGGTTGCACTACAAGCTTTGACACCAACTGCGATTGCGGAAAATTTTGACTATTCAAGGCAAACAATTTCAAAGCACATTCAAATTCTCACCGAATGTGAAATTTTGGGGCAGGAACAAAAAGGGCGAGAAATCTACTACCGCCTAAACCCAAACGGAATGAAAGAAATAGCTGACTTTATTGAGCCTTTCAGAAAACTATGGGATGACAGATTTAATAAACTCGAATCTGTAATGAAAAATTATAAATCAGAAAAATAAAATTATGGAACATAAAACAATCGTAAAGGCAGAAAAAGAGAAACAAGAAATCCTGATTACAAGGACTTTTGATTTACCAATACACTTACTTTTTAAAGCATACACAGAAGCAGACCTTGTGGAGCAGTGGATGGGGAACAAGGTTTTAAAGCTGGAAAATAAACCTCACGGTAGCTATCAATTTGAAAAAAAAGACGAAAAAGGAAATGTACTATTTCGAGCCAATGGTTCAATTCATACAGTTAATGAAAACCAAAATATCATCCGAACTTTTGAAATGGAAAACACGCCATTTCCCGTACAACTTGAATTTTTGGACTTTGAAGCTATCAACTCGGAAACAAGCAAACTGATAATGAAAATCGTCTTCAAATCAGTAGTTGATAGGGACAATATGCTTCAACTTCCGTTTGCTCAAGGTATCAATATGGCACATAATGAACTTCAAAAAGTAATTGGTCAACTAAAATAATTCGAAAATGAAAAAAAGAGATAAAATCATTTATTGGGTTGCGACCATTTGGTTAGCAGTAGCAATGATTGCAAGCGGAATACAACAAACTTTCACGATAGGCGGATTTGTTGAAATAATGACAAGGTTAGAATATCCAGCCTATTTTTCCGTCATTCTTGGCGTTTGGAAAATTGCAGGTGTTGTGGCAATACTAATTCCGAAATTTCCATTATTGAAAGAGTGGGCTTATGCGGGGTTTTTCTTTGTAATGTCTGGAGCAATTTTTTCTCATTTGGCAGTTGGCGATGAAGCAGTAGAATTGTTTGCACCAACATTTCTTTTAATATTAACTGTTGTGTCGTGGTATTTCAGACCGAATGACCGTAAAATTTTAACCAACCAAAAATGAAAATTGAATTAAATCCGCAAGTAGATAAATATCTTATTGACGGTTGTATGCGTTGTAAATTCGGTGGAACACCACAATGCAAAGTCAATACTTGGCGTGAAGAATTAGAAACGCTAAGGCAAATTGTTTTAGAAACAGGCTTGAAAGAAGAAATAAAATGGGGAGTACCCGTTTATACAGGCAATGGTAAAAATGTAGCGACAATAAATGCGTTAAAAGAATCTGCCAACATTGGATTTTTTAAAGGGGTACTATTGACGGACAAGCATAAGATTCTTCAGCAGCAGGGGAATTTACAATCAGACCGATTAGTGAAATTCAAGAACATTGAAGAAATTGAGAAATTGAAAGATGTATTGAAGTCATACATATTAGAAGCAATCGCCATTGAGAAAAGTGGAAAGAAGGTTGAATTCAAGAAGAATCCGGAGCCAATTCCTGATGAATTGTTACAAGCCTTTGAAGATGAGCCAGCATTTAAGACCGCATTTTACGATTTGACACTGGGACGCCAAAGAGGTTACATAATTTATTTTTCACAACCAAAACAATCGCAAACAAGGACAAATAGAATTGAAAAATATAAGCAACAAATATTTGATGGTGTGGGATTGAATGACAAATATAAATGTTAGAAAAAAAATACTACCGCCAACATTGTGTATAAGCAATAGCGGTTTAAGTGCATACTTGAACCGTTTTTGAGTTTAATTAAGTATCTTGAAACCTGACAGTTTAGTGGTTGGAAATCCGCTACTGCTCATACACGAGACCGTTATGGGCAAGCTAAAAAGACAGAAAAAATATGCCAACAACAGTAAATGAATTAATAAAGAAATTTGATTTACCGGAATCGAAAGTAGTAAAATGGAAAGAGACCATTTCGACTGAAAAGGAAGGGATTTATATTGTCTCCCTTTCAAAAGATCCTGAATTGAATAGCGGGATATTAGAGGAAATACCAATCTCAAAGAACATAATTGACAAGTGGATTCAAAAAGTTAATGGATTTGAACTTGACAAAGTATTGACATTTGATAAGGATTTAATAATTGAGCGATTATCTGAATTCTGGCTGCCAGACGAAAATATAGTTTATATCGGAAAAGCACCAATAAGAAGCAATGGAAAAGGGATTGGAAATAGAGTAAGAGAATTTTACAAAACTGAATATGGAGAAAAAAGACCTCATGCGGGTGGACATTGGATAAAATCGTTATCGAACTTAAATGACTTATACGTTCATTATATTCTTTGTGACAACTCTGGAGACCTTGAAATTAAATTACTTAAACAATTCATTGACAATATTTCAGACAAGTCTAAAAGAAAATTGAGAGATAAGGAATTGATGTTGCCATTCGCAAATCTTGAATTGAAAAAAGGGCAAATAAAAAAACATGGACTTGGGAAAATGAAAAAATAGCCAGCCCATAACAGCGGCTCATAGTGCATGCCGCAGGTAGTGCATATTAAGAAAAAGAATTGTAGAATTAAACATGGTGCAAATCAAGAAAAATAGTAGTAAAAATGCGGCACGCACCATAGCCGCAAACCGTTGTGGTGCATTTAAAACTACATGGAGAACATTTTACAGATTAATTTTAATAAATCTTATTAAATGACAGATATAATGAACACCGTTTACATTCAAATATTTTTAATCCTAATTTCTATAAATGGTTTTACTCAAAACAGAACGACGGACACAGACATAAGGAAACCTATTAAAACCGAAAGTGAAATTATTATTGACGGAAAATTAAACGAACCTATTTGGCAAAAAACAATTTTTATAAATGAATTATATGATGAAAATGGTAAATATAACGATACAGAGGCTCATGTTACTTATGATGCCGATAATCTGTATGTGGCTTTCATGTGTCAAATAAAAGACACGTCTGAGTTGAACAAAGAGCATTTGGATAAAGACAACGAGTTCATGTTAAGTAATGATTGGGTTGCATTTTGTGTCGATACCTATCATGATGGAATCAATGCTTATGCCTTTTTGGTAGATGCTGCTGGCAATGAACTGGATGGTGCCTTAAACCCGCCCACAAGGGATTTATCTTTTTCTTTTTCTACAAAATGGACTTCTGCTGTTAAAATAAACCAAAATGGTTACACGGCAGAAATGAAAATTCCACTTGAGAACCTGCCCGTAAGATGGAACAAGGATAGTGTAACAATAGCCATACAAATTATCAGGTACGATAAACAGAATAACCGAATGGTTCAGTGGCCGCAAACCAAAAATATAGGAAAATTTCAAACCATTGTTCTGCATGAAATAGATCAAACACATCCCCAAAACCTGTCAGGAGTAAATATTTCAGACAGGTTGATCTATAAAAAATCGAGAATAGATGTTAGCACCTTGTTGGGCCGGTGCCAGGGAGGAGATGCTTCTGTAATGGACTATTTAATATTCAAAAAGAGGGATATTGGTGGTGCTGAACATCCCAGGATGCTTCATCACAAATTGCAAACAGAACGGGTTAAGGAAATGTTTGAAAACACTGCGTATTTCAAACATTTAAATACAAATATAGATTTCGAAACCATGCTGGAAAGAGCTCAAACTACCGCATTTATTGTATTAAGAAACGACACAATACTATACGAAAACTATTTTAATGGCTTTAATAACGATTCAATTTTCACCTCATTTTCGGTTGCCAAATCATTTGTCAGTACGCTGGTAGGATTGGCTATTTCGGATGGGTTTATTAAAAGCGAAGATGATAAAATAACCGAATACCTGCCTGAGTTGATAAAAAAAGACACACTTTTTTCAAAAATCGCCATCAAAGATTTATTAAGTATGAGTTCAGGTCTGGCATATTCACATGATGGATTTCCTTCTGATGATGAGTTTACCTATGTATCTCCCGATTTAAGGAAAACCACACTTGATAATGTTCGAATTGAAGAACCACCGGCTACGCATTGGCGTTATAATAACTATAATCCCCTTTTGATCGGTATGATACTGGAACGAACAACAGGTAAGTCGGTCGCTAAGTATGCCGAAGAAAAACTATGGAAAAATATGGGCGGAAGCAATGCCAGTTGGAGCCTTGACGAGCATGGTTTTGAGAAAATGGAAAGCGGTATAAACTGCCATGCTTACGATTATGCACGATTTGCTTTGCTATTGCTTAATAATGGCAAATACAATGGAGTACAACTAGTACCTGAAAGCTGGGTACAAAAAGCAACGCAACCACAAGTCAGACCCGAAGGATATTATGATTATCTTTTAGAAAACAATACGTATTACAACTATCTCTGGTGGGGGAAATTTCGTGACGGACAGGAAAATGCCAATGACTTTTTTGGAATGGGAAACAAGGGTGAATATGTTTATATCTGTCCAGAGAAGAAGCTTACTATAATCAGGTTAGGGTTTGAATATGGTTTCACTCCCGCATCATTATCGTGGCCGGCTATGTTTTATGAATTTGCAACAAATTTTAAATAAATGAATATTTTATTAGAGAATAAAAACGACACCACAACATTTTGTATAAGTAATGGCAGGCGATGTGGTAAATATCAAGGTTCGTAACCCGCTCAAACTGCGTAGCTGTTTGACAGGAAAGTGTCACGCAATCTGCCACTACTCATACAATTTACCGTTGTGTGTCATGCTGTAAAACCCAACCGCACAAATAGCACATTTGCAATTCCCACTAACCAACCCACATACCCAAAATTGCAAAAGAGCTATTTTATCCCAACGCTCAATTGAAAATTATATAATTCTTTTTAAATTTGACCTTATTAAGTCAAGTCTAATTTTGGTAAAATGACATTAGGACATAAAATAAAGGAATTGAGAGAATCAAGAGGCATGTTGCAAAGAGAACTGGCTGCCCAACTCGAAATTGGTGATGGTTTTTTAAGCAAAGTGGAAC
>JAGQZA010000158.1:0-1295 GCA_020435805.1 Flavobacteriaceae bacterium
AGCCAATCCCCAAATAGCAAATGTTTTTCCTTGAATACCAGTATTGAAATAGCTTTCAATTTTAGGAATTTGAATTGTTTTTTGCTTTTTATTTATTGAAATGACCGCATCTAAAATTTTAAAATCATAAGATACATCCTTTCCGGCTTTTTGAAGTGCTTTTACGTCTTTAGGGAAACAAGACCCTCCATAACCTATCCCCGGAAATAGAAACCGTTTTCCTATGCGCGAATCTGTTCCCATCCCTACACGTACTTTATCCACATCGGCTCCCACCTTTTCACAATAATTTGCTATTTCGTTCATGAACGTAATCTTTGTTGCAAGAAAAGAATTGGCAGCATATTTAGTTAGCTCTGCCGACTTTTCGTCCATCACAATAACCGGGTTTCCAGACCGTACAAAGGGAGCATACAATTTTTGCATAAGCGTCGTGGCCTTTTCACTACTGGAGCCAATTACAATACGCTCGGGCTTTAAGAAATCGTCCACCGCAAAGCCTTCTCTTAAAAATTCAGGATTTGAAACTACATCAAAATTACATGAAGCATTTTTTTGAATGACTTGAGTTACTTTTTCGGCAGTTCCTACGGGAACGGTACTTTTATCTACAATTACTTTGTAGGATTGTATTTTTTTTCCAATTTCTTCAGCCACACCTAGGACATACGAAAGGTCTGCAGATCCATCTTCGTCTTCTGGAGTAGGAAGTGCCAAAAAGATGATGTCTCCATGCGCAAGGCCTTCATCCAGAGAGGTAGTAAACTTTAATCTATTCGCTTTAATGTTACGCTCAAAAAGGACATCCAAGTGAGGTTCATAAATGGGAACTTCTCCTTTTTGCATTTTAACCACTTTGGCAGCATCAATATCCACGCATATAACCTCATTTCCTGTTTCGGCAAGACAGGTTCCGGTAACCAAACCTACATATCCCGTTCCTACTACTGCTATTTTCATTTACTGTTTTTTAAGAATGTGCAAAAATACAATTTGAAAACCGATTTATGTTTGAATTCTTGGGTTTTCAGGTTCTTGATGATTTTTTAATAAAAGCGACAACAAAATAAACCCTATATAATAAGCTCCTATTTGCCTGTGAAACACATTTTCAACCATAGCAAAGCAAACTATGGTTATTAGCAATGCTGAGGGGTAAAAACTTTTTCGGTTTCTAACAAACAATACAATGATAGCCCCACAAAACAGAATTAAGGCTACAATCCCGGTTGCTAAATACAAATCGAAAAACTGGTTGTGTGCATTGTATTTTTGATTCACAAACCAATTTTTCT
>JAGQZA010000158.1:1393-5400 GCA_020435805.1 Flavobacteriaceae bacterium
GCTACAATCCCGGTTGCTAAATACAAATCGAAAAACTGGTTGTGTGCATTGTATTTTTGATTCACAAACCAATTTTTCTTGTCGTTGTCATCAATAGTTGTTTCATAACATTCCAACAATTTTTGATTGGTTTTTGTAAAGCCTATCCCTTTTAATAATATATCGTTTTGTTCTGAAACCTTTAAGGCGCAGCCCCAAACAATTGCCCGAGGTTCGTACGCCATGGTATTGGCAACAAGGCCTTGATGTTTTTGGATATTATTAGCATAGAAGATTTTTTTTCTTAAATCTTTGTTTAAAACAAAAACCAATGCTGCTACCAATAAAATTCCTCCTGTAGCAAAAAGAAGCTGTGGGCCTCTTTTTTTAGAATGAAAAAGACTGAGTATAAAAATTACCAAAAGGGTAATAATGGCAATTCTTGACACTATAAATAAAATAAACAGAACATTAAGCACAATATTTGCTAAATAATACCTATTGTCCGGGTGGTAGGAAGCCTTAATGGCATCGTAGGAAACTAAAATGCTTAATACTGCTAATACGCCAAGATAAATCCTATCCATCAACATGGCTTCAATAAGAGTTGCCGACTCCAAAAAGGTAAATTCTACGCCTTGATTTATAAGAATAAATAACTTGATGAGGGCATATAAAATAGCTGCCAAAGAAGAAAAAATGATGGCCTTATTAATCTTTTTAAAATTATTTACAGGCAAGTATAAAATAACTAAGGCTCCTGTAAGTAATATTTTTTTTAATACCACCCAATCCAGCTCCCATCTGCCCGAAAGCAAAATGATTAAAGTAACGTAGAGAAAAAAGAGAAGCCAAGCCCCTCCGGCTATTTTTTTTATTTTTTTGAAGTCTTCTTTAGTAACCACAATAGGAAAGAGAACTGCCAGAATTATTAATAAAACATTGGGCAATGCCCTAAAATACATGTCAAAGGGAATCGTGAAAAAGAGTAATAAAAAAATAAAAGGATATATAGATGCTAAGAGTACCCGCACGTTATTATAAATTAAGATTTTAAAAATATGAAACTATAAAATGGTTTCCTATTTTTTGGTTCCCAAAAATCTTTCCTTAAGGACTAAACCAATAAACTTACTATTTCCAATTAAGTACCTTTTCCACATCCGTTTAGGCTCCTGAATTAATCGATAAAACCATTCCATCCCTATTTTCTGCATCCAAAGAGGGGCTCTTTTGGTAACTCCGGCAATAACATCAAAACTTCCACCCACCCCCATAATGAGGTTAACGTCCTTTAAAATTTCTTTGTGGGTTTTTAGAAAATTCTCTTTGATGGGCGATGTAATTGCAACAAAAAGCATATTCGCTTTGCTTTGAGCAATATTTTTTGCAATTTGAACCTCATCTTCAGGTTTAAAATATCCATTTCTATATCCGGCAATGAGTGATGGACCGTATTTTTCAGTATACCCTTCAACAACTTTCTTAACAACTTCTTCTTTGGCGCCAAACAAATAGACCTTATATCCTTTCTCAGCAGCAATTTCCACTAATTTTATCATCAAATCAATTCCGGCAACTCGCTCTTTTAGAGGTTTTCCAAGAAATTTGGAGGCCCAGACTACCGACTGGCCATCTGCGGTAATAAGGTTGCTACAATGAACGCTTTCCCTCAAAGAGGTGTCGGTCTCCATATCTACCAATTTTCCGGCATTAACACCTTCCAAATGCACTTGCCGGGATTCATTGATTGCTGTTTCTATTCTTTCAATTACTTCTTTTTGCGAAATATTTTCAATATAAGTCCCCAATATATTAACCGGCGCATGTCTCATTCTGTTTTTTCTATTTATATTTTGAAAAAAGTACAACGTCTTTATGTCTGTTTTCTTTTTCGATGAATTGTTTGAATTTTTCTAATGAATAAGGAGTAAATGCTTTGGGATGCCCTATGATTACAAAATCGTTTAACATTCTTTTTTTATACCAATTATATGCTTTTTCTAAATATGAAGCTTTTAATCCATCTATAGAAACTACCGAATTTGAAGGTCTCGTTAGTAATTTAAAAATTTGTTTGTTTGAAGGTCTTGCCGAAGCATCACTTAAAGCGTTGTGCCCTTTTGCCTTCGTTAATCTTTTAAATGCAAAATCCCAGAAAAAAAGAGGAGAAACTCTGTATGCGCTAATAGCTACTTCTCTAAAATATCCATCCTTATCCTCTTTAGTAAGGTCGTTTGAAAAACGCCAAGAGGTTTTATCAGAATTTACATTCGCAAAATCGAACCATTGTTCTTTAGATTTCATGACACCTTTTGGGTAAACGGTACTGTCTATTGAAACATTATTTTCTTTTAAAGCTTTTCCAATAGGCTCCCATGGCTGTGCCGACCATCCCCCTGCACGATATGCAGTAATTTCTTGTCCTGAAATACGATGCAAAATTTCTCTGTATTCTGTTACAATCCGCAGAATTTCATCGTCAGTAAAGTGAGATAATCTGTACCTTGTTAAATCGAAAACCCATTCTTTCCCATTAAAATAGGTATCTTCCCAATGAGGATGAATATGTAATTGTGCCTCATGTCCTTTTTCGCAGAGTTCCCTTAATTGAGATGTTATGAGATGATAATCGTTCTCCAGTTCTGGATACTCGCCTTTAAATTTTTCGAGACATTTTAAATACCCAACATCTACAAAAAGTACCAACTTTATATTAAGGGGGTCTGCTATTTTAAGTAGTTCTTTGGTAGGATTAATAATTTGTTCTTCAAGACTTGGTTTTTTGTCGTAAAACAATTCATAATCCAGTGTAATTAAAATGTTCATTTGAGGGCTTCTTCTCTTTTCTTTAAAATGAGCAGCAAAGATACGATAATGGCAAAGAATTCTATTCCTTTTATTCTAACCAGCATTGATTCGGTAAGGTTTGCTATAAAAAATAACACCAATAGCCATAGAAAAAAGGATTGCTTTTTTTTCCAAGCAAGATACCATAGATAGGCAAATACCAGCAAATAAGATACGCCGCCAATAAGCCCGTTGACACTTAAATATTCCAGCATTTGATTATGCGCATTATACTTTTCTAAGGCAGCAACCATAAAATCATTCTCAATATATTTACTTATCCTTACTTCATCTTTATTGGCAAAACCAACTCCAAAAATGGGATGTTCTTTAAATATCTCAAAAGATATTCTGTAGCGGCTAAACCGTTGATCGTTTTCAAAATTTTCTAATGAAACCAATCTGTCCTTTAAAAAGGTACTAGCAGAGTTAAAAAACAAGAGCCCTACGATAGAAAATATTCCAACTCCAACCATTATTTCTTTCTTATGACTTTTCAGTTTTGGGGCTAATAGCGCGAATAGAACCCCTATTAAACTTATTAAGGCCGTCCTACTTGCTAATTGAATAAGTCCTAAAATCAAGAAAACAAGAACCCCTCTTTTTACCCATTTTTTTTGAGGAGATTCCAATAAAATAAAGGCAATTGAAATTACTATAAACAATCCTAAATAAGCAGGGTGAGTATCGGCTATTTCGGTAAATTCGTGATTTAAATGGCGCCACCTCCAGAAATAATGGAGGGGTTCATTTCCTAAAATCATCTCATAAAAAACATTTGCATAGCATATAAGTAAGGTTGCAACGCAACCCCAAAGTAGTGCTGTAAAAAGGTTTTTCCAGTGTTTTTGATAGCTTTCTTGAGTAGAAAACATCGTTATTGGCATTAAAAGAAGAACCCAATATTTTTCAAGATATTTTATATTCCAAGAATCTAAGGGATTCAAGGATGCGAAAAGGGCTAATAAGAAAATTAAAAACAGCGGTGTTATTAATGCATAATTCTCCTTTAGATTTTTCCATTTGCTTATAAAATCTCCTTCCACTATAAACAGGGCAAAAAAAACAACCAACAGTATGTTGTTTAGCTTTATATACATGGGCAAAGTGAACATAACCATGTATAACGCATAATTTTTTATGAGGGTTGTTTTTTTCAAGGTTTATATTTGTTCAGT
>JAGQZA010000159.1 GCA_020435805.1 Flavobacteriaceae bacterium
TGTATCAACAAAGTGAAAACGTATCGCATACACTTAATTTTCAATTTTCAACTTCATCAGACATCCCTCGCTACGACCGATTGACGCAAGTAAGGGATGGGCTTCCTCGTTTTGCACAATGGTATTATGGGCCGCAAAAGCGATTGATGGGGTCATATACACTTAGCATAAATACGGATAACAGCTTTTTTGATGGGGCACGTTTTATTTTAGGCTATCAAAATATTGAAGAAAGCAGAAACGACCGGCGATTTAATAATAACAATCTAAACCACCGCACGGAAACCTTGGATATCTTTACCTTCAACGCCGATTTTGAAAAACGCATTGGTAAAAATGAATTCCATTACGGTTTTGATGCTTGGTTGAACGATGTTACTTCCGAAGCCAATGTAGAGGATATTACTACAGGTACTACTTCGCCATTAGATACCCGCTATCCGGATGGCGGCTCCAAAATGAAGAGTTTTGCAGGGTATATTACCCATTCTTATGAGATAAGTGACCAATGGATTTTGAATGACGGACTTCGATTAAATACGGTTTCCTTAGAAGCAAAATTTGATGATAAAACCTTTTTTCCTTTTCCCTTTGATGAGGTAAAGCAGAATAACACTGCCGTGAATGGAAATATTGGCTTAATCTATATGCCCGGTGCCGATTGGCGTTTTACAGCCATCGCTTCTTCCGGATTTAGAGCGCCCAATGTGGACGATTTAAGTAAAGTGTTTGAATCGGCCCCTGGGGAAGTGGTTGTTCCTAACCCCGATTTAAAACCGGAATATACCTACAATGCCGAATTGGGTATTTCAAAAAGTATTCAAAAAACAGTGCATTTGGGGGTTACCGGGTTTTATACGTGGTATCGCGATGCCATCACTACCGGCCCGGGAACCTTTAATGGGCAATCAACGGTTGTTTATGATGGGGAGGAAAGTGTGGTACTTACCAACGTAAACGCCAACAAAGCCTATATCTATGGAGTGAATGGGTATTTGAATGCAGACATAAGTCCTGTGTTTTCCATTACCAATACCATTAATTACACCTTCGGAAGAATACAACAAGATCCAATCGATTATCCTTTGGATCACATTCCGCCGGTGTTTGGAAGAACGCATTTCAACTTAAATATGAATAAAGTGAAAAGCAGCTTTTTTGTAGTGTATAACGGCCCTAAAAAGTCGAAGGATTACAATCTGTTGGGTGAAGATAATGAAGCGTACTCTCTGGACCCCGTCAATGGCTACACTCCGGGATGGTTTACATTGAATTTGAGCACGGCGTATCAGTTTAATTCCAACATCCAATTGCAATTGCAGCTGGACAATATTTTGGATCAAAACTATCGCTCGTTTGCATCAAACATTAGTGCTCCCGGTAGAAATTTCTTAGTGACCTTAAGAGGTTCTTTGTAGTTAATTTTTTTAAGTGTATAAAGCCTCTCAAATTTTTGGGAGGCTTTTTCATTTTTTAACATTAACGTATCTTTGGGTTTCTTAAAAGGGAAAGTAATTATTTTTGTAACACTTTCTGAAAGTACTGTATGCCAAAACACTATATTTCGTATCCCGATACCGGCTATTTTTCAACACTGATGTGTGATTATTTGGCACAGAATGAAAGTACAGTACCGTTTTACCATCGATTTCCGAAGTTGGAAAATTTTGAAGCCCAATTGAAAGAAAAGCAACCCTCAGTTCGGGCGGCGTCAAGGACTACTTTAGTAGAACAACTCAAAAAGCAATATGAATCCTGTATCCCTTCCGAAGCAACTCTTCAAAATATTGAAGCATTAAATAAAGAGACCACCTTTACTATTACCACAGGCCACCAACTCAATTTGTTTACGGGGCCTTTGTATTTTTTATACAAGATTTTTGATGCTATTAACCTTTCGGAACAACTCAATACAACCTATCCAAAATATCACTTTGTTCCAGTCTATTGGATGGCGACCGAAGACCACGATTTTGAAGAGATTAACTACTTCAATGGTAAAGGAAAAAAAATTTCTTGGGATAGAAGTAGTGGTGGTGCCGTAGGTGAACTTACTACAGAAGGATTAGAAGGGGTTCTTGAAATCCTTCAAAAAGAATGGGGTGGTTCCAAAAATGCGAAGGAGCTTTTAAAGTTATTTTCTGAAAGTTATTTAAAACATAAAAATTTGGCAGATGCCAAACGGTATTTGGCCAACGAATTGTTTAAAGAATACGGTTTAGTGATTGTGGACGGGAATGATAGGGAATTAAAAAAAGCTTTTATTCCGTATGCTGAAAAAGAACTAACGGAAAATCTATCCTATAAAAAAGTAACGGAAACGACACAAAAATTAGTTAAGGCAAGCTACGGGGAACAAGTGCATCCGCGAGAAATTAATTTGTTTTATTTGAAGGAAGGATTACGGGAGCGCATCATTGAAAAAGAAGGAGTTTTTTATGTAAATGAAACAGATATTTCCTTTTCAAAAGAGGAAATCCTTTCAGAATTACAACATCACCCAGAACAATTTTCGCCCAATGCGTTGTTGCGTCCTTTATTTCAAGAAGCTATTTTACCCAATCTTTGTTATATAGGTGGCGGGGGTGAATTGGCATATTGGTTTCAGTTGAAAGGTTATTTTGAAGCTGTTAGTGTTCCTTTTCCAATATTATTGCTTCGTAATTCGGTGTTGTTGGTTCCTCATAAGCTTTCAGAAAAACTGAAAAAATTGGATGTTTCTGTATCCGAATTGTTTCAGAAACCAAACGACTTACAAACGTGGTACACCAAAAAGATTTCTGACATTTCTATTGATTTTTCAGAACAAAGAACCCATTTACAGCAACAGTTTAAGGATTTATACGAAGTAGCAAAACAAACCGATGCCTCTTTTGTAGGAGCTGTGGCAGCGCAGGAAAAGAAACAACTCAACGGACTTGACCATCTTGAAAAGCGTTTACTGAAAGCTCAAAAGCGTAAATTGTCAGACCAATGGGAACGACTTGCCACTATCCAAAATGAGCTTTTCCCAAAGGGAAGTTTGCAAGAACGCACCCTTAATTTTTCAGCATTGTATTTGGAATTGGGAAGTGAATTACTTTCAGTATTAAAGAAAGAGTTGGAGCCTTTGAAACCTAGTTTTACAATTTTGGAAGTATAAAGAGGTATTAAATTTATATTAGAAGTTTAATGAAGGTTTTATAACTTTTTCACTTTCCCTGATTACTATTTTTGTTCCACATATTGAACCCCGTTATATCTTAAAAAGGTAGAACTTGTTTTAATGGTTTCCTTAGATTGGCATTCGCCATTTTTGTCTTCAAAATCGATAGTTTCACTTAAAATGTTTTTTACTGCAATAATAAAATAACCATTGGTTTTTCCTTTTTCCATCATAAGTGTTTTCTTTTCTGAAAGTGTAGTACCAATACAGGGGCCATCTAACTCTCCACTCAACTCTTCAACACTGTACTGATGAAGAATTTTTTTTAAAGAATTTTCACCTTTAATAAATAAGGAAATAGCATTGTTGTAATAGGGATTTACTCTGGAGGATCCATAATATTTCACTTTTACTTCAATGGGTTTGGTTTCTTCATTTACCGAGAAAGCTGGAAAATCTACAAGAATCTCATCCAGTACTACTGCATCCGAAATCCAACCGTTGGTTGTATGACTTTCAAAATAGTAATGTGTAATAGCTTCACCTCGAATATCTATAACCGCCATATGAGTGTTGAGTTCAAATAGTTCTTCGGGGTTGCCTTCGGCT
The DNA here is from genome assembly GCA_020435805.1 of Flavobacteriaceae bacterium. GTDB lineage: Bacteria > Bacteroidota > Bacteroidia > Flavobacteriales > Flavobacteriaceae > Halomarinibacterium. The sequence continues at coordinate 3,755 of JAGQZA010000159.1, forward strand.
ATTTCTGGAATGATTACCACTGCTTCATTGGAGTTGTAGGGTGAAACTTTAAACACATTGAGTTTTGGAATTTGCCTTGAGATAGGAATACCATAAGATTCTGAAACTAAATCGTAAAAAATATCGTCTGTCCCCATATCCTCTATGGTTCCATTTGGGTTAATTTTTAATTTATTTACTTCCATAATAGGAAGATCGTCTTCAGTGATGTATATGTAATAGCTTCGTATGATTTTATTGATATTAATTTCAGTAGCGTATTTAGTCAATTCGTCGGTTCTTTCGTTATAAGAAACCATTTCCCAATCAATTAGCACACCTTCTTCTGTGTAGTTTATGAGAATGGTTTGCATTTCGTTGTTGCCAATGATACTAGTAATCACAGCGGTATAGAAGAAGTCTGAAAGTTGTAATCTATAACCGGAAATTGTGCGATGTTCGTAGCCTTTAACATACCAATTTTTATAGATTTGGGGTAGTTTTAAAGCTTCCGCATTAATAAGTTCATAATTGTCTTTATCTTTAAAACTATTAAAGTTTGTAGTGTCTATTAAGGGTGCTTTTTTAAGCGGAAGTTTTTCAAACTGTTCTTTAAAACTGATGCTATCATCTATATAATTAAGTGTAGCATCGGCTGCTTTTTCTGCTTCCATTTCCATAGTTCCCGTGCCAGAAAGGGGTTCGGTGTTTTGGTTCTTATTGAATTGATTACAAGAAAAAGACAGTAAAGCAAGTAGCAAATAAACCTGTTTCATTTTATATTAACCTTTTTAAATTCTAGATTTTTAAGAGTCTCTTTTTTTATAAGATCTCCTTCATAAAAATAGTCAACTTCACCACAATATTTGGTAACATCTGTTTTGCAGGGTTCAAAATAAAATTCTGCTAACAGGTACTCGTTGTACATCCCTAATTCTTCGGAAACAAAACCGCCTAAATCTTCTTCATTTTCTATAAAGTAATAGGTGCCTGCATCTTGGAACAGCGCCATGGGGAAATGCTTGTAATATTCATAAAAGAAGACTCCATTATCTCCTGTATAAGCAAGTTTTTTTCCGGTTTTATGATTGGTTTTTAAGTGTTCTCTAATTTTTTGCGCAATGGCTTGTTGAACATTGTTTTGGTCCTTTTCGGGATATTTTATTAAGTAAAGATTATTGTACACTTTCGATTGAATAAAGTGCATTTTTTTGAAAAACAAATGGTTTATAATGAAACTTACTACTAGTATTGAAAGAATAGTTAATGCTATATTTTTTCGCTTTTTTTTCTTCAAAATCCACTTCAGTAATTTGAATAGTAAAAATACCCAAAAGCCGATAAAAGAAAGTAGAATTATGATGAGTACGATTTCCATTTAAATGATATCAATTACTTTTTCAAATATATAATGCACTAATACTACTAAGACAAAGACAACAATAAGCGCTCCCAATCTTACTAGGGTTGGATGAGGATGGTTTTTTAATTTCTTTTTTAGAAAGAAAATATCTATGATAATAAAAAAGAATGCCATTATTACTCCTATTAAAGAACCAAGTCGTAGTATTCCATAGTAATAAAAAACCGTTACGAGCGAACAGGATTGTACATAAGTTTCATTGGTAGGTAAATCCCCTATAAGTAGAGAGACATATA
>JAGQZA010000015.1 GCA_020435805.1 Flavobacteriaceae bacterium
CCAATAAATACCATGACACTCCGCATAGCGCGTTGCAATGAAATTCCGGTAGATTTCATAGCGGCGAACTCATATTTTTCAGCAAAGCTGCCAAACACCATTAACGAAGTAACCAAAATGGTTAAGGGTAATACTAAGGGAACAAGTCGTGGAGAAACAAACCATAAAAATTTCAGAATAATCCAAAATTCCAAATCTTTTCCCGCCAATTCTGAAATGTATAGCCAAATAGTTTGCAGTACAAAAATGAACATTAAAATAATGAAGACGCTGGCAAACGTCTTCAAATAAGTGGTCAATATGTACCGATCAAGTATTTTCAAAAAGGGTTAGTTCAAAGTATTGATGTAGTAGCCTTCTCGTTCGTATTTGGGTTTATCAAAAGTAAAAAGGGTTTTTGATAAAGGTTCATTGGTTTTGAATGAATTTACAGTAAGGGTATATTTGGTACCGTTATCGTCGGTTTGAATGAGACGATAAATGTGCTTTGTTTGTACGTCAATTCCTAATAGGATATTTTTTATTTCGGCTTTGGAATCGATAGGAATTAGCTTCACATATTGAATTTTTCTTCCCTTCACATTTTGTTCGATATCCCATTTGTAAGTATATCCTTTTTCATAAAAGGTAAGCATTTTAGAGGGGGTAATTTCTTTGTCGTCCTGCGGGTTATAATTGGAAATGGTCACTTCTTCATCTTCAGGAACAATAGAGTAGATTTTTTTGCCATCGAATATACGGGTGGTTCCCAGCATATTAAGCAGGTATTTGTTTCCAGAAATAGTTACGTCGCCACGGGTCTCTTGGTTTACCTTTTCTTTTTCATTGGAGAGGTTCCACTTAAAATCAATGACAATGTTGTCATAGCTTTTTACCTTCGCCGAAACTTCATTTAGCAATTTTTTTGCGTCTTGCGCCTGTGTGAAGCTTATGCTGAAAAGGAGGGCTGCAAATAGTAATACTACTTTCTTCATTATAAATCGTTGTTTTCGTTGTCTAATAGCTGGTTTAATGCATCAATGGTAGGGATGAGTACTTGTCTTGCTTTGCTTCCTTCAAAGGGGCCTACAACGCCTGCAGCTTCTAGTTGGTCTATAAGCCTCCCGGCGCGGTTGTAACCCAGTTTAAGCTTTCGTTGCAATAATGAAGCCGAGCCTTGCTGTGCCACCACCAAAACTTCTGCCGCCTCACGAAACAAATCATCCCGCTCGCCAAGGTCTATATCAAGATTTGTGCCACCTTCTTCACCTACATATTCAGGCAACAAATGGGCATTTGGATAGGCTTTTTGGGATCCTATAAATTCGGTAATATCTGCTACTTCGGGCGTATCCACAAAGGCACATTGTATTCTAGTAAGATCGTTACCCTGGGTATATAACATATCTCCACGCCCTATGAGTTGATCTGCGCCGGCGCTGTCCAAAATGGTTCTTGAATCAATTTTACTGGTTACTCTAAAGGCGATACGGGCGGGGAAATTGGCTTTTATAATACCCGTTATCACATTTACCGAAGGACGTTGTGTGGCAATAATTAAATGAATCCCTATAGCACGGGCCAATTGTGCTAAACGAGCAATGGGGGTTTCCACTTCTTTTCCGGCAGTCATAATGAGGTCTGCAAACTCGTCAATAACCAATACAATGTAAGGAAGAAAACGATGTCCGTCATTGGGGTTTAATTTACGCGCCTTAAATTTTTGATTATACTCGGTAATATTACGAACCATGGCATCTTTCAACAGATTATAACGGGTATCCATCTCAATACAGAGTGAATTAAGTGTGTAAATTACCTTATTGGTATCGGTAATAATGGCCTCTTCGGTATCGGGAAGTTTTGCCAGATAATGGCGTTCTATTTTATTGAAAAGAGTAAGCTCCACTTTTTTGGGATCCACTAACACAAATTTTACTTCTGCCGGGTGTTTTTTGTAAAGTAACGAAGCAAGAATGGCATTTAACCCAACGGATTTTCCCTGTCCGGTAGCACCGGCCATGAGCAAGTGAGGCATTTTTGCCAAATCTACCACAAAAGTTTCGTTGCTAATGGTTTTTCCCAAAGAGAGAGGAAGCTCCATTTCGGCGTTTTGAAATTTGGGAGAGGCAATTACCGAACGCATGGACACTACTTTAGGGCTTTTGTTAGGAACTTCAATCCCAATGGTTCCACGACCGGGTATGGGCGCAATGATACGAATACCCAATGCTGAAAGGGATAAAGCAATGTCGTCTTCCAGATTTTTAATTTTTGAGATACGTATTCCGGCATCCGGTACAATTTCATATAAAGTAACGGTTGGCCCAACGGTTGCTTTAATATTGGCAATACCAATATTGTAATTTTTTAGGGTGTCAACGATGCGGTTTTTGTACTCTTCCAGTTCTTCTTGGTTGATCGTAATACCCTGTCCTCCTGTATAATCTTTAAGAAGCTCTATAGGAGGAAATTTATAGTTGCTTAATTCTAATTTTGGGTCGAACTCCCCAAAATCTTCCACCAACTTTTTGCTGAGGTTTTCCACCAGCTCTTCTTCTTCCACTTGTTCAATTTCCATAGAAACATCATCCTCGTCACCGGTAGTTTTTTTCTCTATTTCAGGGAGGGTAGTTGTTTCTTTTGAAATAATTTCGGGTTCTGGAATAGGATCTTCAATTGTTTCAGATGAATCTTGAAAATTGTAATCCACAGGGGTCTCTTCGGGGGGTTCAACAGGGGTGGTTTCTTCTGAAACAAAATCTTCGGCAATCTGTTTTTTGGTGGACTTTAAAGAAGCTGTTACTTTTTCGGGAGTCATTTTTAGGCGTACTACAAGATAAATGATGGCAAGAAAGGTCATTAATAAAATAGTCCCCGTTACCCCCATGTAGTCTTGAAAAAGGTCATTAATTTCATACCCTACCACGCCGCTCCAAAGCGATTCTCCTTTGGTAAAAAAACCAAAAAAGACAGATAGCCATAACATAACCAGCAATCCCCAAAACCAAAATCTAAGTAATTGTTTCTTTCTGTAATTTAAAAAGTAATAGGCTCCCGTCAAGGTAACCAAAAAGGCAAAAATAAAAGCAGAAATACCTACCCCATTATAAACAAAAAAGTATCCAATATTGCTCCCAAATTTGCTAAGCCAATTTTTGGCTTCAAGGTCTCTACTTAGGTCGCCCACCAAGCTTTGGTCTGCTTGCCAGGTAAAAAAGTAGGAGGCAAATGAAATTAGCAGTGCCAGACCTAATAAAAAAAGAAAGCTTCCCCATAAAATTTGTTGTTGTTTGGAAAGCGTAAGCGATAATTTCTTTCGCGTAGTTTTTTCTTGGGAATGGGTTTTGCTATTCTTTTTGGCCATTTAAGGTAGGTTGTCTTTAGACAAAAATACAATAACAAAACGTTCTATACTATATAAAATTTGATTTAACCCAAGAAACCTTTTCAGCTAAGTAAATTATAGGTAATTAGTAATTTGTTTCCCTTTTTCCACTGTATCCATCCGTCGCCTATTTTTTGAAAATTACTGTCTAATAATACTACTTGAGCCCAGTCTCCTTTTATTTTTATGGGTTTCATAAACTGGTAAGAAGTTTGAACTATGGATGCTGTTTCAAAGGATCGTTCTCTTACTTTTTCTTTTGAATTTGGATAGAATTCAACAGAGTTTACACTAAGCAAAAATTCCGGCCAATAGATAATTTTCCCAGAGCGTTTGTTAATATAGGAAGTTTGCCCATTGGAAGTATTTACTACTACTTCGGCAAAATCTTCGGTAATGCTTTCTATTTTGAAATACAGCATATCATAATCCAGCTTTAAATGCTCGGGAACCAACCATGGTGGTGCTGTGGCAATGTTGAAGCTATTATACTTATTTCGTTTGAAGGTAATACTATCGTAAGGCATATGTTCCTGTATGCCTTTTTCCAAATTAGGATTACCATAAAAATAAAGCACCGGGTTTTCATAAAAATTAGGGCTGAAAAATCCCATTCCCATAGAGGTTGACTGCCCTTGTTGAATAGTATTTGTTAAATACAATAAAGTATCTTCTTCATACAGCATTGCGGTGGGCTCTGCATCTATTGCAGGTGCGGTAGGTTTCTTTTCTAATTGTTCTTGGTTTTTATAAGTCTCAGATTTTTTTTGCTGAAACTCAAAAAACTTTACCCCATAAATGATGAAGATAAGTGCTCCAAAAATAATATTAAGCCATACTATTTTTTTATGTGCTACATATCGAGTTACAAAAAACGACAGTATGAATGCGATACCTGCAAAAAGTACACCCCATCCTAGTACAATTGCCCCACCAGCAAGGCCTTGATTTTTTCCAGCCTCCATAACTCCTGCAACATAGAGACCTACAATAAAAAAAAGGATGAGGCTAAGAAAATTGAATAAGAGACTGGCGGGTTTTAGTGTTTTTTTCATTAGAAATTAAGGGTTTTATCAGCAGCTTCCCCTTTTTTAATTTCTAAGGTAATGGTTTGCGCCTTACGATCTTTATAAGCTCCTAATGGAACAACTTTTACTTTATACATTCCCGGATTAAGTAAAAATTCCTTTCCTCTGTCGTATGTTCTTCCACCAGCCACATTTTTACCCGAAGCAGAATCATCAATAGTTACTACAGAATCTATAGATTTTCCATCGGCTTTTGCATCTATAAAAGCAGTTCCTGTTTCATAATTATAGGAAACAGGTGTTTTTCCAGCACTTTTTATAACTACATTATCAATTTCGGTATAGGTTTGTAAACCATTCATGGCTAAGGCTTGTATCGTTATTTTATAAATCCCCGGATTTACCTCGACCTCTTTAGGAGCTTGATAGGTACGAACAGAGGCTGCCACTTTTCCATTTTGATCGATCAATTTTACCATACAATCCCAGTTTTCCCCATTGTTAGTGGTTGTAACATGCAGTTTCCCACCATCAAAACTTACATCCTGGTGAACTATTTTATCTTCAAAACTTTGTATTCCTTCTAAAGTAATCATAGCTACATCACTTCCTTCCAGTGGTGAGGCTTCAAAATTATATGTACTGGGAGGTAAATAGAAATAGGCAGTATCTCGGTAGGTACGCACACTAATGGGTTTTCTTTTGGAAACTTGGTCGTATGCCTTAATAAATGCATCAATAGGCTTACCGTTTTTAACAGCATATACGGAAACATTTCCTTTAGGAGTATCTACCGTTTGGGAAGTAGCATCATTCAACACATCTCCCAATCCGCCTGCATCTGCAGCATCGTAGTAATTTCCCTCTCCGGCTTTGGCGGCGCATTTTAATTGTTCGGTTTCGCCTTCTTTTAAGCCAAAACCGATAATATGAAGCTTAAAATCTATTCCTTCTTTTTTAGCAGCGGTAACAACATCACAAATATTCCCATCACAAGACTCAATACCATCGGTCACCAAAATAATGGTCGCCTTTTCTTTAGATGCTCTTAGTTTATCAATCACTTGGGTTGCCGAATAGGCCAAGGGAGTCATCCCAAGGGGCTTAATGGCTTTTAATGCTGAATTTATTTGAGATTTTGTTCCATTGGAGACATCTACCAAAAATTCCACATCCTTACAATCACCTTTCTTTCGATGGCCATAAGCCACCAATCCTATTTTTTGATTTACAGGCAAGGTTTCCAAAGAATTTGAAAGTACGCTGGATGCAATTTCCATTTTGGTTTTTCCCTGCATTTGCCCCCACATAGAACCACTGGCATCATATATAAAAATGATAGGAGAGGGGCTTTCCTTATCTTGTGCAAAGGTTATCGAAAGGGATGCAAAAAAATAAAAAACGAGTACTAATTGTTTCATAATGTATGGTTTATGTATGTAATTATACGATTTAAAATACTACAAATGATTACTAAGTAGTAAACCTACTCCGTTTTTACGAAACAGTATATTACCCGTTTGGGTAGTTTTATTTTAGATTTTAGGAATATAAATAATGCATCCCACGATGATTGCAGTTACGGCCGCAAAAAAAACGGCTCCAGCGGCCACATCTTTAATATACCCAATTTTACTGTGAAAGTCCGGATGCACAAAATTGGCAATTTCTTCTGCTGCAGTATTAATTCCTTCAATACTTAATACTAAGCCTATGGAAAGGCATTGAAAGATCCATTCAGTAGTTGTGATTTCATAATAAAAACCAGCACCAGTTATAAGTATGGATATAGCAACTTGCACTTGAATACTGGCTTCGTTTTTAAGTAACATCCAAGCACCTTTAAAGGCATATTTAAAGCCTAAAATCCGTTTACCTAAAAAGGTATTCCACATTATTGTAAGGCATTGAGGGCAGCTTCATAATTAGGTTCTTGCCCTATTTCCGGAACCTGTTCGGTATATAGTACGGTATTGTTTTCATCTAGAACGATAACAACTCTGGAATGCAGCCCCTGAAAAGCACTTTTGGCTATTTCAAGGCCATACTCTTTTCCGAATAGACCCGTTTTAAAATCGCTAAGCATTTCTACATTTTCTATGCCTTCTGCAGCACAAAAACGTTTTTGGGCAAAAGGGAGGTCTCTGGAAATACAAAGCACTTTGGTGTTCTCCATTTTGGAAGCTGCTTCATTAAATTTTCTAGCAGAAGCAGCACAAACCCCGGTATCCACACTGGGGAAGATGTTGAGTAATTTTTTGAAACCTGAATAATCCTTTAGTGATTTGTCGGTCATATCGGTAGCTGTTAAGCTAAAATCGTTAGCTTTTGAACCTATTTTTGGAAGTGTTCCAATTGTTTCAGCAGGGTTCCCTCCTAATGTAATTAGTGCCATTTTTATGAATTTAGTAATGGCCCTAAAAATACGCATAAAATTTATTTTCAGAAATGAACCACTAATATAAATATTACCCAAGCGGGTAATTGATAGTTTCTATTTAGGAATCTAATTTTGACGATAGATTACTTACTTCTGTGGTTTGAAAATGAAGTCTAAAAGATTATGGTTCAATTTTAAAAGCATATCAAATGAAAAAAACAGTTTTTCTCCTTTTTTTTGTGTTCTCTTTTGTTATCACCGCACAGGTTCCAGGGGGTCTTCCAGAGGGACTTGAAGGCATTTATCTACAAAACAATGCCGGTTTTCAGGAATTTAAGGTTTTAAAACCAAAAAGTGTTATAGGTGGCGGATTACTGGAAATGGGAGTTGCAAAAATCCCTGCCCCATTGGCAGCATCCTTTAAAAATGAGGGGGCTTCTGTGTTGGTTATTGAAGAAGATTTTATTGCCCCATGTCCAGACAACTCACGGACAAAATCCGGGCTAACCCTTTGGGTAATGAACCTTGACGAAAATAATCCTTATAATTCTTTTACTACATCGGTAAAGGATAAAAAAGCATCACTTCAGATTCGCGGAATGATGGATAAGTATGTTCCGGGACCAAACTTTTGCCAAGATATGGAAATGATAAAAGCAGAATCTGGTTTAGGGGCTTTAACGGCAAATTTCAGTACCTATTTGCATACCACCCCTAGATCCTTTCAAGTGATGGAGCAAGCCAATATGAACACTGATAAAATGAAACAATTAAAAGCCGTGCAAGAATTTTTAAGAGCCAATCTTGTAGGGTATTTAAAATATATGAAAGATTATAAAGCCAAGCCCCATATTGCCAAAATTGGTGGTAATGGGACCGTCGATCCTCCGCCTCCTGCACAAAAGGAAAAGGTAAAAGCAGGTACTGAGGACGGCAGTGAAGAAGAGGGTTGGTTTTCAGAAAGGGAAGGTTTTGCCATTGCCAAGCAGGCGCTGGACGCGCTGTCAACAAGCATTGATGCAATAGACTTTGCCGATAAAGGAGCAAAATTTTTTGGTGCTGCTTTAAAATATGGTGGTAATGTTAAGAAGGCAGCTTTGGATTTTGTAGCATCGGCGGCAAATTTAGCCGGATTGGATATTGGCTCTATGAGTGAAGAACATATTTATAAAACCTTAGATATGATGGTAGCCGCTTATGCTAAGGCAAATGAAAAATATGCAAAGCAAGGAGACCCAACGGCACAACAATTACAGCGAAAAGCAAAAATACCTGTAAACGATAACCGATACTACACTGAAGCTGTAGATGCCGGTCAAATGCTTTATCAATTAAATGATCTCTTTAGCGCTTTGGATGAGATTGAAGAGGAACTTGCAAATCTTAACTTTCCCGAAGGAGCCGTAAGTGGAAAGATTTATGGTCCCGGATTGAATCAAAATATTGCAAGTCTAAAAACAGAAGGACAACCTTTTACGCAAATTGCAACTTCTACGGCTTTGGAAGAAAACAAAAAGATGGCTGACCCTAAATTGCTTAAGCAATTAAAAGACATGGGGTATGATATTCCCGATGAGATCATGGATATGGATATTGATGCCATGATTAAAGAAGCACAATCTAAAGCTGATGGAAAAGTGGATATAGATTTAAACGAGCCTCTTTTTAATGGAATGCTTTCAACCACCCACACACTTACCATTAATGGTAGTACTTTTCAAAATTTCCAGATACTTTTTGCCATAAGTAGCCCTAATGAAGCTGAAGATGTTAGCTGGTGGAATGACCCCACCATTTTTGATATTCCTTCAGAACCTACTAATGATGAAAAACCAAAAACCAAAATTTTGTACCTTGCCTTAGATGGAAACGATAGCAATCCGGGTACCGAAAATGCTCCTTTTGCAACCATGCAAAAAGCACTGGATGAAGCACACGTACACAGGCAAAACAAAAAGGCTATAACCATTATTGTGAAAGATGGAATGTATAGACAAAGGGCTGAAGTAAATTGGTCTTCAGCTTTAGGGCTTCCACCTTTAATCATTGAGGCGCAACATAAACACAAAGCTATTTTTATTGGTTCAGAGCCTGTTTCTGAAAGTATTAATTGGTTGCAAAACAAGGCCAATGGTTATTATAGTGCCTCACTTCCTTTACACCCCAATCAATGGTCTTATTCACCGGGAGGGAATCCAATGGAAAATCCGGTACCGGTTCTTGCTATCAATGGAAAAAAATTAATTCACTTTCCTACCACCCTACCTCCAGGGTTAAAAGGAATTTATAGTTTTGAGTCTTCAAAAGTTGTGGTGGCTACCCCTGAAGGGGTTGAGAATTTAAACACTGCGCAAGTGGAAGTATCCACAAGAAAATTTGCATTAAAAATTATAGGAGGTGGAAATGTAAAAGTTTCGGGATTAAAATTGGTAAATTATCCTTTCCCGGTACCACATAACACTCCGGGTATTGAGCAAAATGGGAATGTTCAAGCTCTGGGTTGTAAATTTGAATAGACTGAATTTTCTAAGATTTATTGGCGTAGAAGAGGTATTGAAAACTCCATCTTCACTTATAAAATCCTTTTTTTTAAGGCTTTTGATACAGCTTCGGCGCGGGTAGTTACATGTAGTTTTTTGTAAATATTTTTAATGTGTGCCTTTATGGTGTTTGGAGATACAAAAAGATCCTCAGCTATTTTTTTATTATTGGCACCACTACACAATTTTTGAAGCACTTCCATTTCCCTGTCAGAAAGTTCATTTTTTGAAGTGGGTTTGAAATAAGTTATAATTTGCCGTGCTATGGAAGGACTCATGGGGGCACCCCCATTATAAACCTCTATAATACCCTCAAGAATTAAATTAGGATTGTTGCTTTTAAGCAAATAACCTACAGCGCCTTTTTCCAGAGAAGAAAATATACTTTGCGATTCTTCATGAACTGTAAGCATGACAATATTGAGGTCGGGCTGTTTTTGGGCAAATAGTGGGATGGCATTAATTCCGGAAATACCAGGGAGGTCTATGTCAAGCAGTAGTACGTCTGGAGTAATGTTATCTAATGCTCCTAGGGCTTCTTCAGCAGTTATGAAGCTACCTGCAACCTTGAATCCTTTTGAGGCATCTATAAGCTGGTGTAGTGAAGACCGTATTAAGTTATCATCTTCAACAATAAAAACGTGTATTTGGGTTTGTAGTACCATGAATTTGTGTAAAGATAGTGGTCATAGTATTAAACTTACTTACCCTCTTGGGTAGTTTGAACTTTTAACACTATTTCGGTTCCTTCATTTACTTTTGAATGTATTGATAACACTGCATGTATGGTTTGTGCTCTTTCTTTCATATTTTTAAGACCATGTCCTTGGGTTACATTTTTCAAGTCAAAGCCTTTTCCGTTATCTTTAAGTGAAAGGGTTAATGTGTTTCCATCTAGATAGGTAGTAAATGTAATGAGCGAAGGGCTGCTGTGTTTTATGCTATTGTTTAATGCTTCTTTTAAAATTAAAACAATATGCCTTCTGGATGCCATATTAAGTTGATAGCCTTCTAGTTTTTTGGGAATATCACCCACATGAAATTGAATACCTGCCACTTCGCAAAAAGGAGCTGCAAAATCTGTAAAGCGAATAAGAGTTTCATACACATTATCTTTTGTGGGATCCAAAGCCCATATAAAATCACGCATTCCGGTATTAAGTTCCTGTAAATTATCGTCAATTTGTTTCAAGTGGTTTTGAATTTCGGGAGTATGGGTGGTCATACGCTTCACCAGCTCTGTAATAAGTGAAATCCGAGTAATTTTTGTTCCTGCCTCGTCGTGAAAATCCCTTGAACTTCTTTTCCGGAATGATTCTCGTTCCTCGATTCTCGCTTTTTCAATTTGATTTTGTATCCTAATTTTTCGGGTGGCTTTTTCTATTCTGTTTTTTGTGAATATGTAAAATGCTCCGGAGGCTAATAAAAGATAAATAACATAGGCATACCAACGCTTCCAAGGCGGATTGTTAATATGAATTTTTATTTGTGTTTCTTCATTGTTCCATAAATTACTACTATTACTAGTCTTTATTTTAAAAGTATAATCTCCGGGGTCTAAATTTGTATATGTTGCAGTATGGGTAGTACTGTTTACCCAGTCATCATTAAAACCTTCAAGCTTGTAGCTATAGCTGTTTTTTTCAGGGCTTATATAATTTAACGCTGCAAAATCGAGGGTAATCATATCATGTTTCCATGATAGGTTTAGGTTTTTTAAATAGGCAATATTTTTTGGAAGTAAAAATTCGTTGTCATCTTTTTTTGGCGTTCCTACTTTAACAGGATTATTGAATAACGATAGGTTTGTAATGACCACAGGAGGTAAATATTGATTGCCGGTGATGCTGTCAGGGTGAAAAATATTGAATCCATCGACTCCCCCAAAATGAAAATTTTGAAAATGATCTTTATAATAGGCATTTTGATTGAACTCATTACTTTGAATACCATGACTTACATCATATAATTGTACTACTTTCTCTTTCTGGGGGTCAAATACTACTAACCCTTTATTTGTGGATAGCCATAATTTTTGTGATGCATCACTCAAAATTCCATATATAACCTCATTAGGAAAGCCTTGTTGCTGTCCGAAATTTTGAAACAAAGAATCGTTACCTTGTTTAGTTTGATGCAATAACTCATTAAACATGTTGCTCTCTAGTTTTTGGACAAGTTTGTTGAGCCCTCCGTTGGTGCCAATCCATAAGTAGTTTTGTTGATCTTCAAAAAGGGAAAGGACAATATCGTTGCTAAGGCTATTATTGTTTTCAGGATTGTTTAGAAAATATAAAAACTTTTCAGTTTTAGGGTTGAATAAGTTTAACCCACCTGTGGGTGTCCCCAACCAAAAATTTTCTTTACTGTCTATGAGAATGGTAAACACATACGGATGACTTGTACCGTTTCCATCTTTTGCGGGGCCATACTTTTTTAAAGTGTTTTCTTCCGGATTGTATTTCCATAGTCCTGCACCACCCGTTCCCAACCACAAATTCCCTTCCTTATCTTCAGTAATAAAGTGAATGGATGTGGATAGTGCTTGTTCATCATTAGGGTCAATTTGTTGTATTTTATAGTTATTTTCAATACGGTAAAAACCATTTCTTCGGGAGCCTATCCATTTCCTTCCTTTACTGTCTTTAAAAAGGCAAAGAATGTAGTTTGTTTGTAGCCCTTTACTTTTGTTTTCTTCTTTTCTAAAAATGGTAAAAGAGTTATTTTTTTTGTTATAAAGATTTAGCCCATCTGTTGTGCCCACCCACAATAAGCTATCATTTTCTTCCATAAAGGAGTTTACATTTTTATTGCTAAGCCTTTTTTTTCCTGCAATGCTTCGTATGTGAATAAAATCTGGTTTTTCCTTTTCAATTTTATTGAGGCCATTTCTTGTTCCAACCCAGATGATGCCTTCATTAGATTGAAAAAGAGATATGACATCGCTATGGGATAAACTTTTAGTGTCTTCTGGGTCTTGGGTAAAAGTTTCGTATTGGTTGGTTCGTAAATTATAAATTAGTAAGCCAATGTTCGTTCCTAAAATAATGCGTTGGTTTTTCAATACCAGCATTTTCTTTATAGTAGGTAATCTATTATCAATTTTTACCGTAGGAGTAGCGATTAAAAGTGTGTCTTTTCTTTGTATAGGGTCAATTTCTATAACTCCTGCGTTACATGAAACAAGCATTTTATTGCCTATTTTTTTAATATCGAAAATATCACCCAAATCTATGTTATTAGAAAATGGACTTTTTTGATAAAATACAGCTTCATTTTTTGTAGTATCGAATTGCGTGAGACCTTTATCGCTTCTTAGCCATAAAGAACCATAATTGTCTGCCACTACAATTCCTACATAATTATCTTCTAGGGTCCCTTCAGTATTTTTTTTGGATAAAAAAAGCCGCGATTTTTTAGTTTCTTTATCAAACCGAATAAGTCCCTCATTACACCCAAGCCATAAAATCCCCTTAGGATATTCGGTTATGGAAAATATTCGGTTGCTGGGAAATTTATTAGGGTCTTCAGGTTTATGTTTATAATTCTTGATTTCTCCGGTGGTAAGATCCATACTGTTTAATCCCCCTCCAAAAGTACCAATCCAAAGTGTGTTGGCATCATCTTCATAAAGTTCCCAAATGTAATTATCACTTAAGCTATTAGGGTTACTTCTTTCGTTTTTAAAATGAAGATACTGGTAGCCGTCAAATCTGTTGAGACCATCTTGGGTGCCAAACCACATAAAACCTAATTTGTCTTGGTAAATACAATTTACGGTGTTTTGAGAAAGTCCATCGTCTATACTTGTATGCTTAAAAGTTAGTAGGTTTTCTTGCGAAAACCCAAAGAGCGTTGTAAGCATACACAAGAATTGTAAAAAACGAAAATGCAATATATGTTGCATGTTTGTAATGTTGTTTAAATAAACAAATTGGGGATAACCTGAAAGATAGCGCTATTTGTTGAATCCTACAATTCCATTTTTAATTTAGGGGGCGAACCTTCACTTTGAAGATTTTTATATACCACATTACCCTTTTTTAGAGGTAATTTCTCTTATTTTAATTCTGAATCCAGCAAAGAGGAGTGTCATAAACGGGCTTAGCCAGTTAAATATGGCGTACCCTGCATAATGTAATGTATCTACCCCCAACACACCACTTTGGTAAGCACCGCAGGTATTCCAAGGAACTAAAACGGATGTTACGGTACCACTGTCTTCCAATGTTCTGGAAAGATTTTCGGGGGCTAAGCCTTTTTCTTTAAACGCTTTTGCATACATTTTCCCGGGGACTACAATGGCAAGATATTGATCGCTTGCGGTAACGTTTAATGCTAAACAACTTGCTACCGTACTGGCAAATAAACCAAAGGTGGTATGAAATAATTTTAACAATGCTTTACTTATTCTTGAAAGTGCCCCAATGGCATCCATGACGCCTCCAAAAACCATGGCGCAAACAATTAACCAAATAGTGCCCAACATTCCACTCATTCCTCCTGAAGAAAATAAATCTGTTAAAATTTCATTGTCGGTTGCTACACTGGTATCTACAGTAATTGCATTCAAGATGCCTTTGTAGGCGGATAAAAAGTTTAAATCTTCAGCTCCGCCAATGGTGGCAACAATAGTTGGTTGAAAAATAAGTGCTGCCACTCCACCTAATAAAGTTCCGGCTAAAAGGGCAATTAAAGGGGGCGTTTTTTTTACGATTAAGAAAATTACCAATATTGGAACTATAAATAACCAAGGGCTTATAGTAAAAGATTCCTTGATAGAGTTTAAAAGACTTTGGGTATCGGCAGCGCCATGCGGGTCTAATGTAAATCCTAAAAAAATGAAAAAAAGTAAGGTAACAATGTAAGTGGGTACTGTTGTTAATGTCATATATCTAATATGCGTAAACAAATCGGTTCCGGCCATGGCAGGTGCCAGATTGGTAGTATCACTCATTGGGGATAATTTATCCCCAAAATAAGCCCCAGAGATAACGGCTCCAGCTGTCATTCCTAAAGAGATTCCTAGTGCATTTGCAATTCCTATTAATGCAATACCCACCGTGGCCGAAGTCGTCCAACTGCTTCCGGTGGCAATAGAAATGATAGAGCAGATTACTACTGTGGATACCAAGAAAATTTTAGGGCTTAGTATTTGCATTCCGTAGTAAATCATAGTAGGTATAATACCACTTATGAGCCAGGTCCCAGCTAGGGCTCCCACCATTAATAAAATGAGGAGAGCTCCGGTTGTAGATTTTACATTTTCGGCTACTTCATCCATCATTTGCGAAAACTTTACTTTGTTGAAGTATCCTACAACAGCGGCTACTGCAGCACCCAAAAGAAGAATAAATTGGTTGCTTCCACTTAATGCATCATCCCCAAAGGCATAAAAAACATTGAAAAACAACATAATGATAAGAGCAATTACAGGAATAAGAGCTTCCCAAATATTCAATTCTTTGTTTTCAACTATGTGTTCGTCTTGGGGTTGTCTTGGCTTAATGTCTTGGCTTTCCATGAGTGTTGGTTAAAAGAAATGTAATGTTACGATTTTGTAAAAAGGTATGCAAATTTCAATTTTCACAAAATATAAGAATTACTTTTTGGTTAAAATTTATTTTTGTAAATTGAGTCTTCAATTATCACATACTCCCCTGCTTTTTTTAGAAATAATAATTGACTATGAAAAAGTTATTACTAATGGCAGGGTTTTTTATTGCTACGCATTTTCTTTTTTCGCAAGTAGGCATAGGTACTACCACACCAGATCCCTCATCTTTATTGGATGTTTCAGCAACAGATAAAGGATTGTTAATTCCGAAGGTATCACTTTCTAATGTTAGTAATTCGATGCTGGATGGCGTAAACACCGCAGCCGTGGGTTTATTAATTTATAATACAAATGTCGCAACCACTGGTGGAAGTGGAGTAGGCTTTTACTTTTTTAACGGAACTATATGGGAACGTTTACTAACGTCAACCAACTCCTTTGATGATGGTGATTGGGTTGCCAATGGAGCCGATATTGAACGCCAAAGCGGAAATGTTTACATTGGTAATACCAATGCTACCAATAACGATTTGTATATCAGTAACCGGATTATAGACTGGGATAACAGCAACTATTTGCTTGATCCTACTTCAGAAAGTAAGGTAAATGAAATTGAATTTGACGCCGGAAGTACTGCAGATGTGAGTATTCATTTTCAACAACAGGATTCGGGAATCTATAGTCCAGCTAGCGATGAAATTGCGGTAGCCACCAATGGAGTGCAGCGATTTAGTGTAGGAAGTACCGGAATTGTTTCTTTTGGTAATTCTACATCAAATACCAACTACAATTTTCCTACTTCAAGAGGTTTCAATAATCAAATATTACAAACTGACGGAAGTGGAAATGTAAGTTGGGTAGATCCTAATGTTGCCAACAATAAGTCTATTATAAAGGTAATGCGTTCTGGAAATGTTTCGGGATTAGTAAGTGGGGTTGAAACAAATCTTATTATGAATAATATTAGTTTTAATGCTGGAGGGGGAACATACAATACGGTAAATGGTCAATATACCATTCCATCATCAGGAATTTATGAAATCAATGCCAACCTTCATTTTGATTTTAATAGTGCATCATCGACATCAGGAGTTTGTCTGTTTCGGGTCTATGTAAACGGGTCTTTAAATGCTCAAGTTTACAATCAGAAATCAGTTGATACTATAGGCTATCTTCAAAATTATGGCTATAATTTTCATCTCAATTTAATTGCAGGAGATCTTGTAACTTTCCGGTTTGTACCTGTATTTTCAGGGATAAACACTCCAGAACTTGGTGGCACCTACACTACATTGGTTATGGAAAGAGTTTACTAAATTGAAGTGTGTTTCGGGATTTTTATTGAAAAAGGGGTGAAAAACCCCTATCTTGTTATAAATGAAATCTTTATATTTGTAAATCCCCAATTATCAATAGCTAATCTACTTAACAAATTAAATTATTAAGTATGAAAAAGCTATTTTTAAGTTTCGGAATTGTATGGGTACATTCATTTATACTTGCCCAAGTAGGGATTGGTACTATTACACCCGATGCTTCTTCCATTTTAGACATTACAGAAACTGATAAAGGAATTTTAATTCCAAGAGTATCCTTGACAGATGTTACCAATACTATGCTGGACGGTGTGAATACAGCTGCAATTGGATTATTAATTTACAATACCAATGCTGCTACAACAGGAGGCAGTGGCGTAGGATTCTATTATTTTAATGGGACCATTTGGGAAAAGATGACTACATCGGCAGAGCCTAAGTGGAATTTGGACGGAAATTCCGGCACTACTACTGCTAATTTTATAGGAACTCTGGATGAGCAACCCTTAAACATTAGGGTGAACAATCAGGTAGCAGGATTGATAGATTCTACAAGTACTAATACCTCTATTGGTTATAAAGGGCTAACCGCAATTACCACAGGTACTTTAAATACGGTTATGGGATATCAAGCCTTGGAAAATGCTACTACATCTCCTGGTAATGTGGCCATAGGCTATAGGAGTTTACGAAATGCCATTGGTCCTAATGGAGTAAATACAGCTGTAGGAAGGGAAGCCATGGAAAATGCAACAAACAGTACAATGAATGTAGCAGTAGGTTGGCGAGCATTGCGTGCCGATGCTTCGGGCTCTCAAAATGTAGCCGTAGGGGTAGGGGCAATGGAATACGGGACAGGATCTCAGGCAGCAACAGCAGTTGGAAGGTATGCTTTGGCAAATGATTCCTATTCCATTTCTTCCACAGCTTTAGGTTTTAGGGCTTTATATTCTCAAACATTTAATAACTCAAATTCTGCTTGGACTTCCTATAATACAGCTGTTGGGGCATATGCACTTCATTTTAACAACCCTACGGCAACCAATAATGGTATCTACAATACTGCCGTGGGTGGTGTGGCCTTATACAATAATACCACAGGATTTGTAAATACGGCTGTAGGAGTTGCCGCACTGCGCGAAAATACTTCCGGTGCATATAATATTGCCATGGGCTATAATGCTTTAAGAGAAAATACAACAGCTTCTTACGGAACAGCTTTAGGTACTTATGCTTTGGATGCTAACACCACTGGCACTCGTAACACTGCTATAGGAGCTGTGTCACTTTCTGAAAATACTACAGGAAACTATAATACCGCCGTAGGAGTAGATGCTCTCAGGGAAAATACCACAGGTAATGACAATGTAGCCATGGGTTTTGAGTCTTTATTTTTAAATGTGGATGGCTATGAAAATACCGCTTTAGGAACCGAGGCTATGCGTGATAATACCACTGGCTATCGTAATGTAGCTTTGGGAACTTATGCCAACAGGGCAAATACTACTGGGATTTATAATACCACTTTGGGTTTTAATTCTATGCGTTACAATACTACCGGTAATGAAAATACCAGTGTAGGCTTTAATGCTTTACGAGGAAATACTGCGGGAGGAAATGCTCCTTATGGAAATACTTCAGTGGGTTATCAGAGCATGTTGAATGTGACCACAGGAAATCAAAACACTGCTATTGGTCATTATGCTATGGCAGGGATTACCACAGGGGGAACCAATGTGGCCATTGGAGGTGGCTCTATGGAAGCAAACACCATTGCCAGTGCTAATTTGGCGGCAGGTTTTTGGGCTTTGCGATTCAATACTGCGGGTAATTATAATATTGGTATTGGACATCAAAGTTTGTATAACCAGAGTTATAATAATGGGGGTACTTCCTTTGATACTTGGAATGTTGCTGTGGGTCCCTACGCCCTATATAATAATAATCCTACAACGGCAACCAATGGCTATGTAAATACTGCTTTGGGAACCTATGCAGGATATGCTAATATAAGGGGTTATTCAAATACTTTTTTGGGGTGTCTTACGGATGCCACGGCTGATAATTATATTAATTCCACAGCTGTTGGATATGGCGCTACTTTTTCTGCCAGCAATATGGTTCGGATTGGGAATGTGGCTGTAAACTCTATAGGAGGGCAAGTAGGGTGGACAACTTTTTCTGATGGTCGTATTAAGGATAACATTAAGGAAAATGTTAGAGGATTGGATTTTATTATGAAGTTACGCCCGGTTACCTATCAAATGAGTTCTGAATATCTATCCAATGATAGAAACCCGAAAGCTAAAAACTTTCCAAAGTTAGATATCACCGATGCCAGAAATTTAATCCACACAGGCTTTATTGCCCAAGAAGTAGAAGCTGCGGCACAGGAAGTTGGTTATGATTTCAGCGGAGTGGATAAACCAAAAAACAGTGAGGATTACTACGGATTACGTTATGCAGAGTTTGTGGTGCCTTTAGTAAAAGCCGTTCAAGAGCAACAACTAATGATTGAAGAGCAAAATCAAGAAATTCAAAGTCTTAAAAAAGAAATAGAAAGACTTAAAAAGAATTGATTTTCTTATATTTAAAAACTCCTTTCTTCCAATAAAAAAAATAATTATGAAAAAAACGGTACTCATAATG
Organism: Flavobacteriaceae bacterium; assembly: GCA_020435805.1. Classification (GTDB taxonomy): domain Bacteria; phylum Bacteroidota; class Bacteroidia; order Flavobacteriales; family Flavobacteriaceae; genus Halomarinibacterium. Next base: position 18,838 of record JAGQZA010000015.1, read on the forward strand.
CTCCTTTTTTTGCCTGTTTTTTATGGGTTTTCCCAAGTAGGAATTGGCACTACTTCACCAGATCCTTCTTCGCTTTTAGAGGTTTCTGCCAGTGATAAAGGAGTTTTAATTCCGCAGATATCGCTTGCAGATGTTACCGATACCATGCTGGACGGGGTAAATACCGCTGCCACCGGATTACTTATTTACAATACCAATGCAGCGACTACTGGAGGAAGTGGTGTGGGTTATTATTATTTTAACGGAAGTACCTGGGAGCGGTTACTCACTTCGGCAACAAATACCGATGATATTGATTGGTATGAAGAAGGAACTACAACTAGTCCTAATGCTATTACTGATGATATGTACACTCAAGGAAATGTAGCCATTGGAAAAAATACGGCAGATTATCCATTGGATATTACTTATTCAACAGATGGTAGGGGATTGAATATAGCTGTGTCAGGTAGCAATCCTGGAGATCAATATGGGGTTTTTACTATTATGGATGCTACAGGCGGTGGAGATCGATATGGAAATTATAACGAGATTTCAACCGATGGAAGCGGATTTCATTATGGTACATACAATAGATTAACTGGAAATGGAATTTCTACAAACTATGGAACTTATAACAGCTTACTCACCAGTAATAATTTTGTAAAATATGGCACTTATAATTATTTTGAAGGGAGTAGTGGTGCTGCTCAATTATATGCTGTATTTAATTCTTTTAATGATGTAACAACCAATAGTGTAAAAACGGGAGTGCAAAATTTATTTTCTAGTGGTAGTGGATCAAAGTTTGGAATTCGAAACTTTTTTACCAGCGGAACTGGTTCAGAATATGGAGTTTCAAGTGAATTTTCTGGTTCAGGCAACGCCACCCTAAGAGGAACTTATAATTCTATTAGTACTACTGGAGATGGTGTACATTATGGAGTTTATAATAGTTTAAGTGGCACTGGAGGCGGCCATCATTTTGCTGTTTATAATCAAGTTAATGGGGGAGGAACTGGAAATCAATATGGGGTTCATAATCAAATTAATTATAGTTCTTCAAGTAATGTATATGGGTTTTCTAATTTAAATAGTGGGGGAGGTTCTGGATTTCGATATGGGATATATCAAGATTTAAGCTATATAGGCACCGGAAGTCAATATGGGTCGTATTCCAATTTAACAAAAACTGGGGCGGGAGATCATTTTGGAAGCTATGTGCTATTATTCAATAGTAGTACAGGTGATCAATATGGAGCAGATCATCGTTTAACTGGAACTGGCTCTGGAAATCAGTATGGCTACCATAGTAGAATAAATGCTAGTGGAAATGGAATTCATACCGGTGTAGAAAATACCATTGATAATAATGGAACTGGGTGGCATATAGGTGTTAGAAATGATCTTAGTGGTAGTCCGGCATCTGGTAATACAGATGGGTTATTTAATAATATCTCTAGAAATGGGAGCGGTATTATTAATGGTGTAAGGAATGATCTTACTAGTAATTCATCAACTGGATTAAAAACAGGCGTCAACAATACCATTTCTGGAAGTGGAAGTACAAAAATAGGAGTTAGTAACAGTATACAGGGTTTGGCTACGGGAACACAAGAGGGTGTTAGTAATAACTTATCCACATCAAGTAATGTCATACAGTATGGGGTTAACAATACGGTGACCACACTCTCAGGAAACAACAGTAATACTTTTGGTGTGAATAATGCCATTTCTGGTATTGGAAATGGTATTTATTATGGTACTTACAACTCTTTAAGTGGATCTGGAAATGGAGCTCAATATGGAAATTATACTGCTATCACAAATACTGGGACTTCAATTAAAGTAGGTAGTAATGTCTTAATAACAGGTGCCTCAGCCGGAACCCGAGCAGGGTTTCAAAGTTTTATTGAGAGCCCAACTACAGGATCAACTCTTGGAGTTTTTTCAAGTATCTCAGGTACAAGCAATAGCACTAATTATGCATTAACCGGGCAAATAACTAACTCTGGTAATGGGGATCATTATGGAAATCGTATTGTTTTGTCGGGTGCTGGATCTGGGACCCATTACGGGAATCATACTGAATTATCGGGTGCTGGAACAGGAAATCAATATGGAAGCTACACAGATATAACTAATACAGGAAACTTTGCTCATTTTGGTACTTTCAATTCATTGAGTGGCACGGGAACTGGGGTTCACTTCGGAATACGAAATGATTTAAGCGGTACTGCTAATGGTACACAATATGGGTCTTTTAATGATATTACTAATAGTGGTTCGGCTACACATTTTGGTAGCTATAATTCGCTTTCAGGGGCAGGAACAGGTATTCAGTTTGGTACGCGAAATGTAATCACCAATAGTAATAATAATATCCATTATGGTTCTTCAAATCTTATTTCAGGAGATGGCTCAGGTGCTCATTATGGAACTTTTAATACCTTAAATGGTGATGGAACGGGAGAACAGACCGGAATTCGAAATGTTGTAAGCAATACCGGGAATGCCTCTCACTATGGAGTATTTAATTTACTAAGCGGTGATGGTTCTGGAGTTAAATGGGGAGTCTATAACTGGTTGCAAGGCTCAGCAAACTCTGAGCAAAGAGGGGTTGAAAACAGCATTACCAATTCTGCTAATGGGATTCATACCGGTGTAAGGAATAGTTTGGAAGGAACCGGTACAGGATCGCATATTGGGGTAAACAATGTACTAAGTGGTAGTGGAACAGGTGCACAGTATGGGGTTCAAAATACCATTTCAAATACTTCCAATGCCTTTCATTATGGCGTGCATAATTCCTTAACCGGGGATGGACTAGGACAGCATTATGGGGTATATAATGATATTGTTTCAAATGCTCCTGGATTTCGAGTAGGGGTATCTAATCAATTAACAGGAACAGCTGGCAGTGGGCAAGTAGGGACACAAAACTATATTTCTACGGGTGGCTCTGGAATTCATTATGGTACGTACAATCAACTTTCGGGAACTGGGTTTGGTGAAAAGTATGGATTGTTTTCAATAATAGCAACCACTGCCAATGGTGACTTGTATGGTGTTTATTCTCAAGTTCAACGAACTACGGGGAATTCCTATGCGGGCTATTTTTTAGGAAATGTTGCCATTGGAACTACTTCGCTTAATACCTATACTTTACCGGCTTCCCGTGGTATTAATAATCAAGTCTTGCAAACCGATGGACTAGGAAATGTTTCATGGGTAGATGCCACAACTTTGAATGCCGTTACTGCGAGCAATGGATTATCTGCAGGGGGTAGCAATGTGATTCTAGGGGGAGGGTTAACACAAAATACAACAATAACTTCCAACGCGTTTGATATGGCTTTTAATTTAAATAGTGTAGGTGCAGGGAATTTTTTAATTCAAGATGGTGGGGTTAATAAATTTGCAGTGATTAATTCCGGACTAATATTAGTGGGTGATGATACCTATTGGCGTGATGCATCCACCTCCGGAACCAATATTGCTGCATTGGTAGATGATGGTGATGACGGTAGATTTGTTCTCTATGAAGATGGACTACTTGCCGTTGATTTGGACGCAAACACGCAATTTATTTTTAATGAACAAGGTTTGGACAGAAATTTTCGTATCGAAAGTGATAACGACACGAATATGTTATTTGTGGATGCAGGCTTGGATAGAGTAGGTATTGGTACGGGAATACCGCAATACGACTTGCAAGTGGTAAATACCAATGCTACTATTGGTGTTAATGCACTTGAAATAGCAGATTTAGGAACTTTTAACCTTGGTCTTGACGGTGATATTGTACCCTATGGGGGGAGTGCTGGTCTTTTTGATATTGGAAATAATAATGCCACCGAACATTGGGATGAAGTGGTAGCTAATTCGTTTACCGTTTTTTCAGACCGAAGAACCAAAAATACGATCAAACAACTTGAATACGGCCTGGCTGAAATTTTACAACTGAATCCGGTAAGTTTCCGTTATAACAAGGACATTGCAGACCCTTTTAAAACCCGCCTGGGTTTAATTGCTCAAGAAGTAGAGACCTTAATTCCGGAGGTAGTTATTACCGAAGATGTAGATGTTAACCCTGATACTGGAGAACGAATGATAACACCTTCCGAATATAAATCTATGAGTTATCAAGAACTAATTCCTGTATTAATAAAAGGGATGCAAGAACAACAAGAACAGATTGAAGCACTTAAAAAGGAAATTAAAGAATTAAAAAAGGAAAAACAGTAATTTTTTTACATCTTAATTTCTAAATATTTCATTTTAAAAAAAGGGGATTCACCTGTATTTTATTTCAAACCAATCACTTACATTTGTTTTCCCCAAGTATTACATGGCTCCCGCTTTTTTATTTTTAAAATATGAAAAGAGTCATTTTATTTATGGCAATTTTGCAAGGATTGGCAATCATCGCGCAGGTGGGGATTGGCACCACTTCTCCAAA
>JAGQZA010000160.1 GCA_020435805.1 Flavobacteriaceae bacterium
CAAGAAATTTTCCCCGACGAATTTGATGTACAATATAGATTGGCATTAGGATTATGTTATCAATGCCAATATAAATTTAAAGGATGTGAAGAAGGAAATAGTTTGATAGATAAACTTCTTTTAACATATCCCAACAAAACAGAATTGGATTCTATAAAAAAAATATTCAACCATTGGGGTTTACAATAAAAAACCCAAACTCTTGGTTTGGGTTTTTATTTCGGGCAAAAAAAGGTTTTTAATTTTTCTGAAACGTGAGGTAATCGGTACCACCGTTTCCTCCACTTATATCAATCAATTCCATTTTTGTACTGGAAACTGAGATAAAATCCCAATCGTCATTAAGATCTTCAAAATCGCTATCTGGTGATACACTGAAGAACAAATTGAAATCATCATCATCGGTAGAGTTTCCATCATCATCACTGGAAGAGTTGCTACTATCATCACTTACAGACCAAGTTCCTGAGATGGTTGTAGCCCCTTTAGTAGCAGTTACCGTTCCATTTTCATTGAAAGTAAAGATATATCCATTAAAGTCGCTGGTTTCATCTTGACCAGAGTCTATAAAACTTGTAATTCTCCAGGTTCCGCTTTGAGCCACCTGAGTCGTTTGATCGGCACTCGTGGTGTTGGGAGTAGCATTATTTGAGTCATCATCTTTAGAACAGGCCATTAAAGACAGAACCATAGAGAATACAAGGGTTATTTTCAAAAATTTACTTTTCATAGGTGTGTTTTGTTTAAAATTAAAGATTTACTGTTTTTATAGTTTTTGAAAGATTAGCGTATCGGTTCCACCGCCGCCGCCACTCACATCTTCCAGATTAATAGTGGTTTCGGTATAGGATAAAACATCCCAGTCATCATTAAACTCATCAAAAGGGACTTGAGTACCAAAATCAAGAATTAAATCGGGGGTTGTGGAAGTAGTAACACTCCAAGTACCGTTAAAGGTATTGGTTCCGTTAGTTGCCACAACAGCACCACCACTGTTAAAAGTTAAGGTGTAACCATAGTAATCGTATGTTTCATCTACACCATCATCTAGGTAGGTTTGCACAAACCAGGGGCCGTTCAAAAGAATATCTGAAAGGCCTTGACCTCCACCTCCACAGCCGGTGTGAGGATTTCTACCAAAATCGAGATAGTCGGTTCCGCCGTTACCCCCACTTACATCCATAAGTTGAATGATGGTAGCGTCATAATTAGTGACATCCCAATCATCGTTCAAGTCTTCAAAAGGATCATTGGTTCCGCTAACGTCAAAGTTTAATACCAAATCTAATCCACTGCTACTGTCGGTTACTGTCCAAAAACCATTTTTGGTGTTTGAAGGACTGGTAGCGGTAACGGTTCCGTTTAGGTTATAGACAAATTCGTATTCTACATAATCGCAGGTTTCATCGTTCCCATCGTCATTCAATAAGTTGATGTACCAAGAGCCATTCACAAGATTTTCAATAAAAGGGTTGGTATTTCCGCCACCTCCGCTGTAAGGGGTTCTTTCATAGGTAAGGAAATCAACACTTCCGTCACCTCCACTTATGTGTTTTAGCCGTATAATATCATTTGTAGCTTCAAGTATTTCCCAGTCTTCATCAATTTCATCCAATGGGCTTACGGTTCCAAAATATAAATCTACTTTGTCCACTCCGCTGTCAACATAGAAATCCCAGTTGCCAGGTGTGGTTCCGGAAGAATTACTGGCCTCCGCCGAGCCGTCAACGGCAAAAGTAAATTCGTAATCAGCAAAATCGGAAGTTTCGTCGTAATCGTCAAAGAAATAGGTAACGTACCAGACACCGGTAGTTAAATAATTTTCAAAATCGGTTGGATTGGTACTGCTTCCATCGTCGTTACTGCAATCTGCTTGAGAAATTGCATTGGTCAATTCTTGATTGGTATTAACGGTTATCGTTTGTCCATTAACAATGACAGACATGGGATAATCTATAGCAATGTAGATACCCTCTTGCAAATAGATAAGATATTCGAACCACTCGTAGGCGCTGTTTAGGGTAATGGTACCGGTTTGCTCATTATTATTGTTGTAAACAAAACAGTTGATGGGATATACAAAATCTACACATGCATAAGTATCTACAATACTGTTTACACAATCTGAAATAACCGAATTAAACTCGGTTTGATTGTTTACCGTAACCACCGAAAAATCTTCAGATACTAATTGAATTGGGAACACAATTTCCAAGGTATCATTATCACTGGGAAATTGGTCGAAAATAGCTTGTACCTGGCTTACATCGTTTAGGGTTTGCAATAGTAATTTTTGGCCGTTGGCAAATACTTCAATAGGGAATACTACCGAAAAGCAGCTACTACCATCAATAATATTGTCTTGCGTGCCATTGTTTTGGGAGGCACTTCGTAATAGGCCGGTAATGGTAGAATTGGCCGTAAAGGTTTCTTCTCCATCGGTTTCATCGATAAACTCTTTATCCTCTTTTTGGCAAGAGCCAAATAATAGCACAAGAGATAAAAGGGCTAAAAAATGAATTTTAATTAAATTTTTCATAGGGCTTTTTTGTGTTTGTTTATTGCTGAAACAGATAAAGTAAAAGATACCCTACCAACGCTATTCTTTTTTTTTTAACTTTGAGAAAATTGTAACTTCTTTAAATGGATAACGTTTGTTCCGAAAAAATATTCAACCAAGTTTACCAAAATTGGGGCAAACCTATTTTCAACTTTCTTTTTTTTAAATGTGGCGATGATGCTCAGGCAAGTGACTTGGTGCAAGAGGCTTTTATTAAACTTTGGCAAAATTGTAAAAACGTACCGGAGGCAAAAGCAAAGTCTTTTTTATATACCGTCGCCAATAATATGTTTTTAAATGAAGTGGCGCACCAAAAGGTAGTTTTAAAATATGCCCAGCTACAGCCCAACAAAATTAATGAGCAATCGCCGGAGTATCTTTTACAGGAAAAAGAGTTTCAGGAAAAGTTACAAAATGCCATTGCAAATCTTACCGAAGCACAACGTACCGCTTTTTTATTGAATAGAATTGAAGGTAAAAAGTATTCGGAAATTGCAGAAATTTTAGGTATTTCAGTAAAAGCGGTTGAAAAACGTATGAGCCAAGCCCTAGCATCCTTGCGAGAAGAAATTGAAGGAATTTAAAAAAGGTAGGTAGGGTAAACCAATCGACAGCTGTTTCAGTATTGAATTTGGACAGAAAAATTATGGATAAAAACTACATATTACATAAATATCTTAATGGTGAAGCCTCACCGGCTGAAGTAGAGCTGCTAAAAACCGACCCGGAATTTGCTGCCTACTTGAAAGTTTCAGAAGCCGCCAAAGGTTTTGAAGCGCCTACTTTTAACAGTGCTGAAACATTTGAATCGTTACAATCCAAACTTTCTGGAAAAGAAGTAAAAGTAAGGCCGTTATTTTCAGTAAAACAGTTAATGCGCGTGGCAGCCGTTATAGCAATTGTTGTAACAGGATATTGGTTTTTTGACAACCGCGACACCACTTTTACCACTGAAATTGCACAGAAAGAAAATTTTTTGCTCCCCGATGCTTCCGAAGTTTCGTTAAATGCTATGTCTAACCTTAGCTATAATAAAAATGACTGGGAGAAAGAACGAAAACTAAGTTTGGATGGCGAGGCCTATTTTAAAGTGAAAAAAGGCTCCAAATTTAGCGTAGAAACCCCTCAAGGAATCGTGAGTGTTTTAGGAACACAGTTTAATGTTTTTTCTAGAGGAAATGCTTTTATTATTGCCTGTTATGAAGGCCTTGTAAGTGTGGCATTTCAAGATGAACTTGTTAAACTTCCGGCGGGGAATCTTGTTACCATAGAAAATGGGGTACTTAAAACACAAGAAGTTATGGCTGACGTGAATCCTTCCTGGATTCACAACGAAAGCTCCTTCAAGAATGCCCCTATAGGTCTTGTTTTAGAAGAATTACAGAGACATTACCCTATTACAATAACAACCGAAAATACCTTAAACAAAGAATTTACGGGGAGTTTTACGCACACCGATTTAAATACAGCATTGCGCTCAATTTGCGATCCATTACAGTTAAATTTCACTATTGCAAATGACCAAGTAACGCTTTATGCGAAGAACAGTAACTAAAAAACAAACTATTTTAGGGTGCCTTTTTTTGTTTTTATTCCAAGCCGTTTTGGTTGCTCAGGAAATGCAACCTTTATTGGAGATTGTAAAGGAATTAGAAGTAAAACACGAGGTAAAGTTTTCGTATGTAGAACAAGAACTGGCAGGGGTTGAAGCAGAAAAACTTGCTACAGAGGCATCCCTAACCGAGAGCCTACAAAAGCTCAATGCTACCACTTCTTTTCAGTTCTTAAAAATTAACCATCGGTATTACACTATTTCCAAAAAAGAAGTTGTGGCATCCAACTACTGCGGAAAATTGATAGATGTTAGTACCGGCCTTCCTCTGGAAAGTGCTTCAGTAATTATTAGCAATAATAATTTTGCAACAATAACAGACCAAAACGGTATTTTTTATATCCCCAACAGTTTTATTTCGGAAGCAATTTACATTAGCTATTTAGGATATGAGACACTTACTATTACTAGTGCTAATATTGCTTCAAATTGCCCTGAAATTTTTATAGCCCCCACCATTTCAAAATTAAATGAAGTCCTTATTAGTAATGTTTTGGTTCGTGGTATTAGTAGAAATGTAAATGGATCTACCAGTTTACATACGCAAAATTTTGGGCTTTTACCGGGACAAACCGAAAATGACGTACTGCAAATGGTTCAGGCTTTACCCGGGATAGAAAGCAGCAATGAAACTATTTCGACCATTAATATAAGAGGCGGCACCCATGATGAAAATTTAATCCTCTGGGAAGGAATACGCATGTATCAAACCGGTCATTTTTTTGGGTTAATTTCGGCATTTAACCCTAATCTTACCAAAGAGGTATCGGTCTATAAAAATGGCACCCCTTCACAATTTGGAGAAAGTGTTTCGGGCGTTATAGATATGGCTTCCGGCAACGCTATTTCCAAAAAGTTTAAAGGGGGTATAGGGACAAATCTTATCAATGCCAATGCTTTTTTAGAAACACCCATTTCTAAAAATTTAGGCTTTCAAATAGCGGGTAGATCTTCCATTAGCGAACTTGTTAAAACACCTATTTATAATAGTTTTTCAAATCGTATTTTTCAAGAAACAGAAATTACAAACCTTACCAACCCCAACTTAGTTTCGAATCTTCAAACCAAAGAGTTTTTCCACTTTTTTGACGTGGGCGCAAAAAATTTATGGA
>JAGQZA010000161.1 GCA_020435805.1 Flavobacteriaceae bacterium
AATTCCGCGGGGAATCAATAAATAATCTCCATATCTAAAATCGAGATTTCCTAAAAAAGTGCGAAGTTTTCCGCTTCCTTTGTGAATGAAAATCAATTCATCGGCATCGGTATTTTTGTAAAAATAGTCCCGAAGGGATTTCTTTGGTGCTGCTAAAATGATATTACAATCGCTATTGGTGAGTACGGTTTTTCGACTGTCTAGATAATCATTTTCAGGAGTAACTTGAAACCCCCTAAAACGATACGATTGCATATTATTTGCTTTGGCAACTTTGGGCGCTACGCTGTATTGGTTTACAATTTTCTTTACTTGCGTAGGTCTGTGCTCATGGTAGATATTGCTATACATACCGTCAAAGCCAATAGTGCCGAATAGCTGCTCGGGATATAAAGTTCCATCGGGTTTACGAAATTGGATATGACGTTTGGGTGGAATTTTTCCCAGTTTATGATAAAATGGCATATTTGTTAATTTACGTTAGTTTTTCTGCTAAAATCTTGAATAGTAAACTCCTACTAAAGTAAGAGTTTTTGGGCATATAGGCTCATTCAGGATTTCTTTTTATCAGAAATTTAAGGAGACAAAGTAAATATTTCCAAGGTTGGTTTGCCATACCACAAATATCGGAAAATTTAGGCAGTTATGGAATTTTCTACATTAAAACCTAAACCCGGCACTAAAATACCAAATATCCTCTCCTTTTTCGGGAGAATAAGCATACTTGGCTTCCATAGGGCCTAGAAATGTTTCTAAACCATACCCCAGGGCTATACCGGAATATTGTATTTCTTTTATCCAATCGCCGTTACCAAACAAATTATCTCCCACATTGGCAATATTCCCGGAAAGAATGAGGTGGTTTTTTCGGGCAAATTCAAAATCTAGATTTACTATTGTTTTCAGGTATGTATTTCCCCGAAGCTCCAAGGCTTCATAACCATACAGGGGCGCGAGGTTATTTACAGGGGCATATCCATACCCTCCCAGGAAGAAATCTAGAGAAGTAGTGGTAGTACTTCCTATTTTTACACCTCCTTCGGTGGCAATATTTGCTGAAAATCGCCTGCTAAAACTTTGCGCATACCCCACCTTTGCCTTTGCTATGGAAAAGGGTTCAAATGCTTTGTTCAATCCATTCGCAAAGAGATACCAATGAAAATCGCCATCAAAAAACAACCCGGAGGTTGGGAAAAATTTATCGTCCAACGTGTCATACTTTAAAACCCCGTAAACACTAAAATAATTGGTGTTTTCAAAAATGGTTCTAGGGTTGTTATTTTCATCAACACCAATGGTTTCTGAAAGGTATCTTAACCATTTGTGCTCGGCTCCTAAGCCTAATTGGAATACTCTTCTGAAAACGGTTTGTAGAAACAGTTGGTTGGTTAAATCTTCATAGGTAAGTCCTATTTTGTTTAACTGAAAATTATCGGGTATTTCTATTTCGCCTTCAATAAAATCGAGCCCTACATTTTTTTCAAAAAAACTGAACCTAGAGTTTAAACCAATACTCCAATAATATCCTTTATCAATGTAATAATTGAAATTGTACCGAATATTATCCCCTACAATAAAGTCTAATGAAACAATATCATTATTGGTAAAAAGACGTTTACGGGTTAGGTTAATAAGTGCTGCAGACTTAAACAAATCGTCGTAATGTGCTGCCAGGCGGATACTTGTTTTAAAATTGCTCTCTTTTACATCAAAATGCAAAAAGTAGTGATCTTTTTTCTCCGGATTGTTAACAAAGGAATAGTCGATACCATTAAAGTTTCCGGTAGTTGACAGATTGTTTACGCCATCACTAAAATCTTGATAGCTTACTTCGGAAGGGGTTTTCAGCTTCAATTTCCCTAAGATATAAGAACTGGTGTACTTTTTATTACCGTTTACCAATACTTTATCAATATAAATTGAGGTGCTATTTGAAAATGGAATGCCGTTTTTAGGTTTCGAATTTTGTTGAAGCGCAATCTCTCTCAGCATGCTTTCCTTTTTACTGGCAGCCTCTTCACCCGCCTTAATTATTTGTTGCCCTTCGTCAAAAGAAACTACTGAGAATTCATCGATTCCCGGGTTTATATAAACATCTGTCTTTCCTCTTTTCTTGGTCATACTTTCAATGGTGCGATAGTTGTTTATTTGCAATAAAACATCTATGGCCGATTGTAAATTATCTCTTCCTTTTAAGGTATCCTGCACATCTACTCCAATTATAATATCTGCTCCCATAGCCTTAACTTCATCTATAGGGTAATTATTTACCACACCACCATCTATATAAATAGTATTGTTTATAGTTACCGGACTGAACAGGGAAGGAAGTGCCCCACTGGCAGCAATCATGCGAGGTAAATAGCCTTTATTTAAAATTACTTGTTTCCCTTTTTCTACATCGGTCGCTATACACAGAAATGGGATAGGCAGCTCATTAAAATCATCCACATCTTTTACATGAATCAATAAGCGCGAAAGTAGATTATATACATTTTGCCCTTTTGAAATGGCCGATGGAAACCGAAGCTGAAAATCGTCAAACGGAAAAGTCAAAGCATATTTTTCGGCATCTTCTTTTTCATAAAAAGTTTTTGCCCTTCGCGGAACATCATCTCTAATCAACGTTTCAAAATCCAGGTCATTAAAAATAGAATCCAATTGATGTGCAGAATAACCTGAAGCATATAATGCGCCTATTATAGCTCCCATACTGGTGCCTCCTATATAATCTACCCGTATGCCAGCTTTCTCAATCTCCTTTAAAACGCCAATATGAGCAAGTCCCTTAGCACCGCCTCCACTTAAGACCAAACCTACTTTTATATCTCTTTTTGCAATAGAATCGCTTTGCGCAAAAGTCAATGCACTACTAAAAAAGAATACAATAAGGATAAAATACTTCAAGTGATATTTTGAAAATGAGTTATTACTTTTTTTGCTCTGCTGGCTCCCACCACTGCTTCCAATTCATCAAAGCTTGCCTTCCCTATACGTTTGGTACTTTTAAAATGTGCTAAAAGTTGCTCGACCGTTTTTTCACCAATACCGGGAATGGTTTCCAAACTTGTATTTAAAGCATCCTTGCTTCTTTTATTGCGATGAAACGTAATTCCAAAACGATGCGCTTCATTACGTAATTGCTGAATTACTTTCAATGTTTCCGATTTTTTATCCAAGTACAACGGAACCGGGTCGTTGGGATAAAACAATTCCTCCAATCGTTTGGCGATTCCCACAATAGCAATTTTTCCGCGTAATTGTAATGCATCCAAGCTTTTTAAAGCCGAAGAAAGCTGCCCTTTCCCCCCATCTATGATGATAAGTTGTGGCAAAGGTTGCCCTTCGTCCAGCATTCTTTTATAACGTCTATGCACCACTTCTTCCATAGAAGCAAAATCGTCCGGACCTTCTACTGTTTTTATGTTGAATTTACGATAGTCCTTTTTACTGGGTTTTCCGTTTTTAAAAACCACACACGCCGCTACGGGATGAGTGCCTTGAATATTACTATTGTCGAAACATTCTATATGGCGAGGTTCTTCGCTTAGTCGTAAATCTTTTTTCATTTGGGCCATGATACGTTTTTCGTGACGCTCCGGATCTACAATTTTGTCTTGTTTCAGCTTTTCTAAACGATAGTATTTGGCGTTTCTTTCCGAGAGTTCTAAAATTTTCTTTTTGTCTCCTAATTTTGGAACATGAACAGCAATCCCTTCTTCCACATGGATGTCAAAAGGCACATACATTTCTTTGCATTGCGAATGAAAACGTTGCCGAAGCTCCACCACGGCAAGTTCTAATAACTCTTCATTGGTTTCTTCCAATTTCTTTTTAATTTCCAAGGTATGCGAACGAATAATACTGCCAAACGATATTTGAAGGTAATTTACATAGGCATAGCTTTCGTCTGAAACGATGGAAAAAACATCTACATTGTTAATTTTTGGATTTACCACGGTAGATTTTGCCTGGTAATTTTCCAACACGTCAATCTTTTCTTTAATACGCTGTGCCTCTTCAAATTGAAGATTTTCTGCAAATTGTTTCATCTGCTTTTTAAATCCTTGCAGTGATTCTTTAAAATTTCCTTTCAAAATATTGCGTATGGCTTCTATATTTTCTGAATACGAAGCCTCATCCTGTTTTCCTTCGCAGGGACCTAAGCAATTTCCGAGATGATACTCCAAACACACTTTATATTTTCCTGTGTGTATCTTTTCTTCCGAAAGGTCATAGTTACAAGTACGAAGCGGATATAAGCCTTTTATAAGATCCAGTAAAGTATATACTGTTTTCCCACTGGTATAGGGCCCATAATATTCACTACCATCTTTAATGAGTTTTCGGGTAGAAAACACTCTGGGAAACCGTTCTTTTTTAATGCACAACCAAGGGTACGATTTATCATCCTTCAGCATCACATTATAACGGGGCTGGTACTTTTTAATGAGGTTATTCTCCAGCAGTAAAGCATCAGTCTCGGTAGCAACAACAATATGTTTAATGGCAGCTATTTTCTTAACCAAAACATGGGTGCGGGCATTGTCGTGGTCTTTGTTAAAATAGGAGGCAACCCGTTTTTTCAAATCTTTTGCTTTACCCACATACAATAATTTCCCGTCTTTATCATAATATTGATACACACCGGGCAAACCGGGCAACGTAGAAATTTGAAGTTTTACAGAAGTTTCTGACATTATGTAAAGATAAGTCTTGTTGTGCTTTCAGATAAATTTTCAATTTTAAAATTTGCAAAATAACCAGCAATCCTCTTTTTTACTAAATTGCGTATCACATCTTTTACTTATGAATATTGCAGTCCTTTCTCGAGGAGAAGCTCTTTACTCCACTAAAAGTCTTCTTAAAGCTGGCATGACCAGAAACCACACCATGGAGGTTTTGGATCCCGGTCTTTGTACCATTGCTATTGAGGACAATACTCCTGTATTGTATTATGCTGAAGAAAAAGTGGAAGATCTCGACGCCATCATCCCAAGGATTGGCACCTCAAACACCTATTTGGGTTCTTCGCTAGTGAGACATCTGGAATGTATGAATGTGTTTTCGGTGGTAAGCGCCGAAGCTATTTTACAATCACGAAACAAATGGACATGTTTTCAAATTTTAGCGCAACACGGTGTTCCCACGCCTAAAACCTTTTTGGGAAACACCTATAATGCTGAAGTGTTGCTTTCCTTGTTTGGAAAAGCTCC
>JAGQZA010000162.1 GCA_020435805.1 Flavobacteriaceae bacterium
AAATTAATGGCAAACATAAAACGATCTAATTGTGCTTCGGGTAGCGGGTAGGTACCTTCCTGCTCAATGGGGTTTTGGGTGGCTAATACAAAGTAGGGTAAATCTAGTTTGTAATGATGTCCGGCAACCGTTACGGCACGTTCCTGCATTGCCTCCAAAAGTGCTGCCTGCGTTTTTGGGGGAGTTCGGTTAATCTCATCGGCCAAAATAATATTGGCGAAGATGGGTCCCTTGATGAATTTGAATTCCCTGTTATTATCCAAAATTTCGGAACCTAAAATATCACTGGGCATCAAATCTGGCGTAAACTGAATTCTTTTAAATTTAAGGCCTAATGCTTCAGCAACTGTATTTACCAATAGTGTCTTTGCCAAACCGGGCACTCCAATTAACAAAGCGTGTCCTCCTGAAAAAATAGAAAGCAAGACCTGCTCTACCACTTCGTCTTGGCCTACAATAACTTTTTTTATTTCAGATTTTAAGGCATTGTATTTTGAAACAAGCTGTTCTACAGCAGCAACATCGGACATAATTCTTTTTTCTACGGGTTAGTTGTTGAGCCAGTTACTGGAAAATTCGCAGTTATTATAATCTCTATTGACATTGACATAGGTCTCTTTAATCTTTTTGTTTTGCCATTGTTCAATAGTTTTAATCTGCTTCTCCTTTAAGGCCAAATCCTTTATTTTTTCGTAATCTTTACTGAAATCGGCAGGATGTTCTGCATATTTATTGGTTACCGTTAAAATTTTGAACGAGCTTTTACCGGTATAATCTCTTTCTGTAAAAACTTTAGAAACCTCTTTTTCTTCTAGATTATAAACTTGTGCGCTTAACGTAGGGTCCATTTTTGTTAAATCGAAACGGGTGTCAAGTGAAACTGGATTTACCAATTGCCCTCCATTATTACGTGTTTCTTTTTCGTTGGAAAATGTACGCGCTGCTTCTTCAAAAGTGAGATTCCCTGCAACAATTTCGGTACGAATGGAATCAATCTTTGCTTTCGCATTATCAATAACATCTTGTGAAACATCTGGGAAGAGGATAATGTGTCTCACATCTATTTCTTGGCCTCTTACTTTATCAACTGTAACAATATGAAAACCAAACTCGGTTTCGAAAGGCTCACTCACTTCTCCTTCCAATAATGAAAAAGCGACATCTTTGAACTCTTTAGCGTAAGGAGAATTTTTTTTGATCCCTTCTATTAAACCTCCTCTGGAGGCAGAACCGTCTTTTGAATAGAGTACCGCTTTGGTGGCGAAGCTGGAACCATTTTCAACAATATCTCGTCTATATTCATTAAGCTTATCAATTACTTTTTGCTTAGCTGCATCGGTAATTTCAGGTTCTATTACTATTTGAGCCACTTCCACTTCGGCACTAAAAATAGGGCGATCGTCCTCGGGAATAGAGAAGAAAAATTGGCGTACTTCTTCCGGGGTAACTTCAACATCCTCAACCACCTTCTGTTGCATTCGGTTGGCAAGCATAATGGTCTTGTTGGTATTGAAAAGCTCGTCACGAAGGGCCTGAATATTATCTTTTTTGTAAAACTGTGCGACTTTTTCTTCGTCTCCCCCAAACTGATTGATAATATATGCCATTTGCTGGTCGAGCGTTTGATTGATTTCATCATCGGAAATTAGCAAACTATCAATTTTTGCGTGGTGGGCGTACAGCTTATCTTCCATCAATTTTCCCAAAAGTTGGCAACGGGTAACATCCTCTATAGAGATTCCTTGTTGCTGAAGCTCGAGATATCCTTTGTCGATATCGCTATCCAACACTACATACTCGCCAATAACTGCCGAAACTCCTTCGGCTTTAAAACGAGTAAAGGGTTTAATTGTGTCTTTTACCTTTGTCACTATTTCTTCTTTAATTACAAGGGTGCTATCAATAACAACAACCTGTGAATTAAGGGAAAGAAAGGTGAAGCAAACTACTAAAGTAAGTAGTTTATTGTTGGGGGTATATTTCAAACGTTTTATTTTTAATGGCATCTCTGGTAATATCCGTTTCAAGTTTCTTAATTAGTTCTTGCTTTCTTTGGTTGATTATAATTTGCTTTATGGTTCCTTCTACATACGGAAGTGGAGCTGTATCGTTACGATCTAAAAAATCTTCAATTTGCAGTAAATATACTCCTAATGAATCTTGTAATTGGACAAAATTGGATTTTTTTAACACTTCAGGTTTTAAGGCAAGAATAGGAAGGCTTTCCATCAATTTGTCTCTTTTTACCCAAGTAGAATCATTAAGATTATACGATTTAAACTGAATGTTCATGTCCATGAGTGCTTTTTTATCCTCATCGTTAAACCTTTTTAATTTTTCGGTTAAAGCAGCAACTTTCGAAAAATTTGCAGCAACATGGATGTACCGCAATTTTAACAAAGGGTCGTTCAATTTAAAATTTTCCTTATTAATTTCATAATAGGTAAGTAGCTCGGGGGTACTTATAAGGCTATCCAATTCCAGTGCTATAATGTTATTTTTGTAAGCCTGTGTGTATAAATCTATTTTATATTGATTAACAAGATGATTAAATTCATCTAATTGTTTTTTGGTAAGATTTACGTTGGCCCTATCTATTAAAAGCTGCTGTGTGGCCCATCTATTAATATAATTATTTACTAATTGGGCACTGTCTTCCATTTGCGAGGTTTCGGCAAAAAGAGTTTGCAAGTCGTTTTTATACAAATAGGTTTGATTTACTCTTGCCACAGGATTCCCTGCTTCCTCATGTTTAAAATAAGAACAAGAAGTAGCTAAAAAAACCAGTATAAGTAATCCTGCAACGTACTTCATTTAAGAACCTAATTCCTTTTTAAGTTTTTTTAAGGTTTTTTGATTTACCTCAACAGTATATTTTGTTTTTAAGGATTGAACCCATTCCTTTTCAATAGTATTTTGAAAATCACTAATAACCCTTCCTTTAACTTCATCTAATTCACGAACTCTAGGAGGGGCTACAAAGTTTACCTTTACTAAAGAAAACGAACTTCCTGTTTCGTATATTTTGGAGATCCCTTCTTTAAGCTCGAAATTTGGGGGCAATTGATTGTTATCAAGGTCAAAAAAGCCTTCGGTTACCAACACTTGAATTTTGTCTGTAGTATTCAATTGCTTTTTTATCTCTTCAGGATTCTTGCCGCTTGCCAACAACTCATTTACCTGCGTTAGTATTTCTTTTTGGCTTGACGAAAAAATAGCACCGTTAAGTTGCTGGTTAGATTTGTAATTTTCTTTGCTATTATTATAGAATTGTTGCAATCTCAGTGTGTCATTTTTTGCTTTATTCCATACGTTTTCGGCCATGACTTCAAAAATTAATAGCCCATCTCTGTATTCTTGAATAATCCCGGCATACTCATCATTTTCTTCTTCCAATTTACGTTTAAAATACGTTTTCACTTTTTCGGTTTCAAACTCATCGTATAGGGATTGAATAAGAGATCTCTTCTGTTGATAAGGCCGTACTTTGGTTTGTCTTTCAAAGAGATATTCTGCCAATTCGTTGTAAAAATAGGTTTGAGATCCAATTTTAAAAAGTGGCTTATTGTCTTCCTTTCGAAGCGATGTAAACTTCCAATTTCTTTTCAGAATGCTATCGCTCACAAATTTTTCAAAGAAAGGCAAGTAGTCATATCCTTCAAAGCCATATTTTTTCTTTATTTTATCGTTTACTGCACTGGTAACAATTTTTAAACGCTCACTATCTTTAATTCGCATTTCCAAATCAACTTGAGATTCTTCAAAGCTTGGTATTTCATTTATTTTTTCTAACCTGATAATGTGCCAACCGAATCGCGTTTGCACCGGATTGGAAATTTCACCCGTATTTTTAAGAGCATACGCAGCTTCTTCAAAAGGTGGGGCTTTTAATTGTCCTTTTGTAAAAGGTTTCATTGTTCCCCCATTAATTCCTGTAGCTTTATCGTCAGAATATTTTTTAGCCAATTCTTCAAAAGATTCGCCTTGTTTTAAGAGTCCGTAAATTTCATTGATACGCTCTTTGGCTTTTGTAGTAGTATCTTTTGATGTAGAAATCATGATGTGGGAAACTGTTATGGGTGGAAATTTTAAACGGCGGTCGGTAACTTTTATAATGTGGTAGCCAAACTGGGTTCTTACTATATTCGAAATACCTCCCACTGGGGTTTTATACGCTTCGGTTTCAAAAGGATACACCATGTTGAAAGCCGAAAAATAGCCCAACTTTCCTTCTCTTTCATTTGCCCCGGGCTCTTCAGAGTTTTTCTTGGCCAGAACATTAAAATCTTCTCCTTTAAGTGCTCTATCACGTAATGCTTTCACTTTATTGTAAGCCACAAGGGTATCTTGGGCAAAGGCATCCCAATTGCACATAACAAGAATATGAGAAGCTTCAATTTCTTCCAGCCCTCTATTGTAGGCTTCTTTTATAAGGTCGTCGGTAAGTTTGGTATCATAAATATAGTTTCGGGAAAGTTGCTCTTCATATTTTCCAAAATCGTACACATAAGCTTCATTTTCATTGAGTTTTTGAGCATACGCCTCGGCAACTTTCAACTTATATTCAATAAATAAATCTAAATATCCTTCTACCGATTTTTGAGTTTCATCTTGAACCAAGTCCAAATTTTTGGTGTAAACCCTTTTAAATTCTTTGGCATACACAGGTTTGTTGTTAATGGTCATTAAAACGTCGCCCGTTTTTTGAGCATAAGTGCCAATGGTTAATAATAACGCAATAATAGATAGAATGCTTAATTTCTTCATAATTCATTTTTTTTTGAAGCCACGCAAAAATAGAAAAAACATAGGGTAATACAAATGCATTAACAGAACCTTATTAATTTATTTGACAATTAAAATTGATCCCTTTTTATTACATTGTACTTGCAAATATTCAAATTTATGAAGTACACTACAAAAATTATTATAGAGCTCCCCATAAAGGAGGTAATAAAAAAACTGGACAATCCCGAAAATATGAAACATTGGCAAAGAGGACTGCTTAATTATGAAGTACTTAATGGTACTCCAGGCCAGTCTGGGGCAAAAATGAAATTAGAGTACCAAAT
>JAGQZA010000163.1 GCA_020435805.1 Flavobacteriaceae bacterium
GTTCTGATTTACTCAGCTTGGACAAGGCCAACCGGGTTTCTTCGCGATTTATCCCATTACCCCTAAATTAAGAATTTAGCGCCTAATTCCGAAATTAGGCGCTAAACACATACTAAACCCCTGGCAATAGCAATAGAGGGCAATAATTATGTCTTCGACTGATACATTTTCTTCAATGCACAGCCTTCACATTTATGATCTTTGCTAAAAAAGGTGAGATAAGCCATTCTGCCTAAATAAAAACAGGCAGCACCAAAAAGAATGAATACCAGAATTGTCTGTATCATCACGATAATAATTGAAAGGCAATCAATGCACAAATATAAGCTAAACTTGTCATATATATGGCCTGAAGTGCGGGCCATTTCCAGGATTTGGTTTCGCGATATACGATGGCCAATGTACTCATACATTGCATCGCAAAGGCGTAAAACAGCAACAACGAGATGCCGCTGGCAAAATTAAATCGAGGGGTTCCCAGAATTGGGTTTACTTCGGCTGCCATACGATTACGTATGGTTTCCTCTTCATCACTCCCTACGCTGTAAATAGTAGCTAAAGTCCCAACAAACACTTCTCTTGCGGCAAAAGAACTTACTATAGCAATCCCAATCTTCCAATCGTATCCAAGAGGGCTCACTACCGGTTCTAAAGCTTTCCCCATAAAGCCGATATAAGAGTGTTCTAATTTATAGCTGGCAACCGCCGCTTCCATTTCTTCTTCGGAAAGTAATTTTTCGGAATTTTCTTGTTGTACTATGGCCTCGGCATTATTGAAATCTCCCGGGCCATACGATGCCAGCACCCAAAGAATGATAGAAATTGCCAGAATAATTTTACCTGCGCCCAACACAAATGATTTCGTTTTTTCAATCACAGTAATAAGTACATTTTTGAACAAAGGCACTTTGTAGTTGGGCATTTCGATAACAAAAAAGGAACGGCTTTTTATTTTCAGAAACTTATCTAATAGGTATGCTGAAATAATTGCCGAAGCAAACCCTAAAAGGTATAAGAGCATTAAAGTTAATCCCTGTAAACTGAAAATTCCCCAAACACGTTCTTCGGGAATAATTAATGAAATAATAATAACATACACCGGTAAACGGGCAGAGCAGGTAGTAAAAGGGGTCACCAAAATGGTAATTAGTCGTTCTTTCCAGTTTTCAATATTTCGGGTTGCCATAATGGCCGGAATGGCGCAAGCAGTTCCCGAAACTAACGGCACTACACTTTTTCCACTTAAACCGAAACGACGCATGATTCGATCCATTAAAAAAACCACCCGACTCATATAGCCACTTTCTTCAAGAATTGAAATGATAAGAAATAAAAAGGCTATTTGTGGAATAAAAATAGCAATACCACCTAATCCCGGGACAATCCCTTCGGCTAGAAGATTGGTAAAATCTCCCGCCGGTAGTACATGTTTCAACCCATCGCTCAATGAGGCAAAGGCCTTGTCAATAAAATCCATGGGATAACTGCTCCAATCGAAAATTGCTTGAAAAATGAGAAGCATAATTCCGAAGAAAATAACATACCCCCAAACTTTATGAGTTAATACCCTATCGAAACGACTACGTAAATCTTTAGCATTCTCTTTATCAATAAAGAGGGTTTCTTTAAGGGTGTCATTAATAAATTGGTAGCGTTTAATGGTTTCCTTTTGCTGCAATCTTTTCAAATTACTTTTCGATTCGGTTTGAAAAGAATGGACTCCCTTAAATTCGTTTCTATCCAGTTTTCCGAAGTTGACATCCTGTGTAATGACCAACCAAAGTTTGTAAAGATCTTGATTGGGGAAGGTTTTTTGCAGTCTTTCAAAATAATCGGGGGCAATGACCGAAGCATCCAAGCAAGGTTTTGTAGAAATATCCTTGTAATTGGTTATAAGTTCTTTTAACTCATCGAAGCCTTCATTTTTACGAGAACTCACCAAGGCAATTTTTGTTTCCAGTCGCTTTTCCAAGGCTTCAATATCCAACGAAATTGCTTTCCGCTTCATGCGGTCTGCCATATTGATAGCTAAAATAGTTGGAATCCCTAAATCCTTAATTTGCGTAAAAAGCAGCAGATTTCGCTTCAGATTTTCAATATCGCAAACCACAATACCCACATCGGGAAAATCTTTATCATTTTTGTTCAGCAAAAGCTCAATGACCAAGTTTTCGTCTATAGAAGAAGCATTAAGGCTGTAGGTTCCCGGCAAATCCAGTATGTGTGCCTTAACCCCTCTTTCGAGTTTACAGACACCTTCTTTTTTTTCTACAGTAATTCCCGGATAATTACCCACTTTTTGATGTAACCCTGTAAGTCTATTAAATACCGAAGTTTTTCCAGTGTTGGGGTTTCCAATGAGCGCGACGTTAATTTGTTTTGCCATCGCTACGGGAGTATTTCAATTTCAACCTGAAGGGCTGTTTCTTTTCGAATGGCCAGATGACTGCCGTTGATATTAATGTAGAGTGGGTCGTTAAAAGGAGCCACTTGTACTAAAATCACTTCGTTGCCCGGAAGGCACCCCATTTCCAAAAGTTTTAAAGGAATTAAATCGGCAGAAAACTCTGTGATAATTCCTCTTTCCCCTTTTTTAAGTGATGCAATGGTTGGCATTGTCTTTATTTAGACTCATTTTAAACAATGCAAATGTAGGGAAAATTTTGAGGTAACAAAATGACCTTTACTCTTCTTTTTCAAGAAGGGTTATGTCTTCCAGTAATTGTTCGATGGCTTTAGGGTTGGTCCCGTCATAGAACCCTCGAATACGTCTTTTTTTATCCACCAGCACAAAATTTTCGGTATGTACCAAGTCGTATTCACTAAAAGGGACGTCTTTTGCGGCTAAATAGGATTTTCTTGCCAAATCGTAAATTTCTTTTTTATCGCCGGTAACCAAATTCCACCTATGGTCGTCCACTCCCTTTTTTAAGGCGTATCTTTTTAACTGGGCAACGGTATCAATTTCCGGGGTTACCGTATGAGAAAGCAAAAGGACATCGGGATGGTTTTTTAATGCTGCTTGGATCTGCACCATATGGTCTGTCATAATGGGGCAAATGGTAACACAGGTTGTAAAAAAGAAATCAGCTACATAAATTTTGTCTTTGTAATCCTCTTGGGTAATAGTATCCCCATTCTGGTTTACCAAGGCAAAATTAGCAATGGTGTGGTATTTCCTTTTATACTGCAGTGTGGTATCTACTAATTCGGCAGTTACATCATTAGGTTGATAAATTTTTAGGACTTTTTTTGGGGAAAGGACTTGATATATTGCAAAAATAATGATGGCAGATAGCACCAACAAAACGATTCCGAAGAATTTATATTTTGAAAAAAACTGAAGCACAAGATTCAAAATTTAAGCAAAGGTAGCGTGCCAAGAAGCATAAAAAAAGTTGTAACAGTTAAAAGTTTTTAAATACTAACAGCTTGCATTGGTTTTATTTTTTTAGCATTGCGTAAAGCATTACTTTTGTCGTTCAATTTTTTTGAAAGGAATTTATGGAGTTTTTTATTCAGATATCGCAGTTTTTACTAAGTCTATCCCTGCTCATTATATTACATGAGTTTGGGCATTTTATCCCCGCTCGCTTATTTAAAACCAAAGTGGAAAAATTTTTCCTCTTTTTTGATGTAAAGTTTGCTTTATTTCAAAAGAAAATAGGCGAAACTGTTTACGGTATAGGTTGGTTGCCCTTGGGAGGGTATGTAAAAATTGCCGGGATGATTGATGAAAGCATGGACAAAGAACAAATGGCACAGCCTGCACAGCCTTGGGAATTCAGAAGCAAGCCCGCTTGGCAACGGTTAATAATTATGTTAGGAGGTGTTATTGTAAACTTTATTATTGCCCTTGTTATCTATATTTTTGCAGCCTTCTTTTATGGAGAAACAGACATACAAACTTCCAGTATTAAAGGGGGCTTAGCCATTAACAATGAAGTTTTAAAAAATCTGGGGTTAGAGAACGGAGATAAAATCATTGCCGTGGATGGAAAAACCTATGAAAACTTCTCGGACATTAGTAAGAATTTAATTGTTTCTGAAGAAATTACGGTAGATAGAGGCGGAGAAACCATGAATTTTAAGATTCCGGAAGATTTCTTAGGCCAATTGAGTGATGGCGAACGCGAAGCTCTATTTACTATTAGACAACCTTTTATAGTAGGTGTAGTGGCAGACTCTTCAGCAAATAAAGGCAAGGATTTAAAGCAAGGCGATGTCCTGCTTAAAATTAATGAAGAGGCTATGCCATATTTTGATGAATACGCATCAAAACTTGAAACTTTAAAAAACCAGAACATTTCAGTAACAATCTTAAGGGATGGAAAAGAAATGACCCAACAACTAAGTGTAGATGAAAAGGGTAAATTGGGTATTTATCCCGGTTACGACCCTAAGAAGATGGAAGAATTAGGGTATTTAAAAATTAACAGTATTGAATACGGCTTCTTTGAAAGTTTTGGGGTGGGTACCAAAAAATTTGTGGAGCAATTTGCTTGGTATGGAAAACAATTGAAAAAAATCTTTACGCCTAGCAGTGGTGCCTATAAAGGCGTAGGCGGGTTTATAGCCATCTTCAGTATTTTCCCGGATGTGTGGAGTTGGGAGGCTTTTTGGGGCATTACAGCGTTTTTATCTATTATGCTTGGGGTGTTAAATTTATTACCCATTCCGGCACTGGATGGGGGCCATGTCATGTTTTTGTTATGGGAGATGATTACCGGAAAAAAACCAGGCGACAAATTTATGGAATATGCCCAAATGGTAGGCTTTTTCCTATTGATTGCCTTAGTGCTCCTAGCAAACGGAAATGATATTTTGCGATTATTTAAATAAAAAATAAAAACTTTTTGCGACGGTTAAAAAATAAATTATATTTGCAACCGCTTAAAAAGGAAAATACATTCCTCCTTAGCTCAGTTGGTTAGAGCATCTGACTGTTAATCAGAGGGTCGTTGGTTCGAGCCCAACAGGAGGAGCAAAGCGACACCTAAGC
>JAGQZA010000164.1 GCA_020435805.1 Flavobacteriaceae bacterium
TTTTTTTTCGCTTATTATGTTTCCTCTTTTATTGTTTCCTATTTTGCTATTATCGCTTGTTTCTTCTCTTGTACATTATCCTCAAGGGGGCTGGTTCTTCCAAACCCGTATAGGCAGGAATGGACATCCTTTTCGGCTGTATAAAATAAGAACCCTAAAAGGAAAAAACCATCAAGACATTATTCAAATACAAGAAGCGGGAACTCCTTTTGGTATATGGTTACGAAACACAAAGTTAGACGAACTTCCCCAGTTGTTTAATGTGCTAAAAGGAGATATGAGCTTTGTTGGTCCAAGACCCGATGTGCCCGGTTATGCCGATTTGCTTGAAGGGGAAGATCGTATTATTCTTTCGGTAAGGCCGGGAATTACGGGTCCTGCTACCATTAAGTATAAAAATGAAGATGTGCTGCTACTTGCACAGGAAAATCCGTTACGATATAATGATGCGGTTATTTGGCCAGATAAAGTACAGATTAACAAGGAATATGTAAAAAATTGGTCCTTTCAAAAGGATTTACAATACTTGTTACGGTCTGTTTTTTAAGGGGTATGCCGGTGTTTTACTTTACTTTTGCCGGATTATTGAAAGATATTAGCTTTACCGTTGACCTAAGCACGCTATAAACACGGCTTACATACGGCTTAGATACGGCTTAGATATGAAGTAAATACACCTTTACTATCAAGTAATAGTATTTTAATTTGCATCTTATTGAATACCTTTCCCTTATTTTGTTGTTCTTGGAATAGTTTATTGAACCGTAAACATAGCTGTTTGTAGGCAGGTGCAGTATGATTAGGATGTAAACTCAATTAGTGGTGTAGAGAAGTTATTTAGTGTTTCCTTTCTCTTTATTTACATGTATCTTTGCGCTTTAAAGATGATATTGTAGTACCATGAAAAGTACCCCTACCATTGCAATTATAGGTCTTGGCTATGTGGGCCTCCCGTTAGCTGTTGCCTTTGCAAAAAAATACCGTGTTATTGGTTTTGACATTAATAAAAAACGTGTGGCAGAACTGCAACAGGGTAAAGACTATACCTTGGAAGTGGAAGATGAAGCATTGCAGGAGGCTCTTAACGCTTCAGAAAATGGACTAAAAGTAAGCAGTGATGCAGCAGCTTTAACCTCCGCTTCGGTGTATATAGTTACGGTGCCTACCCCAACCAATAAGCATAACCAACCGGTATTAACCCCCTTAGAAAAGGCCAGTGAAACCATAGGTAAGGTATTAAAAAAGGGTGATGTGGTTATTTATGAATCTACCGTGTATCCCGGTGTTACCGAAGATATTTGTGTGCCCATTTTAGCGCAATTTTCAGGACTATCGTTTAATGAAGATTTTTTTGCAGGATATTCTCCCGAGCGTATTAACCCCGGAGACAAAGAGCATACCGTTACTAAAATTTTGAAAGTAACTTCGGGTTCTACTCCCGAAGCCGCAAAATATGTAGATGATTTATATGCAAGTGTTATTACGGCGGGAACGCATTTAGCTCCTTCTATTAAAGTTGCCGAAGCCGCTAAAGTGATTGAAAATTCGCAGCGTGACATTAATATTGCGTTTGTGAATGAACTGTCTAAAATATTTCGCCTTTTACAAATTGATACTCAGGCGGTATTGGAAGCGGCCGGAACTAAGTGGAATTTCTTAAAATTTTCTCCCGGATTGGTAGGTGGGCATTGTATAGGCGTGGACCCCTATTACTTAGCTCAAAAGGCGATGGAAGAGGGGTATAATCCTGAAATTATTTTGGCCGGACGCCGAATGAATGATGGTATGGGGAGCTATGTGGCACATGAAGTGGTAAAGTTGATGATTCAGAAGGAATGCAAAGTAAAGGGTGGAAACGTGTTGGTTCTGGGAATTACCTTCAAAGAAAATTGCCCCGATATACGCAATAGTAAAGTGATAGATGTGGTGAATGAATTGGAAAAATACAATTTGAATGTTGATATCCATGACCCTTGGGCTAATGAGGAAGAGGTACAACACGAATTTGGGAAAAATTTAATAACAAAGGAATCAGCTTTAGTAAATGAATACGATGCCATTAT
This sequence comes from Flavobacteriaceae bacterium, assembly GCA_020435805.1. Taxonomy (GTDB): domain Bacteria; phylum Bacteroidota; class Bacteroidia; order Flavobacteriales; family Flavobacteriaceae; genus Halomarinibacterium. Next base: position 2,064 of record JAGQZA010000164.1, read on the forward strand.
TTTAGCCGTGGCTCATAAAGCGTTTAAGGCATTGGATGTAAAAGCACTTTCAGCATCTAATAGTGTGATATTTGATGTAAAAGCCTTTTTGGATCAATCAATAATAGACGGGAGACTCTAATGTACACAACCCCTTATCATTCTGAAGAGCTATCAAAATTCTCATTCCTTGTCACAGGCGGCGCCGGTTTTATTGGTACTAACTTAGTTGAATACCTGTTAACGTTTGGTGCCCGAAAAGTAAGGGTGCTGGATAATCTTGCTACGGGTTTTAAGGAAAACCTTTCAGAATTTATAGCCCACCCGGCATTCGAGTTTATGGAAGGTGATATTCGTGACCTTGAAACGTGTAAAAAAGCCATGCAGGGAATTGATTATGTTTCTCATCAAGCGGCTTTGGGAAGTGTCCCCCGTTCCATTCATGATCCTATTACTTCTAATGAAGTAAATGTATCAGGGTTTTTGAATATGTTGGTTGCTCAAAAAGAAACACCTTCGGTACAGCGCATGGTCTATGCCGCTTCAAGCTCTACGTACGGTGACAGCAAATCGTTACCCAAAGTAGAAGATGTGATAGGAAAACCACTGTCTCCCTATGCGGTTACCAAGTTGGTTAACGAACTATATGCCGATGTTTTCTATAAAACCTATGGCATAGAAACCATTGGGCTGCGCTATTTTAACGTATTTGGTCCCAAACAAAGTCCTAAAGGCGCTTATGCGGCGGTCATTCCTTTATTTATGCAGGCTTTGAAAGATGAGGTTTCTCCCACTATTAACGGCGATGGGGAGCAAACACGGGACTTTACCTTTGTGGAAAATGCGGTACAAGCCAATGTGAAGGCATTCTTTGCCCCAAAGGAAGCTGTAAACGAAGTTTTTAATATTGCCTATGGAGAGCATATTAGCTTAAATTCGCTTTGGAGTTCTTTAAAAACTACTTCCGGAAAAAGCATCGATGCTATCTATGGCCCTCCCCGAAAAGGCGATGTTAGGGATTCGTTGGCAGCTATTTCAAAGGCAGGAGAGCTTATGGGCTATCAACCCCAATTTTCAGTACACGAAGGATTGAAAATTACATGGGAAGCTTTTTTGAATAAAGCCTAAGGTTGTTCTCAAACAATACCTTCAATACGTGGAATTGTAAAGTAAGCCTCTTATGGGTAATTTCTTTAGCGTAATTATCACTATATTCGTTCCCAGTAATCTCCAAATCGCTAATAGAAATCTTTTCCGATGAAGTCTGAAATAAAAGTTTATCAAAAAGAGAATAACCTTCATTTTGGTAAATTGATACGCGACAGTTTACAGGATATCTACCATTCCCGATTTTTATCGAAACAATTGGCAATACGCGATATAAAAGCCACTTACCGACAGTCGTATTTTGGAATCTTATGGGCCTTTATGACCCCTTTGGCTACTGCCTTTGTTTGGATTATTTTGAATAATTCGGGTACGGTTCGGTTAAGTGCCACCGGAATTCCTTATCCGGTGTATGCCCTTTCGGGAACCCTTGTGTGGTCTATTTTAACAGAAGCCATTAACGCCCCGATGTTGACTACCACGAGCGCTAAAAGTATTCTCTCTAAAATAAATTTCCCGAAAGAAGCACTTATTGTTTCCGGAGTGTATAAGCTATTGTTTAACAGCTTGGTTAAAATAATTTTGCTTGTTGTATTTGTTTTTGTGTATGGGGTAGGGTATCATCATAGCTTGTTACTTTTTCCATTCATACTGCTAGGAGCCATTTTTTTTGGTACTACAGTTGGTCTTTTTATTACTCCTTTGGGGATGCTTTACAAAGATGTTTCCAGATTTATTACCATTGGGCTCCAATTTTTAATGTATGCCACCCCAGTGGTCTATGCCATCCCCTCATCGGGAATTTTAAAAACAGTCATGCTACTGAATCCGTTAACTCCTATCATACTTACCGGTAGAGACTTTTTAACCGGAATGGAAGCTACTTACGTGCTTTATTTTATGGGGGTTATGGTTGTTTCTATCCCATTGTTTTTCTTGGCTTTGGTTGTTTATAGAATTTCCATGCCCATCTTGGTAGAACGCATGAGTGGTTAATGGGGAATAGGGAGTAGGGAGTAGGAAGTAGGGAGTAGGGAGTAGGAAGTAGGGAATAGGAAGTAGGAAGTAGGAAGTAGGAAGTAGGGGGTAGAGAGTAGAGAGTAGAGAGTAGAGAGTAGAGAGTAGGGAGTAGGGAGTAGGGAGTAGAGAGTAGGCAGTAGTTAGTTGTTAGTTTATTTTTGAATAATGCCAGTTGAAAGAATAGAAGATACCGTTTTAATTAAGGTAGAAAACCTGTCTAAAAAGTTCTGCAAAGACCTTAAAACAAGTCTTTGGTATGGGGTGAAAGACCTTTTTAGTGGTATTCGTGGGAATAAAAAAGAACGTATGTTGCGTCCCAAAGAATTTTGGGCGGTAAAAGACATTAGTTTTGAATTACGTCGGGGTGAATGTTTAGGGCTAATAGGCCATAATGGAGCTGGAAAATCTACCTTGTTAAAAATGCTCAACGGGCTTATCTATCCCGATGCAGGAACCATTACCATAAAAGGAAGAGTTGGAGCATTAATCGAATTGGGCGCAGGATTCAACCCCATTTTAACAGGGCGTGAAAACATTTATAACAATGGGGCTATTTTGGGGTTCACCAAAGAAAAAATTGATAAGGAGCTAGAAAATATTATCGCTTTTGCCGAGTTGGAAGAGTTTATTGATATGCCCGTGCAAAATTACAGTAGCGGGATGAAGGTGCGCTTGGGTTTTGCAGTGGCTGCCCAAATGGAACCCGATATTCTTCTTATTGATGAAGTGTTAGCCGTTGGCGACTTAGGGTTTGTATTAAAGTGCTTTAAAAAAATAGATAGTTTGCTACCTAATACTGCAATTGTATTTGT
>JAGQZA010000165.1 GCA_020435805.1 Flavobacteriaceae bacterium
CATAGCAGCCCAAGACTCATCTGCTTTTTTCTGAAGGGCTTCTGTATTTTCATCTTGCCACTTTTTCAAAGTGTTTACAGCAAAATTTTTGTAGAAAAGGTAAAGTTTTCCGTCTGAAACAAGATAGGCTTTAGGATTAATGGATACTTTTTCGCCGCTTTTACCCATAGCATACGCACAAAAACCCCCATATTGCGGAAGATATTGTAAAGGTGCTTTTTCAAATTGCATCCGGTGGTCTTCATTGGTAAACCAGTACACAACTCCGTCCATTTCTGAAATAAATAAATTACTACCCTTTTTAGCATTCCCTTCAAAATAAGAAATTACATCATAACCATCAATGGCGACACCCTTATTGGTGTTAACATGCTCTTGACTATAATGAATCGTGGAACAACTCAAGAATATAAAAAGAGGAGTTAAAATTTTCATTCTGTATTGGTAGTGTTTTTTAAAAAACCTTACTAAAACCCTTTTTCTTTTTGCAATTGCTCGTAGGCTTCCTGTACTTTTCGGAATTTATCTTCAGCACCTTTGCGGTACACCTCGTCCATATGCTGTAGTTTATCGGGATGGTATTTTTTTACCATGTCTCGGTAGGCTTTTTTTATTTCTGAAACCGAAGCGGTACGTTCAATTTCCAGAATTTTATAGGCACTATCCGGGTTTTTGAAAAACATGGCTTTAATACTTTCAAAATCCCGCATCTGAATACCCAAATGTCCTGCAATTTTTGAAATTTCGTTTACTTCAGGGCTGGAAACAACGCCATCTGCTTGTGCAATACTGAATAAAAAATGAAGCATTTGCAATCGCGATTCGTAGCGCATTCGATTCCGTAATAAAGCACAAATGTTTGCAGCAGAAATTTCACGTTTTTTAATGACTTCATTAAAGACCTTAAAGGTTGCATTGGCACGTTCTTTTCCGTAGGCCTGCACAAAATACTGCCGTACGTAGTCCAACTCTTTTTGGCTTACCGTACCATCTGCTTTTATAACTAAAGAAGCCAGAGAGAGCAGATTCAGCTCAAAATCCGCAGGTGAAACATCTTGTCTTGACTGCTGAAAAATAGGACCACGAGACGTTTTGGTTTTTCCCGAGTTCATATTGTCTAAAATACTTCCGAAAAGAAACCCTAGTATCGCTCCCGGAAACCTAAAAAATGAAAAGCCCAAAAGGGCCAATAGCCAACGAATCATGCTTTTTTAAAGACGTTAGAAAAGGATGACAAAGATACCATTTTCTTAAAAGTGTTATGAATAGATTAATATGTATCATCGGGGAATTGGTTATCTTTGCCCCAAAATTGTTACACTTAAATTTAAGAATATGTATCCAGAAGCCTTGGTAAAACCCATGAGAGAAGACTTGACCCGTATTGGTTTTACCGAATTATTTACAGCAGATGAAGTTGATGAAGCTATTAATCAAGACGGAACAACCCTTGTCGTGGTTAACTCTGTTTGCGGCTGTGCAGCAGCAAATGCAAGACCGGGAGCGAGAATATCTTTACAAAATGCTAAAACACCAGATCGATTGGTAACCGTATTTGCCGGAGTAGATTTTGAAGCTGTGGATGCGGCAAGAGCCTTAATGGTGCCTTTCCCTCCTAGCTCACCCTCTATGGCATTGTTTAAAAATGGCGAATTAGTACACATGTTGGAAAGACACCATATTGAAGGAAGAAGCGCCGAAGTGATTGCCGAAAACCTGAAAAGTGCCTTTGACGAATACTGTTAATTTAATCAAGAAACAACAAAATTAAACCGCTCTCTTTTGAAGCGGTTTTTTTATTTTTATAGCCATGAAGATCCTTCAAAAAATAGTTAGCTATCCTTTCTCTATCCTTTTCTTCATCCTTTTTGGGCTTATACTGGTTATTTTTGATGTCCTTCAGCGAATTTCATTACCCCTTTTTGGGTATCATGCGCATAAAAAAATGGTAGATTGGGCCAACGGCCTTATGGTGTTGTTTCTACATGTTTTGGGAACCACTTTTAAATTCGCCATTTTGGATAAAATACCTAAAAATGTTCCTATCATTATTGTTTCAAACCATCAAAGTTTATGGGATATTCCTCCTATTATTTGGTTTCTTCGGAAAATTCATCCAAAGTTTATTTCCAAAATGGAATTAGGGAAAGGAATCCCTACGGTTTCCTATAATTTGCGAAAAGGGGGATCGGTATTAATCGATCGGAAAAACCCAAAACAAGCCACAGCTGCTATAAAAAAGGGTGCTGAATATATTTCAAAATACAACAGAAGTTTGGTTATCTTCCCTGAAGGCACTCGTAGTCGTGATGGAGTTCCCAAACCATTTAGAAGATCGGGGCTTATAACTTTATTTGAACATGCTCCGGATGCTTTTGTTTTACCTATCTCCATAAACAATTCCTGGAAATTGCAACGTTATGGGATGTTTCCTATTCCCATGTTTGTGAAACTTACTTTTTTGGTACATCCGGCTATCAAGGTTTCAGATTTTGAACACGAAACTTTGATAGATAAAATTGAAACGGTGATAAAAGGAAAAATTGTTTAAAATAAACTTGTTTGGGGGTTTTTTAGTTTTAGGTAATGCGAGGAATCTAATTTTGGCATAGATAGATTTTTCATATATTTTTTTCTACCCAACGCTACGGTATCGGCAATTTGTTGCGCAATCTTTCCGTCACCTTTGATGCGTTTTCCCCACCGGCTGTCATTCAATTTTCCTTCGTGGCATTCGGCAATTTGATTTAAAATACGTTCGGCTTTATCTGGAATGGATTTTCTGGCCCAATCTTCAAAAATAGTAGCTATTTGCCCGTTTAATCTTACCACGGTATGTGCTATGCTTTTTGCTCCCAGAGAAGCAACAGTTTGTATCAAGGGGAGTATTTCGTGGCTATTTAATGAAGGAATAATAGGAGCCATCATCACATTTACAGGGATATTGTTTTTGGAAAGTTCTTCTACGGTTTTTAGCCTGTTTTTAATACTTGAGGTTCTAGGCTCCAATAGTCTTCGAGTTTCTTCTTGTAGCGAGGTAATGGAAATATTCACGGCAATTATTTGATATTTTGCCATTTCCTGTAAAATGTCCAGATCCCTTAAAATGAGGGAGTTTTTAGTGATAATTCCGGTTGGGTTTTTCCATTGGAACATCACTTTCAAGCAGTTTCGGGTAATTTCCAGTTTTCGTTCAATGGGTTGGTAACAATCGGTATTTCCTGAAAAAACAATGGTGTCTCCCTGCCAGTTTTTACTTCGAAGTTTTTCTTCCAGTAATTGAGGAGCATTTCTTTTTACAAGAATATTTCGTTCAAAATCCAATCCGGCTCCGTACCCCCAATATTCGTGGCTATTGCGCGCATAACAATACACACAGCCATGTTCACACCCTTGATAGGGATTGGCAGAAAACCCCATGCCTATATCCGGGCTCTCTACTTTGTTAACAAAAGTTTTAGGGAAAACATCAATGTATTTGGTTTTGTTGGTATCGGCTTCCTCGCCTTCTTTTTCACAAAAGTTAAGGAAGTCGTCTAAAGTTTCTTGATGCAGTTCAAAAAAACGATTGTGTACTTGCTTTTGGGCACCGCGGCCTTTGATAGATTGGGACATAAAAAACTTTGAAGGGTTGCTTCAAAGTTAATTTATTTATAGGAATTATTCCTATAAGAAATGGAAATATTCCAAATTATTATTTCCCTGGAAAATTCGGCTTTCGTTTTTCTAAAAATGCTTGCGTACCTTCTACAAAATCTGCCGTGCCAAAGCACTTTCCAAAGGCGGTAATTTCAGCATCAAATCCATTTTCGCTCACATCAAAACCAGCGTTAATGGCTTCAATAGCGGCGGCAATAGCCACTGAGGAATTTCGTTTAATTTTATCGGCTAACTTATGCGCTAAAGGCAGCAACTCCTCTTGCGTGGTGACATAATTTACCAATCCCATTTGCAAAGCTTGTTGTGCATCGATCATGCTGGCGGTCATGATCAATTCCATAGCACGGCCTTTGCCAATAAGCTGCGGTAAACGTTGCGTGCCACCATAGCCGGGGATAACTCCTAATGAAACTTCGGGTAAGCCCATCTTGGCATTGTCGCTTGCAATTCGGAAATGCGCCGCCATAGCAAGCTCTAAGCCGCCACCCAGCGCAAAACCATTAATGGCGGCAATGACCGGTGTGGAGAGATAGGCGACGAAGTCGAATAGGAGTGCCTGTCCTTCACTAGCGAGTCGTTCCCCTTGACTGATTGAAAAATCGGCAAACTCACTTATGTCTGCTCCGGCGACAAAAGCCTTATCGCCGCTTCCCGTGACAATAATGGCTTTCGTTTCTTTATGTTTTTCGGCACGTTTAAAAGCCTTGTGAAGCTCTTTAATGGTTTCTATGTTTAAGGCATTTAATTTAGAAGGTCTGTTAATGGTAATTACAGTAACTCCTTCGTTATAATCAACCAAAATATGGGTGTATTCTTTTACTTTCATTTTCTGAAAAATTGGAAAAATTAAAGGTACTAAAAAACCGATTAGTTTTGAGGGATAGAAACAGTAAAAGTAGTGCCTTTTCCTTCTACCGATTGAAGCGATATGCTTCCTTTGTAAGTTTCCACAATGTTCTTTACCATAGCCAAACCTAATCCCATACCGCTGGATTTTGTGGTGAATTTGGGTTCAAAAACCTTGGTTTTATTATCTTCTGAAATTCCGGTACCATTGTCTGACACCGTAATGAAAATGTGTTTATTTTCTGAAAAAACGCGCACTTCAATTCGGGGTTTTTCAGGATTCTTCTTTTCAATAGCTTGGATGCTGTTTTTTACCAAATTGGTAATCACCCGAATGAGTTGGGTACGGTCAAAAGTGGAGATAATTTGTTTCTCTTCGGAATAAAAATGAATGTAGTCTTCGTTAAAAATATCCAACGCCAGTTTGGTAGTGCCAACC